>JAAYKD010000081.1 GCA_012522585.1 Bacillota bacterium | reverse complement strand
GCTCTGTTTACGGCTTTGCTCTTTCAATTTTAAAGCAGCAGCATTTAGCCGAAGATATCATGCAAGAAACATATATTAGGGTCTATCAATCTGCCAGCAGATACAAGAGTCAGAACAAACCCATGGCCTGGGTGCTGACCATTGTAAAAAACTTAAGCTACAACACTCTAGGGCGAAAATCGGCTCAAGAGCTGAGCCTAGAAGAAGAATGGGTGGGCACAGCCAAAGATTTTACCGAAGCCAGCATCGATAATCTGGTTTTAAAGGCTATGCTCAACACCCTTACCCTAGAAGAAAGGCAAATTATAACCTTAAACAGCGTTGTCGGGCTAAAATTTAAAGAAATAGCCGCAATACTCGACTTGCCTTTATCTACTACCTTGTCAAAAAACTACCGCGCCTTGTCAAAATTAAAAAAACGCGTAAAGGAGGAGGCAAATGAAAATAACTAACGATAATATTAAGCAAAGGCTAAAGCGCTCAATTGAAGTGAATACGCCTGATGTTTTGCCGGCAGTCCTCCAATATATGCAAGAAACCGATGGAGGATTTGAAACCATGATAGCAACAGAAACAACCAACGAAGAACTTGTTTACAAAGAAAGCTGGCTGACGAAACTTAAGTCAAATTGGACTAAGATCTTGGTGCCCGTCGCTCTTACCCTTGCTATAGTCTTTGGCGCCCAAGGCTTTATGAACAATTTAATAACCGAGTCGGTAATCAACCTTGATGTCAACCCCAGCATAGAAATAAAGATCAACCGCAATGATAAAGTTAGGGAGGTTATGGGCCTAAACGAGGAAGGCATAGCGGTCATAGAAGATATGAATTTTAAAAACACCGACCTGGATATAACAGTCAATGCCCTGATCGGGTCCATGGTCAAAAACGGATATTTGACCAGCCTCAAAAATTCCATATTGATTTCTGTCGATAGCAACAATAAAGAAAAAGGCCCACAGCTGCAGGCTCATTTAAGCCAAGAGGTGGACGAATTGCTCAAACAATACGATGTTGAGGGAGCAGTGCTCAGTCAAAACATTTTGGAAGATGAAAAAATAAAAGAGCTGGCAGAAAAGCACCAAATCTCTGTTGGTAAAGCCGCCTTGGTTGATTCCTTCGTCAAGGCAGATACAAACTTCGCTTTTGAAGATTTGGCGGGGCTCAGCATCAACGACCTGAATTTACTGATTAAAGATAAATTTGCCCAGTTAGAAGGGGTAAACAGCAAGGGTCAGGCCAACGACTTTTACCTGGGCAAAGAAAAAGAACGCCAAATCGCTTTATTGGCCTCCGGTGTTCATATCAACAAGATAGACAAATTAGAAATTGAAATGGATTATGAAAAAGGCCGTTTAGTTTATGAAGTGGAGCTAAAATCTGAAGATATAGAATATGAATACGACATTGATGCTAAAACCGGTGAAATAGTAGAGATTGAAATTAAAAACAAAAAACCAATAGATGAAACAAGCAATGATAGGCCAGATCAAATCTATATTAGCAAGGAAGAGGCCCGGCAAATTGCTTTAAACGCAGTCCATGTTCATGTGGATATAATCGAAATAATAGAAATTGAGATGGATTATGAAAAGGGCCGTTTAGTCTATGAAGTCGAGTTAAAAACCGAAGATGAAAAATATGAATACGATATAGACGCTAAAACCGGTGAAATAATAAAAATTGAAATTAAAAGAATAAAGCCAACAGGCGATACAAGCAATGGCAAGCCAAACTATGAGGGCCCAAGTGGCAATTACATAGGAATAATTGCAGCCAAAGACATAGCCCTCAAGCATGCAGGCTTGAGCGAAGAACAGATTTATAAACTAGAAGTCGAGCTAGACACAGAAGATGGCATAGTCATTTACGAAGTCGAGTTTAAATACGACGGCTATGAATACGAGTATGAAATAAATGCCACAACCGGCAAGATCCTCAGCTGGGAAGTAGAAATAGATGACTAGTTAATAGATAGAAAAAAGAAAAGAGCTCCTGTCAAGG
>JAAYKD010000080.1 GCA_012522585.1 Bacillota bacterium | reverse complement strand
GGCTTCAGCCTGTCTCTGGCCCGCTTCGGTCAAAGGTCTTAAGTTATCGTCTCTGACTGAACTGTCCGACTGGGCATGTCTGATCAAGTAAAGAGTGGTCATTTTACTGCTCGTCATAGAGGGGGAATTTTTTGCACAGTTCTTCGACCATGTTGCGGCAATTATCTAAGACAGCTTCATCGTCTCTGTTGTCGATGGCCAGGTCGATAATTTCAGCAATTTTATCCATGGCTGCTTCGTCGAAACCGCGGCTGGTCACGGCAGGGGTACCTAAGCGAACTCCACTGGTCACGAAGGGACTGACTGTCTCAAAGGGGACCGTGTTTTTATTACAGGTAATATGAACTTTTTCTAAAAGTGCTTCTGCATCTTTACCGGTAATGTTTTTGTTGCGCAAGTCAACCAGCATGAGGTGAGTGTCAGTTCCGTCAGAAATCAGATTGAATCCTCTTTTGACCAAACCATCGGCTAAAGCCTGAGCGTTTTTAATGACTTGCTTCTGATATTCTACGAATTCATCTGTCATAGCTTCTTTGAAGGCCACAGCTTTGGAAGCAATGATATGCATGAGAGGGCCACCTTGAATACCGGGGAACATGGCTCTGTCGATATCTCGGGCATACTTTTTCTTACAAAGGATCATGCCGCCTCTGGGGCCACGTAAAGTTTTATGAGTGGTTGTTGTGACAAAGTCAGCATGAGGCACTGGGTTATTGTGCAAACCAGCAGCAATCAAACCGGCAATATGAGCCATATCCACCATAAACATAGCGCCGACTTCTTTGGCAATCTCACCAAAGCGTTTGAAATCGATTTCTCTGGAATAAGCGGAGCCACCGGCAACGATCATTTTGGGCTTACATTCTTTAGCAATGCGCAAGACTTCATCATAATCGATGCGTCCAGTTTCTTTATCCACACCATAAGCAACGAAATAGTATAAAATTCCCGAAATATTTACAGGAGAACCATGGGTCAAATGACCACCGTGAGACAAATCCATACCCAGAACCGTATCACCCGGTTCTAAGACAGCAATATAAACTCCGGTGTTGGCTTGAGAACCGGAATGGGGCTGGACATTGGCATGATCTGCACCAAATATTTTTTTAGCCCGGTCGCGAGCCAGATTTTCAGCAATATCAACAAATTCACAACCACCATAATAGCGTCTGCCAGGATAACCTTCAGCATATTTGTTGGTCAAAACAGAGCCGGCTGCTTGCATAACTGCTTTGCTGACAAAATTTTCCGAAGCAATCAGCTCAATATGAGCTTTTTGTCTGGCAAATTCCAGATCAATGGATTCGGCTATTTCCGGATCGATTTGACGCAATTCGGGAAAGTCATTGATTTTCATAAAAAATTCCTCCTATAATTTGTTTCTTGTATATTCAGCTTTCTTAAAATCTTAAGAAAAGTAAGCTGCACAATTTATGAGCGATTGGGTTCTTGAGCCAGGCTGTAAACCGCTCTTTGACCACCCACCAAGGGTAATCGGGTATAGGCTGCCTGAACAAGGGCTTCGCCTATGCTGTTGTGATTTAAGCGCAGAGGCACTGCTACTTTACGCAAATGCATGCCGATAAAAGTATTGCCTATATCCAAACCGGCATGAGCCCTTCCACCTAAGTCACTGACGACTATGGAATCGGGATAGTTTTTATAGGCATGAGCCGACATAGCTCCACCTGCTTCAGCTACGGGAATGACATTGACCTGAGTCAGATCGTATTTCTCAGCAAACTGTTTTGGCACGACTAGAGATCGGTTAATATGTTCACAGCCTTGAAAGGCTAATAAAATTCCCGTCTTTTCAGCGGCACTGACTAAACCTTGATAAACATAGGCTGCTGTCTCAGCGCTGGAATCTGAACCAATCCGCTTTCCTCTGATTTCACTGGTGCTGCAACCTACAACCAAAAGTTGACCCGGTTGCATTTTGCCTTTTTCTACAATTTCCAAAACCACATCTTCGGCTTCTTGTTTGAGAGCTGTCGGATCCAGTTTAGCTGCTTCTTCTTGAGGCAAATTCTCCAGTTTTTCGACTCGAGGCAGATGCCTACCACCGCTAAACTCAGTTGCCAACCAAGTATCGACAATGCTTAAAGCTAAAGAGCTGCCGATAATGCGAGCTCCCAGACACAAAACATTGCTGTCATTGTGTTCTCTGGTAGCCTGGGCGCTGAACAAATCGTGGACTAAAGCAGCTCGCACACCAGCTTGTTTGTTGGCAGCTATGCTCATACCGATACCGGTACCACAAACCAGAATACCAAAATCTGCTTTGCCTTGAGCTACTGCCCTAGCAGCTGGCTTGGCATAATCGGGATAATCAACTGATTCCAGGTCGTATGTCCCAAAATCCTCAATTTGAAATCCTTTTTGCTTTAAATGCTCTTTGATCATTTCCTTAAGATCAAATCCGCCATGATCGGCAGCTAAAGCTATCTTCATTTTTATTTCTCTCCTTTTACCCATTAAATAGAGTCGTTATCAATCTTGAGCAAGACTATTTTTAAATTTTTCCAAGAGTTCGCCGATACTATTGTGCAATGCATTGGCTGTTTGTCTATAGGTTTCTTCTGACCCACCGAAAGGATCAGCTATATCCACCGGCTCTACATTGATATAGCGATTTAAAACAAATGTTTTGGCTATTTGAGAATCATCCAGCTCTAAGAGTGCATTGCGCTGGGCATTTGTCATGGTCAAGATTAAATCTGCCTGAGCCAGCATTTCAGAAGTCAGCCGATGTGCCTGGTGCTGGGAAAAATCTATACCAGATTCAGATAAAACCCGAACGGCTAAGGGGCTGATAGAATCTCCTTCAAAAGCCATTAGACCGGCGGAACAGTATTTAATTGAGGGCAATTGTGCATCCTCAGACTGTAGTTTTTCGGCAATGGCCTGAGCCATCGGGCTCCGGCATGTATTGCCCGTGCAGACGAAGAGCACTTTCAAAGAGTTTTCTTCTCTGCTTTTTGTTTGATTATTCAAAGATGTACCTCTCCTTTGCAGCTTTCCTCATTCTGTTCATCAAAGCCCGACCTAAATCCTTCTCAATTACCCCCTGCAGCAAGATAAGGTCGATTCCCAGATTATCGGCTAAACGAAAGTATTCGAACAGATGTTTAGCCGTAGCAGCCAGCATTTGATCAGTATTAGCTGAATACACATTAAAATTAAGATCCCCTTCTAATTGACAAGGGAAAGAAGTTATGATCACAGCCGTTTTCTTATCTTGAGCTTGAGCCTGGTCAAGATGTTGGGCCATCAGGGAACAGACCTGATTTTCCTCTCCCCAATATAGATTGATCTGAGCTTGGGGAGCATAATGACGATACTTCATCCCAGGGGACAAAGGCGCTTCTTCATCCCTTAATCTAGCTTCTGCTTCTTCTAAATCGGGTAGATAAGAGGAGAGCATCTCGAAAGTGATGACTCCCGGCCGCAAAATTGCCGGTTGGTCTTTGCTCAAATCCAAAACCGTCGATTCCACCCCCTGCTCAGTGGCTCCTCCATCCAAAATAAGAGGAACCTTGCCCTGCAAGTCTGCCCATACATGCTGGGCCTGGGTCGGGCTTGGTTTACCTGAGATGTTGGCACTGGGGGCTGCCAGGGCTTGACCGAATGCTTCAATTAAATTCAAAGCGATCGGATGATTGGGCATGCGCACCCCAACACTGTCCAAGCCGGCGGAAACACTGGGGGCCAGCCCTTCTTTTTTTGGCAGAATCAAAGTCAAAGGCCCGGGCCAAAAGACCTCCATGAGCTTTTCAGCCTGAGGGTTGATCTGAGCAACTATCGAGACCATTTCTTGGTTGGCCACATGGACGATCAGAGGATTGTCCTGAGGCCTTCCTTTGATTTTAAAAATTCTCTCGATGGCCGCCTGATCAAAAGCTGATGCTCCCAGGCCATAAACAGTTTCCGTAGGAAAAGCAATAGGAATTCCCTGCTTGAGAAATTCCACCGCTGCTTTTATATATTGATGATTTTTAGTTGAATTCACTTTGACTATTTTAGTTGAAAATTTTTCATTCATATTTTTCCCTCCAACGGGAAATCAGACATGTCTGCGTCCTAAACTCCAAACCTGCTGTATTTCCAGACGATCGTCCAAGACTACTAGATCAGCATCATGACCGGGGGTCAAGCTGCCTTTAAAGGAATCGATATCCATAGCCTGAGCCGGTGTTAAAGTAGCCATCTTGACGGCAGCCTGTAAGGCTACACCACCTAATTTGATAGCATTGGACAGAGCATCGACCATGGTCAGCTTGCTGCCAGCCAGAGTTCCATCATTTAAATAATAGGCTCCATCTCTGTCTTCAACTTCCAACTCACCCAT
>JAAYKD010000079.1 GCA_012522585.1 Bacillota bacterium | reverse complement strand
GGCTACTGCTGTTTTGGATATGCGTTTGCGCCGCCTGACAAATTTAGAGTTAGAACGTTTAGAAGCAGAATACAAAAAAGTTATGGAAGAAATTGCACGCTTGAGTGGAATTCTAGCCGATGAAACAGTCTTGAAAACAGTCATTGAAGAAGAAATAACAGCCATTAGAGATACCTTCGGCGATCAAAGAAGAACTGAAATCGTTCCAGACGAAGGGGAATTGAATATAGAAGATTTAATAGCAGAAGAAGAAGTCGTAGTAACCTTGACCCATCATGGTTATATTAAGAGATTGCCTTCTACTACCTATCGCAGTCAAAGAAGAGGCGGTAAAGGGGTAACTGCTATGGGCACAAGAGAAGAAGATTTTGTTGAGAATCTTTTCATTACGACTACTCACCATTTCTTGCTCTTCTTTACCGATAAAGGAAAGGTGTATCAGAGTAAGGTTTACGAAGTGCCTGAAGCCAGTCGTCAAGCCAGAGGAACTAATATCATCAATCTGTTGAATATTAGCACCAGAGAAAAAATCACAGCTGTTTTAGCGATTAAAGATTTTGACGATGAGCGCTCCCTGCTCTTTGCCACTAAAAACGGTATAGTCAAAAAAACCGCTTTGGATCAGTTTTTGAATATTCGTAAAGGCGGAATTCAAGCGATCAGATTAAACGATGGAGATGATCTGATCGGCGTGCGCTTTGTTGATGAAGAATCCAATATTGTTTTAGCTTCCAGAGGCGGCAATGCAATTCGCTTTAGCTCTACCGATGTGCGCAATATGGGTCGAGTTACCATGGGTGTCAAGGGTATAAACCTAGACTCCGACGATGAAGTCATAGCCATGGAAGTAGCAAACGACGATGCCGATCTTCTAGTAATCACCTCTAATGGCTTTGGCAAAAGAACCCCGATCAGAGAATATCGCTGCCAAGGCAGAGGCGGTAAAGGTGTTTTAGTCATGCGACGCACTGAAAAAACCGGTCCTATTGCCGGTGTTCGCATGGTTAGAGAAGGAGATGACGTTATGGTCATCACCATCAATGGAATAATCATCCGCACTTCGGTTTCCGGAATCTCACAGATGAGCAGAACTACACAAGGTGTTACCATAATGCGTATGGATGATGGTGATGAAGTGGTTGGCTTAGCTAAAGTGGTAGGAACTCAAGAAGAAGCCGAGATTTAGTTGAAGTTTTTTGAAACCTCTTTTGGCAGATTCGGCTTAGCTTCAAGTTTTACAAAATTTACTCTGCTGAGGTTATTGAACATAAAGATTTTGTTTGGTCTTAAATACCTGACTTCATGTTCAAATTCAACAAGTATGAAAGTTTTGAGCAGAGGGAATGAAAAAATATTTTTTTAGGAAGCTTTGAAAGATCACTGACTAAGGTCAAATTTTAAAATCATATAAAAAATTCAAACAGCCTATCTTGTGAATTCACAGGACAGGCTGTTTTTTTCTTGAAGTTTTAAAAAGAAGTAATTTAGCGAAAAGGACAATCGATTAAATGATCGTTGATAATGCCAATTGCCCCTAGATAGGAATAGACTATAACCGGGCCGACAAATTTAAACCCTCGTTTCTTTAAGTCTTTGCTGATTTTTTCGGATAATTCTGTTTTAGCCGGAACTTCCTCCCAGCTCTGCCAGTTATTGACGATTTGTTGCTGGTCAGTAAAAGCCCAGATATATTTAGCAAAACTGCCAAACTCTTCTTGTGTTTTTAGAAAGGCTTTAGCATTTGTAATGGCTGCTTTAATTTTTAACGAGTTTCTTATAATTTCTTCGTTTTGCATCAGTTCATTGATTTTTTCTTCTTCATAGAGAGCAACTTTTTCCGGATCAAAGTGATCGAAAGCTCTTTTAAAAGCTTCTCTTTTTCTTAAAATAGTAGCCCAATTTAAACCGGCTTGAAAACCCTCTAAGATTAAAAGCTCAAAGAGGTGATTTTCATCTAAATTGATTTTGCCCCATTCTTTATCATGGTATTCGATGGAATAAGGATCATTAGCCCAAGGGCAGCGTTTGATTTCCGTCAAATTGTAGCCTCCTTTACAATGTTTTTTAGCTTTTAAATTCTCGATTGAATGTTTTAACTCTGCTCAAATTCATTTTTAAGTTTGTCTGAGATATTACTGTTTGTGGCTGATTAAAATACAGTCTTGTTGACCATACTGAAAGACTTGATTATGTTCACTTGAGACAATACTTTTAGCTGCTACCTAAAGAAAACGAAATTGACTTTGTTGAAATATGTCTTGAAATATGCTCGATATAATTCTATTTATTACTCTTTAATAATCTGACCTTTTGGCCTTGTTGAAAGACTCTTTTGTGTTCTCCTGAAGCAATGATCTTTGCTGCTTTTTCATGATTTTCAATGATAAAACCAGATGATTCTTTGATTCCATATTCGAATAAAATCGGTGTCAGGGGACTGGAAGGGCCGCTTAAAATAACTTTAGCATGTTTAGTCAATTCTAAAAGTCGAGGCAGAGTTTTATTGATTAAAGTGCTGGCTGTTATGAAGACGATATTCCTGTCTGCAAGTAAAAATTCAGCTGCTGAATCGGGATAATCACCTGTTTTTGGTTCTTTTTCTAAAACAATTAGATCAGAATCTTTGTCAAGATAATTTTCAAGACTATGGAAATGGCCAATAAAGGCTATTTTTTTATTTTCTGCTTGGCTTTTATAGGCTAAAAAAGCATCTTGATCGGAAATCAATTGGTAATCACTATTATTTTTAATATTTTCTATATTTTCTTTGCTTTGATAAAAGGCATTGATGGCGGCTAGAGCCAAAGAAGCCTCTTTAAAATTCCAAGACTTGATTTTACCAGCTAAATCCTTTAGATCAGCACCAGACCAGTTGAGTTTTTCCTGACTGGGTCCGGGAAGTAAGATGCTTGAAGCTATACCAAAGTATTCTTCTTTTTCTTTTTTTGCTAAAACAAAGGACCAGGTAGCTCCTAAAATAGCCCTTTCAACGACTATACCTTCGGGTATGGGCCTCAATAAATCTTCATACAAATTCCACATAAAATCACCTTCTAAGGATTCAATAGAGCAGCTAATTCATCTAAGCTCAAATCATAATCATAAAATATTTTATAATACTCTTGGGCTTTGGAGCTGAAATCGAAATTTTCTTGCTCAGGATAGAGTAAATCAGTCAGCCACAAAAGACCTAAATACATATTGACTGAAGGAGGATTGGTCACCCAGTTGTAGGGTAAGCCGGGCACGTAATGATAATTGCCATTTTTTACAGCAGCTAAGTTTTGCCAGGTTTGATCTGTGGCAATTTGCTCATAGATGCTGTCAGGGGCAAAGAAAAGTACTTCCGGTTGCCACAAGAGAATCTGTTCAAAATCGATTTCATTACCGGAGCCTTTAAAGGAAACCTGCTCGACCACAGCCACATTATTGGCCACTAGGTCGAGAGCCTCAGCGTGAAAGCTGGTTTCGGCTAAAGTCTGTAAACCTTTATTGCCTAAAAGATAGAGAACGTCTTTCTTTTCTCGGCCTTGGATGGTTGTTTCCACTAGATTCAATGTTTCTTCAATGAAGACTGCCAGCTCTTCGGCTTTTTCTTCTCGTTTTAATAGTTTACCTAAAGTGCGAAAAGCTTCAGGGCTTAAACTGCTGCTGGCTTCAATGTGAATGGTAGGGATATTGACTTGTTCCATGATTTCGTCCATGTCTTCGACAATGGACTTCTTTGCCTCTCCAACGTCAATAATGACCTGTGGGGCTGCTTTTATCACCTCTTCCATATTCATGGTGCCGGTGCCATAAAACTGGCCTAAAACAGGCAATTCGCGGTATTCTTCCGGAACATAAATTAAAGATTCTTCTACCCAGGGGTTAGCAATACCGATCAGTAATTCTGGACACAAGGGAAAGAGATACATCTGGGACAGTTGGCCTGAGGCTGCGATTCTCTCGATATTTTCCGGCAGTTCCACTTCTCGGCCCACCGAGTCAGTAAAGCTAAATGTTTTAATTGGATCTTCCTCTTGAGGAGGTGTTGGGTTATTGCAGGCTGTGAAGAGCAGGGCGAAAACGAGCATCATAGTCAAAAGTTTTTTCATCTTTTTCTCCTTTATAATGGAATCAAAATAATAAAGGTTGGATTTTTATAACCTTAATAAAAAATCGTTTGATTTTAAAATTGAAATGAGAGCTTAATTTTTCAATAGCAGCTTAAAATTTGCAATTTGATTTTCATTTACTTCTTTAATAGAAAAACTATGCCTGATAAATAATTATCAAGAGTGAGTTAGAAAGGAGCAAATCATTTTCGTCTTGCCAAATTAAAAAATCAAAATCTTTAAAATTCAATCAGCAAGGATTTGTTTTCAAATTTCTAAAGGGATACAGATTCTGTTTCCATCTTCCAATTGGTCAATGCGCACCTTGACCTGGTAGAGGCGATGCAAAAGTTCCGAGGTCATGACCTTTTCGGTTGAGCCATAGGCTGAGATTTCTCCGTCATAGAGGGCTAGCACACTATCCGAAAAGTTTAAAGCTTGGTTGGGATCGTGAGTGGAATATAAAAGGGTGTAGCCTCTTTTGGTCAGGTCTTGCAAAATCGCCATGACTCGTAAAGCGTTGCCATAGTCTAGGGCAGCTGTGGGCTCATCCATGATTAAAATTTTCGCTCCTTGCACCAAAGCTCGAGCTAACATGACCAGTTTGCTTTCGCCCCCGCTCAAAGTTTGGAAATCTCGATAAATCAAGTGGTTCAAACCCAAGCCAGTAAGAACCTCCTCGACTCGTCTTTCTTGCTCTAGCCCAGGCTGAGCAAAAAAACCTAGGGCTGCCGTTGTTCCCATCAAAACCGTTTCTTTGACTGTGTAATGAAAACTGCTCCGCTCAATTTGGGGTATGTAGGCAATGTGTCGGGCCAGTTCCTTGGGGTTTAATTTCTTTATATCCTGGTCATAAAGACTGATTTTCCCCTGGTAATTAGGTCTTAAGCCCAATAAACATTTGAACAAAGTGCTTTTTCCCACTCCATTTGGTCCTAAAACAGCCAGCATCTTTTCTTCAGGAGCAGTGAAAGAAAGATCTTTCAAGACCGCTAGGTCTGGATAGGAATAGGAGAGGTTTTCTACTTTTATGCTCATAGATTTCCCTCCTTGGCTGTGATTAAAAAGATGAAGAAGGGGGCTCCCACGAAGGCAGTCAGAATGCCTATAGGGATTTCGATGCTCAAAAGATTGCGGGAGATATTATCGACAGCTAAGAGAAAAGTGCCACCGAAAATCATGCTCAGAGGCATTAAATAACGGTAGTCGCTGCCGATAATCCGCCGGGAAAGATGGGGGATGACCAGGCCAACCCAACCGATCATGCCGCTGATGGCGATTGAGGAAGCAGTCAACAAGGTGGAAGAAATTATGGCAATCAGGCGCAATCTTTGCGGGTTTAAGCCTAAACTTTGAGCTTGCTCATCTCCCAAGGTCAAGAGATTTAGGCGCCAGCGCAGGGCAATTAGAATAATGGCACCTAAGACCATGAAGGGTAGAACAAACAGGACTTGAGAGCGTTTAACCCCGCTTAAGCTGCCAATTAACCAATAGGTGATGGCCGGAAGTTGATCTAAGGGGTCAGCAACCAGTTTGATAAACGAAGTTCCGGCAGAAAAGAGGGAGCTGATCATGATTCCCGCTAAAATCAGGCCTAAGACTCTTGAACCTTTGGTTCTTTGGCCAATCGTCCAAACTAAAAAGACCGTGAGCAAGCTGAAAAAGAAAGCGGAAAGCAGAATGCCTTGATTGGAAAAACGCCACAAGATGGCTAGGGCAGCACCAAAAGCAGCTCCGGCAGAAGCTCCTAAAACATCGGGAGAAGCCATGGGATTTTGAAAAACACCTTGGTAGGCAGCTCCGGCAGCAGAAAGAGAAGCTCCAACAACAAGAGCTGCTAAGATGCGGGGAAAACGGATGTTGTAGAGAACCGTTTCGTCAGGCGTTAAATTTAAATTTACTTGGTTGAACCAGCTGGCTATTAATTTATTGGGCAGATCTGCTACTTGCTCTAGCTCTATGGGATAGCGACCTAGAAAAAAAGAAAAGAAGATTAAGAGCAATAGTAAAAGGCTAAAACCCAATAAAACCAGCTTGGGTTTTCTTGGAGTGATCATTTTTTGTTCCTCAATTGAGCTCTGTGTTGAATCAATTCAGCAGCGATCGAGATGGCTATTTCAGCAGGGGTATCAGCTAAAATGTTCAAACCTATGGGTGTAAAAACTTGATCCAACTCTTCTTGACTTATACCTTCTTCTTTTAAAGTAGCAAAGACTTGGGACATTTTGCGTCTACTGCCAATGACTCCTAAATAGGTCAAGGTTTTTTGGTGTAATTGTCGTTGCACAATTAAATCGAAAGCATGTCCTCTGGTCATGACGATGGCATAATCTTCCTTTTTTAAATCAACGAAATCATAGATGTTATCAAAGTCGCCTAAAATGCGCTGGGTCGCCGTTGGAAAAACTGCTTCCGTCAAAAACTCAGGCCGATCATCGAAGACCTGAACGTCAAAGCCGATTTTACTCAAAATAGGCACCAGTTCTTGACCCACATGGCCTCCGCCGAAAACGACAACTTTACCTCCTCGGTTTAAAGGCTGACAATATATATCTGCTTTTACTAAAGGTTTGTTGTTCAAATATTCTTCAGGCTCAGCCAGCTCAAACTGTCCGTTGAAGCCAGCTGCCTCTGTGTAAAGGCCGAAGCCTCCTTGCTTTAAATCTAAGAAAAACCAGCTCTTTTTGCCTTGTTCAAAGCTTTCCAGGCCTGCTTTTAAGAGCTTTAAGACTTCTTCATCACCCTGCTGGATAAAACGGAAGAAGACTTTAACATCACCGCCACAAATCATGTCTAAATCTTCTATGTCCTCTTCCTTTAAAGAAAATTCGGAGATAAAGTTGGTCTGATCTTTTAATAATTGGGCAGCTAAGCCCTGGGATTTATACTCGACAGCGCCACCGCCGATGGTGCCGGTCAAAAGCCCGGTTTCTGTAATCACCATGGCAGCTCCGGAACCTCTGGGTGTAGAACCGGAATCAGCTACTACTTGGACTAAAACTGTGTCATTAGTTAAAATTGCATCGTGTAAAACCGAAAAAATCTTTTTCATCTCTACCTCCTGTGTTGATTAGATCTTTGGGCTGCCAGTTTTTTGGCAAATTCATGGCCGCAAGTGTTTCAAGGTTCTTTTTGATCATGGGGGTCATGCCGTATTTTTCCTTTGAGACCAAAAAGCGCTCCTGCGGGTGGACGTATTCATCTTCGAGGCTGCTTTTGTCGGCTAGCCATAGCACTGCATGGGCTTGATTGTAAAACTCTTGAGGCAAAACCATGTGAGTTTCGATTAAAGAGGCTAAAAAAGGATATTGATCTTCTAATTCAGCTGCCATCACTTTGGCATGATCAGGTTCTAAGCGCTTAGCGTCGTGTAAAAGAGCAGCTTGGATCAGATATTCAGGGTTTTCCAGACCAAAAGAAAGGGCTAAGGGATAGACTAATTTTGTCACAGCTAAGGAATGCTGCTTGATATTTTCAGGTAAGTTTTGCAAGATTTGACAGCAGTACTTTCTACCGGGAAGATCTCGATGCAAGCCTAAAATTTGCAAATAGCGTTCAGCCCAGTGTTTTTTCTTGTCAAAGCTTAAGAGTAAATGCCTTTGGTCTATTTTTTCTTCCAAGCTATGGTGTAGAGGTAAAAAGCCGGGGTCGACTTTGCCCTCTTCGACTAAACGCCAAGCATTTTCTTTCGATTTCCAGACTCCTAGAATCGGCCTTGGCTCTTTTAATAGTTGATAGATCCTCTTTCTTACACTTTCAATTTTTAATTCGATGCCCCCGATTTCATCTAAGTAGAGCATCTCGCCTTGCTCAATGGCGGCCAAAAACTGTTCGCTGAAGACTTCTTCTTTAAATTCCAGGCCAGTTTCTGTTCTGATTAAGAACATTTCAGCTTTGAGCTGATGTTTTTGAATTTCTTCAGGTAGGGTAAAATCTGGAGGTAAAAGAGCAAAACCGATTAATTCATTTTGATCTTTAACTCGTTTTACTTGAAAGCCCCCAATTTCAACTTTGATTTTGGGCAAAAGAGAGCGCAAATGGTAGCTTTTTCCCTTTTGGGAAGGTCCGCTTAGAAAAAGCTTTTGATTCATCTTGGTTTTACCTCCTCGATTTCAAGATTTACTTTAAAATAGTCAGGCTGAAGCCTAAGTTTTTACGAGAATTTCAAGTTTAAGTTAGCACCTAGGTTTTTAAAAAAAGCTAGGTAATAAATAAAGTCTAAGCAGCAATTCTGTCCTCCCTTTTAAAACTTTTAGAAAGCATTGATAGGGAGTTTGGTAATCTAGGATTTATTAAAAAGATTATTCTAATTCTGAGGCATCTTTCAATTTGATTTCAAAGTTTTCGGCAAAAAAACGATGAAAGGCCTCTTCTGTCTTCTTTTCTATTTGTAAAAAGAATTGAATATAATCTTCTAAGAAGCTTTTTCCTTCCTCGGTTAAAGAGCTTTCTCCCCCTTTAACCCCGCCGGTGCGGCTGATCAGCAAGGGAAAGCCCAGCTGGCTTTCTGCTGCCTTTAAAAGTCGCCAGCCTTTGGAATAGGAAATATTCATGTTCAAGCAAGCCTGTCGTAAAGAATTGACTTTTTCAATTTGCTTGAGTAAAAAGGCGGTTTCTAGGTTAAAAAAGGGTTCTTTGCGGCGAAAAACTATATCCAGATCGAAACTCAAAGGGTCTTCCAAGGACATTAGAGCAGCGTAATTTTTTAACTTCTGATAATCCTCGGGATGATCGGCATCCATAACCAAGCCGGCATCGGCTAAATCCAGAACTTCTTTTTCTGTTTGTAGATTATCTAAGGCTCCTTTTAAGCCCATATCTCCTTGATAAGTTAAAATTTCATCGATCAGGGTTTCTTTAATCAAAACCGGGTGGCCTAATTGGCCTTTATAACGAGGAAGGAGCAAGCTGCAATGGGCATAATCAAAATAACCCATCATAGCAAATAAGGAGTTTTTGGCGAAGAGAGGTACATCGGCCGGTAAGAAAAAGAAACGGTCACAGCGATTTTTGATTTTCTTCATGCCTAAACGGGCTGAATAAAACATATCAGTGGTGGCGAAGTGCTCATTGTAAACAGTTTCAACGCCTAAAGGTGAAATATGGCGCTGAAGAACTTCGGCCTCTCTGCCTGTAACCACTATTATAGGGCTGACGCCGGCGCTCTTTAAGGTTTCAATGGCGGTTTTGATTACTGTAGAGCCGGCTAATTGTAACATCGGCTTAAATGATTTCATCCGAGATGAAAGACCTGCTGCTACTAAAACAGCTCCTGTTTTCATAATTTTCCCCTCTTTCATTTTAACTTTAGGAAAGTATGATCAAATTTGTTCGGGCTTTAATAGTTTTGTTGTTTTTGAAAAAACTTGTTTTTTGTCATAAGAACGGGTTTTCTAATTACTTTGTTTATTCCTTAAGGATTAATTATTTTGCTTAAACAATAGTAACAAGGTGTTGGAAGAAGTTTCCTTTATTGCAGTCAAACCAACCCGCTCCTCCATTGACTTTAAAGAATTGAACTTGAATCAGCGATAGGTAGTCAAGAGGACCCTATTTTTTGAATTGATTTAAATTCGCAATAGGTTTTTTTAAAGAACTTTACGAATGGTAAAAAAATACCTAACGCAGCTTCTTATAAACCCGGTCCTGATGACAGCACCGGGTTTTGAAGTTTATTTATAGGTGCAGCAATAGTCTGTTACTTCGTAAACTTTCAAATCAAAGCTGGAATTGGCCGGAACGGTAAAATCTGTTCCTTCCGTGTAAAGGGTAAAATCTTCTTGGCCGGCTAAGCGAATATCCACTTTTCCCCCTAGAATTTCCATCAATTCTTCAGCATCGGTGTTGAAGCTGTATTCTCCGGGTAAGAATATACCCAAGGTCTTTCTGACCCCGTCTTCTGTGTAGATAGTGCGACTGGTCACTTTGCCATCAAAATAGATATTGGCTTTGGCGATCACTCTGGCATTTTTGAATTCCATAAGATATCCTCCTTCAAATTTTAAATTTCAAGATGAATGCGTCTTTTGCCTTTGTCTAAATTTAAAGTCTTAAGGGCAAAAGTGTAAGGAATATTATCGGGTAAAACCTCTTTTAATCGTTTTTTCAATTGGGCTTCGTTCAAAGAAGTGTAGATTTCTAAGTGAAGTCCCTGCTTGTTTAAACTGGCCCGATAAGTCAAAACTTCTCTGATGGAAAAAACCATCTGATCCAACTGATGAATGTCGAGTCCATCAAAACATTTAGGGGTTTTGATTCTCTGCACCAAGACATCCAGGCGCTTGGGGTTAAAGCCTGGTAGATAACGGCCGATATCACCGGTGCGATAGCGCAAAAAGGGCATTGCCTGCCTTTGTAAAGTTGATAAAACTATTTCACCCCATTCGCCGTCAGGTAAATTTTCTCCTGTTTTTCTGTCGATGATTTCAATTAAAGTAAAAGGATGACAAATCTGTAAACCTTGGCCATCACGGCCTCTGACGGCACAGCCAAAGCCGGCTTCCGTTGAACCGTAATGAGGATGGGTCCGAGTCTTCCAGGTTTGTTCCAATTCATTTAAGAGCCAGGAGGGTGTAGGGTCACCGGTCAGCAAGATGGATTTTGGCCGCAGCTCAGGAGCATATCTGCTCAAGCTTAAAAGCTGAGTCGGGTGGCCTAAGAGGCATTGAGCTCCCTTGGCTTGCTTGGCCGCTTTTTCTAAATCTTCTATAAAACCATAGCTTTGGGCCGATGCATTAAAACGTTTGATGCCCCTTTGTAAGAGCTCTCCCACACTTCCGGGTGTAGAACCGGGCATGAAGATGGCAGCAAAGTCCTTTTCTTCGATGAGCTCTTGCATGCCTACACAAAAATATTCTGCTGTCAATTCCAAATCAGCCTCAGAAAAGAAGATGCGCTTAGGACTTCCCCCTGTGCCCGATGTAGGTAGGGTAGTGATTCTGCTGATTTCTTTAGGGTTGAGGCAGAGGAAGGCATAAGGGTCTTGAGCCAAATCTTCTGGATAGCTAAACTCTCGATCAGTTTTATAATAGGCAGACTTTTTGGCTACTTCTCTTTGTTTGAGCAGAGCTTCTTCCTGCCATTGAGCTAGATCTGCAAAAGAAGTTAGGCCCGTGCGTTTCAATATCCATTTTTCTATCTGGCTAAGCATGATTTTTCTCCCAAATCGCTTGGTAATATCCGGCTTTGGCAGCTTTCAAATCCTCTCTGTTACTGCCGACAATCTTGGCAGCTGAGCCATGGTAAAAGATCAGCTGACCAAAGGTCTGAGCTAAGCCTTCACTTTCATCCTGCCAGTAAACTAGGGTAAAGCCAGCTCTACTAAATAATTCGTCGATTTCTTCTTTTCTTTCCACCCGGCCTAAAAGACCAGAAAATTCTTTTTTAACCCCGCGAGCGTAAAAGTCAGTGATCATGATTTTGCCATTGGGCTTTAAGACTCTAAAAGCTTCTTTTAGGACTCCTTCAGCTTGGTCCATTTTGGAAAAACTGCATTCATAGAGCAAGCCCTGGAGCTCGTTTTCCTTAAAAGGTAATTCCCTAGCATCTCCTTTGATCAAGGGAAAATCACAATTTTGGTCAAGGCCTTGAATATTATAGCCTAAAGAGCTTAAAAACTTGACACTTAGACCTCTACCACAGCCAATATCCAAAATTTTATCCTTTTTAGTAAAGCCAGCCAGTTCAACACCTTTTAAGGTTAGTTTCAAGCCCCCATGGCGTAAACAAAGGCTTTCGTCAAATTCAAATTCCTGTCTGTTTTTCAAATCACTTCACCTATTTCAAAATACAAGTTTACCTCTAAGCATCTCTGTTAAAAAATCATACACTTCTGGATGAAAAACATTGCCTTCGGGTTCAACATCTTAATCTTGTCGTCAACAAGTTTTTATATATTGTTAAAACAAATAATACCGGACAAAACATACTTCGGTTTTTTATCTGAGTAGCTTTGCTAAGAAATTAGACTTTCTCAATTAAAAAATATTGCATATTGGGATTCAATATCTTAATCTTGTTTTGAACATGTTTTAATTTGTTGACTAAGGCTGAGCAAGATTATATAAATCAAACTTCCTTTTAAACAGAACAAAGGGATAGCTGCGGATTTATCTATTAAAAGCTTGAGTTCTTTTCTTAGCTCAGTTTTTATCAGTTAAAGGGGTGTAATAATAAGCGCAGAAGGGCACAATATTGCCTTGGTCATAGACATGTAAACGGCAGCTGACTAAACGCTCTAAATCCAGATCCAGGGCATCCATAAAGTTGATGGCTGTGATAGTAAAG
>JAAYKD010000078.1 GCA_012522585.1 Bacillota bacterium | reverse complement strand
ACACTAAGGTTTTTGCTCCAACTAAGGCTTTGATAATGCGCTTTCCTCAGACAATAGGTCAAGCTCCGGTTATTTATATAGGAGCAGCTCAAAGAGAAAAGCAAAGGGCCTTGAAGTTGCTCCAGTTTCAGTTGCCTGAATGGTCAAAACCCATAGAGTATCATCTGGCTTTTATGGATCAAGAGAAGATGATTCTGAAAGAAGATGAGGTTGATAAGGCTTTGCTAGAGCAGATGCAGAGCGAGAAAAAACTCCCGGAGATCACAAGCTTTTTGAGTGAGGGTATAGCCTTATGTCTACAGGTGGCTCCCAAAACCTTTAGTTATAGATATCCTGAATTTTCCATGGAAAAGGTAGCTCATTGGCCCTTTTCTATACTCAAAGAAGAGTTGGAAGATTTGATCGAAAGATTGAGCGAATATCAACCCTTTTTACATTTTGATGAGGAGGTGTAATTATGAACGAAAAGAACATGGAAGCTTTGAGTTTATTGATTAAGGCTAGGTATCCACTCTTGTATATTCCCTCATGGGAAGAGAGACGAATTGTCGATACCCTACACGAGGTTGCCGCCCAAGGCCCTGTGACCAAGATAGTCTATACTTGGACGGTGGCTGGAGGCTTGAGCCGAAGGGGCTTACCCCCAGTGCCAAATACTTCTGAGCCCTTGGCTGCTTTGGAATTTGTAGAAAAATTCGATCGCCCGGCTATCTTTGTCTTTTTGGATTTCCACCCATATTTACAAGCGCGCAATGTGACCACTAGAAAATTAAAAAACCTGAGCTCTGTGATCAAGCAGGAATTTAAAACCATTGTTTTAGTCAGTCCTACCTTGAATATACCGGTTGAATTGCAGAAGTCCATGACTGTTGTCGATTTTTTATTGCCCGGTGAAGAGGAAATAGCTCAGCTCTTGGAGACTGTCGTTAAAAAACAAGGCGAAACTCAGTATCGGGTGGATTTAAACGAAGAAGAAAAAGAAATGCTGATTAAAGCGGCTCAAGGTCTGACCTTAGAGGAAATTGAAAATGCATTTTCCAAAGCTGTGGTCACTGATGGTGTCTTAAACAGCGATGATATTGAATTGATCTTGGAGGAAAAACGGCAGATCATCCGTAAAACAGGAATGCTAGATTATTACCCCGTTTCAGAAGGTATGGAATTTGTGGGGGGCTTGGATAATCTGAAAGAATGGTTGAGAAAAAGAGGCCGATCTTTCACCGAAGAGGCTAAAAAATTTGGCCTACCTGCGCCTAAAGGAGTGCTGATCACAGGCATGCCCGGTTGCGGTAAAAGCTTAACTGCCAAAGCCGCTTCTGCCCTCTGGAGATTGCCTTTGCTGCGCTTGGACATGGGCAAAATTTTTGCCGGGATTGTTGGTTCTTCCGAAGAAAATATGCGCAAAGCCATTCAAACAGCTGAGGCTATAGCTCCTTGTATCCTTTGGATCGATGAAATTGAAAAAGGTCTGGCCGGCAGCGCCTCGACGGGAGATTCCGGAGTTAGCGCCAGAGTCTTTGCTACCTTTCTCACCTGGATGCAGGAAAAGACAGCCTCGGTTTTCGTTTTTGCCACGGCTAATGCGATCGAGCGCTTGCCTCCGGAACTCTTGCGTAAAGGCAGATTCGACGAAATCTTTTTTGTTGATCTGCCCCAAAGAGGGGAGAGAATGGATATATTCTCCATTCATCTAAAAAAACGGCACAAGAATGTGGAGAATTTCGATCTGGCAGAGTTGGCAGATTTGACTGATGGTTATAGCGGTTCGGAAATTGAGCAAATTGTCATTACCGGCATGGTCGAAGCTTTTGATAATAGTAGAGAATTGCAGCAAAATGACGTGCTCACGGCAATTGAAAAAACAGTGCCTCTCTCTACTACGATGCGAGAACACATGCTGGCCTTGCGTTTATGGGCTGAAAACAGGGCTGTTATGGCAGCCTTACCTGAAGAAGAATAAGCTGGAAAGGAATAAGATTTATGAATTATCAAGAAATGTATCCTCAAATCAAGGAAAGTCGCCAATGGTTTTTGGACCATATAGAAGAGATTCTAGAGGAGAATATCACTATTACTAAACTTCCCTCGCCAAGCTGGGATGAAATCGAGACAGCCCAGTATTTGGAAAAAAGATTTAAGCAGCTTGGCTTAGCTGAGGTGCAGATCGATTCTGCTTTGAATGTAATCGGTTGGCATCGAGGCAAGGGTCAGGGCCCAGTGATCATGCTGGCCGCTCACCACGATACAGTCTTTCCTCGAGAAACAGATTTGACCGTGACCCGAAAGGACGGACGTCTCTACGGACCGGGCATCAGGGATAATTCCTTTGGTGTAACCTCGATGATTTGGCTGATTGAAGCTTTGAAGCATTTTCAGATTGAATTGCCCGGCGACCTTTTAGTCGTTGCCACCTCCGGAGAAGAAGGTCTAGGAGATCTGAAAGGCATGAAGGAAGCTGTCAAAAACTATCATGATAAAGTCGATTATGTCCTGGCCATTGACGGCGGTCTGGGCGGCTTGGTTACCGGTGGTATTACCAGCAGAAGATTTCTGGTCACAGTTGAAACCGGTGGCGGTCATAGTTTTGGCAATTTTGGAGTTGCCAGTGCAGTTCATTCTTTGGCTAAGATGATTGCTCAAATAGCAGAATTGGAAGTACCAAGAGAGCCTAAAACCACATATAATGTGGGCGTCATCGAAGGCGGAACCTCGGTCAATACGATTGCAGCTACAGCATCCTTCCTTTTGGATATGCGTTCGACCAGACGAGAAGAGTTGGAAAAACTGGAAGAAAAGGTCATGAGTATTATCTCAAAGGTAGAAAAAGCTGATCAAGTTCAGGTTAAAATTGATTTAAAAGGGGATAGACCCGGTGGTCAGACGTCTTTGGACCATCCTCTGGTGCAAACCATCAGAAAGATTCAAAGTGATTTAGGATTGTCCAATCAAACTCATTTTAGCAGCACCGATGCCAATGTTGCTATGGCCTATGATCTGCCGGCTGTCTGTTTCGGTTGTGCTCACGGAGGCAACGCTCATCGCACTGATGAATGGTTGCAGATCGAGGGAATTGATTTAGGATTATCAGCCTTCTTTGAAATTGTTTTAGCCCTCATGCATTTAAAATAAAAAGTCAATAAAAAAACCTCCGGATCTTCTTCAAATTGAAAAGAAAATCCGGAGGTTTTTTGTTGGATTAAAAATTACGCCTTAGATCATCCCCAGGCCCCTTGATTATGATATTGGCTAAATGCTCGGATATCCTTTCAAAATGGCTGAGTATATCCATGAAGATGATACCGGCTGTGACGCCACAGGTACCTTGCTCCAGACGATCAATATGACCTTGTTGGCTTCTTTCGATCATGACTACCAACTGGTGGTGCATTTTTTGGGCTTGTTTGATTGCTTCAACATGGTCGTCTACCTGTTCACTCAAGGATTTAAGAGCAAGCTGGCTCATCTCGTTCATATGGTTGACTATTTCAGTTAAATCGTCGTAAGCAATGTCGGAGAAAATAATATTTTCCGCAATTTTCTTTTCGCAGTGCTCGACCATCTCTTTGGCATGATCACCAATTCTTTCGGCATCGCCGACAATGTGGAGGATTGCCGGAATTTGTTTTGATTGGGCAGCGTTCAGTCTTTTTTCGCCTAATTCAACTATGTAGAGTATGATTTGTTTTTGTAAATCGTTTAAGACTTCTTCATCTTCTAAAACTTCGACTAGAAGCTTGGCGTCATCGTCGATCAGGGATTGATAGACTTTATTATACATATCGGTGGCCAGTTCAGTGCATTTGCCCAGTTCCTTGTAGGTAGCGGATAGAGCGTAGGCAGGTCGATCTAAAAGCAGCTTATCTATATAGCTGGGTCCCTTGATTCTGGCTTCGTCTTCAGCCGTGGCAGGAATCAATTTGTAGAGTAATTTGGCATAATACTTTGTGATGGGAATAAAGAGCAAAGCGGTTCCAACGTTAAAAAAAGTATGTAGGTTAGCGATCTGTCCGGTAATATCGGGAGCAGACTTTCCTAAGAAATTGACTGCTGTATTGAAGAAAGGAAGGATGATCAAAACTCCAATGACGTTAAAGCCGGTATGTCCTAAGGCGGTTCTTCTGGCCGCCTTGTCGGTGCCCATAGCTGCAACCATGGCAGTAACACAGGTGCCGACGTTTCCCCCTAAGATCACGCCGGTAGCTGCATTCAAATCGAGCAGACCGGTAATGGATAAAGACATGACCAAGCCGGTCAGAGCCGTTGAAGATTGAATCAAGACGGTGATTATCGCTCCAACTAAAATTGCCATCAGAGGGTTGGAAGTATAGCGCACGAGAAAAGTGTTGATGACAGGGTTATCCTGCACATAGATGGCTCCTGTTGTTAGAATGTTCAGACCCAAGAAGAGCAAGCCAAACCCGGTGACTGCTTGAGCTAGATATCTGACTCTCTCTTTTTGGTCAGATAAGTGATAATTACTCCGGCAAAGATGATGGGCAAGGCATATTGAGTCAAATTTAGACGCATCATCTGTCCGGTGATGGTGGTACCAATATTGGCTCCATAGATAATACCTAGAGCCTGAGGTAAAGTCATCAGACCAGCGTTGACAAAGCCTACGGTTAAGACGATGACGGCGGCGGAGCTATGAATTACCGCTGTCACGATGGCGCCGACTATGACGCTGATAAAGATATTGGAGGTCAACATGCTGAGGATTCTTCTTAAAGAATCGCCGGCGGCTCTTTCTAAGCTTTTGCCCATCATGTCAACGCTGAGCAAGAGCAGACTGATTCCACCCAGAACACCGAAGATAAATTGTTGCAAATTAATCCCCTCCCCAAAGTGGATGCAACGGGTATTTGCCAATTTTAACATATTATAAATTATCTGATATCATATTTATAATTTCTGCAAAATGCTAGGGCCTTCCTTTTTTTCTTTCGGTAGTTTTTTAAAAGAGTGAAAAATTTACTGATAATTTAGCTTTAATTTTCATAAAAAGAGCCTCGGTTTTATCTTCTCCTGAGAATTCAACTGGAAATTCTGCATACATCATGTTGCTTTAAGAGAAGAACCGAGGCTTAAATTTTTTAGCGGGTGTGGACTACTTTGCCATTTTGAATGATGATTTTAATCGGGTCTTTTTTGACTAAAAGAGAAATATCCTCTAAGGGATTACCTTCGATGATCAGTAGATCGGCTAATTTTCCCACTTCTACACTGCCGATTAAATCGGCCCGGTCGATGACTTCCGAGGCTGTTTTGGTAGCGGCTAAAAGAGCCTGCTCGTTGCTCATACCGTTTTCTGTCATCAGCTGCAATTCTAAGGCGTTTTCCCCGTGGAAGTTTAAAGGTGTGCCGGCGTCAGTTCCTAAAGCTATGGTCAAACCAGCCTGCAGTGCCATCTTAAAACTGTTGAGATGGGAAGCGGCCACTTGACTGGCTTTGGCGACTGCATACTCAGGTATGCCGGCGGCCACTCCGCCTTGGTTAATATGGTAGGGCGCCACCAAGGTTGGAACCAAAGCTGTGTTTCTTTCTTTCATCATGACTAAGAGCTCTTCATCTAAAAAGATACCGTGTTCTACCGTGTCGATGCCGGCTCGGACTGCATTTTTGATACCTTCGGTGCCTTGGGCATGAGTGGCAGTTTTGCGACCGGCTTTGTGAGCTTCTTCAACAGCCGCTCTGATTTCAGCTTCAGTCAATTGAGGTGAACCGGGTTCCACACCGGGAGTCATGACCCCTCCTGTTGCCATGATTTTCACCACTTCAACACCGTTGCGCAAAAGCAGGCGAGCTGATTTGCGGCATTCATCCTGGCCGTCAGATTGCAATCCTCCCATCCAGCCATGTCCACCGGTCATGGTGATGCAAGGGCCGCTGGTCAGAATTCGTGCTCCCTTGATTCGGCCTTCCTGCCAAGCTTTTTGAATGCTGATATCCATAAAGTTTTTGGTGCCCATATTGCGCACTGTGGTAAACCCTGCTTCTAAATCACGCTGGATCATCTGAGCGCCGATCAGAGCCAGGTAGGCTTCCGGAGCATTTTGGTTGCCGGTTATATCCTTGGGCTGACCGGTGCTGGTTACATGGACGTGACAGTCGATCATTCCGGGCATGACGAATTTGCCTTGAGCATCGATGACTGTGTCTCCTTCTTTAATTTCAACATCTTCTTGGGTAATGGAAACAAATTTATCCTCTGCCATGACGATGGTCATACCTGCTTGGACAGGGCTGCCTGTTCCGTCCCAGAGAGAGGCGTTTTTGACAATTAATTTCATGAAGATTCCTCCCTTTTGATTTACCTTAAATTTCCACACAGATTTGAATAATCCTGCCAATTAAAAGAATCCGGCCCCTTTTGTTGCAAAGAAAAGGAGTCTTCAGCCCTGACCATTTCTATCTTTAAGAAGGGATTAGTTCTTTGCGGAGCGAAGTTTATGACTTATGAAACGGGGGTTTTTTGACATGGAGGAAATGATCAAAGAATTGTTGCTTTACGCTCAAAAACTGGGCGCAGAATACGGGGATATCAGGTATACAAAGCAAAGGGAAAGACCTCTGATGATGCGCAACGGAGAAATTGAAAGTGCAGCAGAGCGTCTGGACTCAGGCTTTGGCTGTCGCCTCATAGTCGATGGAGGTTGGGGTTTTGCCTCAACTCCTGCCAAGGATTTTGAACAATTAAAAGGCATGGTTGAAAGAGCGGTCAGCGTTGCCAAGGCCAGCGCTCGTTATAAGCTTGCTTCCGTGGAATTGATTCCGGTGGAGATTGTTCAGGATAAAAAAGCTACACCGGTTAAAACAGATCCCTTTACTTTAAATCTGGATGAACAAGCCCAACTCCTGCGTCAATGTCATGAAATCATGGTGCAGGTGCCGGAAGTCAGGGTGACGGGAGGTAATCTCTATCAGAGCCGGGAAGACAAAATCTTTGCTTCCACTGAAGGCTCCTGGATCGAACAAACCCTGACCATTACCGGAGCCGGAATAGATTGCTTGGCCCGAGGTAATGATGATGTCCAGAGAAGATCATTTAATTTGAATAAAACTGCCGGTTTTGAAGCGGTAGTTGCCATGGATTTACCTGCTAAAGCCGAGGAATTGGCTCAGCAAGCAGCGCTTTTGTTGACTGCAGACAATTGCCCGGAAAAGACTAGGTCTTTAATTTTAGATAAAACTCTGGCTCGTCTGCAGGTTCATGAATCCTGTGGTCACCCCATCGAATTGGATAGAGTTTTAGGCTCAGAAGATACCTATGCAGGCAAAAGCTTTTTAACACCGGACCTTTTCGGTAAGGATTTTAAATTCGGCTCAGAGAAAGTCAATATTACAGCCGACGCCACCTTGCCTCAGGGTTTGGGCAGCTTCTTCTACGATGATGAAGGGGTCAAGGCTCAAAGAACCACTATCGTGGAAGAAGGAAAATTTAAAAATTATTTGACTTCCAGAGAGACAGCCAAAGATTATGGAGGCGTTGCCAATGGCACTATGCGCGCCATGAATTGGGCTAATATTCCTCTGATCCGCATGACCAATATAAATTTAGAACCGGGAGATTGGAGTTTGGATGAAATCATCAGGGATACCAAAGACGGTATTTTGGCTGTGACTCCGAAAAGTTGGTCTTTAGACGATAAAAGATTGAACTTCCATTTTGCTCCTGAATTGGCCTATGAAATCTTAGACGGGGAAATTGTCAGACCTTTGAAGAATGCATCATATACAGCTTTGACTCCTGAGTTTTGGGCTTCTTGTGATGCAGTAGCCGGAAGAGAAAAAGGAGAATGGGAGGTCTTGGGTAGCATTAGTTGTGCCAAGGGTGAGCCGGTTCAGTCCATTGGCCCCGGTCATGGAGTTGCCCCGGTTCGTTTGAACAATATAAAAACCGGATTACAGGATTGAGAAATAAACAGTTTCTTTAAGCAAGGGACTTTTATTTATAAAAAGCAAAGGAGGATGAGGATGAAAGAGCAGATTAAAGAGATGCTACATTTGGCTGAAAAAAATGGAGCTTCCTACGCCGATGTTCGCTATACCAACCAGGTCAATCGCCCTTTAGTCTTGCGCAACGGGGAAGTTGAACACTTTACCGTGGCAGAAGACAAGGGTTTTGGCATTCGAGTAATAGTGGATGGCGGTTGGGGTTTTGCTTCTACGCCCAGCAATGATCCAAAAAGACATGCTGAGACGGTGGCCAGAGCAATATCAATTGCCAAAGCCAGTGCCAGGTGTAAAATTAAGGACATCCATTTGACCCCTGTGGATATTGTCGATGACAAGCAGAAGGTTAAAGTGGAAAAGGATCCCTTCCAGGTCTCTGTGGACGAGATGAGTTCTCTGCTCAGAGACTGTCACGATGTCATGGTGCAGGTGCCTGAAGTCAAAATGACCGGTGGAGCTATCACCATGTATAATTTGCAAAAGACATTTGCCAGCAGTGAGGGTTCTTGGATTGAACAAGAATTGACCCGAACCGGCGCTAGAATCGATGCCTATGCCAGAGGTCAAGGTGATGTGCAAAGGCGCTCCTATGCCAATGGAAAATTGGCTGGTTGGGAGACAATTTCTATGCTGAACTTGGTGCAAAGGGCATCTCAATTGGCTTCTGAGGCCGCACAATTATTGGAAGCTCCCGAATGCCCAAGGGGTGAAACTACTCTTATTCTAGGTAGTTCGATCGCTCAGCTTCAGGTTCACGAATCCTGCGGCCACCCAATTGAATTGGACAGGGTGCTGGGTTCTGAGGATACCTATGCCGGCAAGAGCTTCTTGACACCTGATTTATATGGTAAGGATTATAAATACGGTTCAGAGCATGTCAACATGACGGCTGATGCCACCATAGTTGGAGGCAGTGGTTCCTTCTTCTACGACGATGATGGAGTGCCGGCACAGCGCACAACCATCGTAGAAAAGGGTTTGTTCAAAAACTATTTGACTTCCAGAGAAACAGCTGGGGAATTTGGTTTGACCTCTAATGGCAGCAATATTGCCATGAATTGGGCAAATATTCCCTTGATTCGCATGACCAATATCAATTTAGAGCCTGGAGATTGGAGCGAAGAAGAGATGATTCGCGACACCAAGAAAGGTATTTTGGTGGACACTCCCAAGAGCTGGTCGCTGGATGATAAGAGGGTTAATTTCCACTTTGGCGGCGAGATTGCTTATGAAATTGAAGACGGCGAAATTGTTCGTATGGTGAAAAACCCTGCCTACACTGCCATCACCCCTGAATTTTGGGCTTCTTGCGATGCAGTAGCCGGTAAGAAAAAAGGCGAATGGGAGGTCTGGGGAGATACAAATTGTGCTAAAGGTGAACCTGTTCAAGTTGTGCAGCCCGGACACGGAGCGGCACAGGTGCGCTTTAGGAATGTAAAGGTAGGTGTGGGAGAATGATTCAAAGGGAACAAGCTGAAAAGATCTTAAAAACCGTATTGGCGGCTTCCACTGCCGATGAGACCCAAGTTATTTTGCGCAGTGAAGATTTGAGTCAAACTCGTTTTAACAACAATTGGATTCACCAACACTTGTTCAGAGAAACCTATTCAGTCGAGATTAAAGTTGTCGATCAGAACAGAGTGGGTATGGCTACAGTCAATGATTTAGACGAAGCTGCCCTGAAAAAAGGCGTTGCAGACGCTTTACACAATGCCAGTTTTGTCAAGGCCAATCCTAATTTAGTGCCCATGCCGGAGGCAAAACCGGTTTTAGAAATCGATGGAATCAATCAAAACACTCTCAATTTAAGCGATATGGATAGGGCCGATTTAGTTGCCTCGATGATCGATGTGGCCAAAGAGAACAGCGTCGATGCTTCCGGTTCTTTTGCCAACGAACTTTCGGTTTTGGCCGTCGCCAACTCCAAAGGGGTTATGACCTATCATGCCGGCAACAATTTGCGGATTCGCAGCATCATGGCCAATGGTCTCCAGACCGGTTATTCTGAAGCTATGTCCACAGACGTCGAGGCAATCGATTTTGTGGCAGTAGCTAAAGATGCCTTATGGAAGTCTAAATTGAAAGCCGAAGAGAGCATTACCTTGGATTTAGGAAGTTATGATACTATCTTCGAACCTCAAGCAGTGGCCGATCTATTGCGTTTTCCCGGCTATATAGCCTTTAATGGCCAATCCTTAGCCGACGGACGCTCTTTCATGGCCAAAGCAATGGGTCAGAAGATTTTTGACGAAAAGGTAACCGTAATTGACGATGCCTATGAGCCCAGACATGTGCCTATGCCCTTCGATGCTGAAGGTATGCCCAAGGAAAAAGTGGTAATCATCGATCAAGGCGTAGCTAAGGGAGTCGTTTACGATCATGCCAGCGCTTTTAGAGCAGGCAAGGAGACTACGGGCCATGCCACTGCTGGTCGCCGTGGAGGCGCCAGTCCCGGTCATCTGATCATTGCTCCGGGAAATTCATCCATCGAAGAGATGATCAAGCAGACAAAAAGAGGAGTCTACGTAACCAGGTTCCACTATACTCACTGCCCCGAGCCCATGCAAATTATTGCAACGGGGACGACTAGAGATGGGACCTTCTTGATTGAAGACGGGGAAATCGTTGCTCGCTTGAAGAATCTGCGATTTACAGATAGTATGCTCAGAGTCTTTGCCAATGTGGACAGCTTGAGCCAAGAGCAATTCCTGGTCAAAGATTGGTGGTTTACCTTTACCATGTTGGTGCCTGCCATGAAAATCAAGGACTTCACCTTTACCGGAAACACCACTTTTTAAAATTTTCTAGTTATTAAAAGGAAGAGAAATATGAAGCTGCTAAAAGATAGAATTCTTAAAGAAGGTATCGTCGTCGATCAAGATATAGTTCGGGTCGATATGTTTTTAAACCATCAATTGGATGTTGATCTTCTTTATCAATTGGGTCGGGAATTGTTTGATTATTTTTCTAAAGAAAAGATCACCAAAATCCTGACGGTTGAAGCTTCGGGCATTCCTTTAGCTTGTTTGACCGCCCTGCATTTCGGTGTTCCCGTCGTCTATGCCAAAAAAGGCAGAGTTAGGACCCAAGAAGGAAACACTTTTAGCAGTGAAATTTTCTCTTACACCAGGAATGAAACTGCTTTCATTTCTGTCCATCAGGAGTATCTCAAACCCCAGGACAGAGTCCTCGTCATCGATGATTTTTTAGCTTCGGGTAACGCAGTTTTGAGTTTAAAGAATTTAATCGACCAAGCCGGTGCTGAATTAGCCGGAGTGGGTATCGCCATTGAAAAAGGCTTTCAAGAAGGCCGCGGCAGACTCAAAGCTTTGGGAATCAATCTATATTCCTTAGCAATCATCGCTTCCTTAGAGGACGACCAGATTATCTTTGCTTGAGTAAAAAATAAAAAATCCGAAAATCTAGGAGGTTTATATTCACCATGAAAAAAATGTCGAAATGGCTTATTTTAGCCCTGGTCTTAGTTTCCGCATTAGTTTTCAGCGGCTGTAATCAGCCTGCACCCGCCCCGGCTCCGGGATCGGATCCAGAAACAGAGGGTTTTCAGCCCGTTGCCAAAGAAGATCTCAAGGTAGGAATCATCTATATCGGTTCAGCAACCGACAAAGGTTGGACCTATTCCCACGATCAGGGTATGTTAGCCATGCAAGAATCCTTAGGATTAGAAGAAAATCAAGTCATCAAAAAAGAATTCATCGATGAAGACAGCTCTTGTGAGACAGCCTTACGGGAATTAGTCGAAGCCGGTTGCCAAGTCATCTTTGGTAATAGCTGGGGTTATATGGACTACATGGAAGAGATGGCAGAAGAGTACCCTGAAATCATTTTCTCTCATTGCTCCGGCTATAAAAACAACGGCATCAACTTCAACAACTATTTTGGAGCCATCAACGATGCTCGCTATCTCTCCGGTATAGCTGCTGGTTTGAAGACTGAAACAAACAAAATCGGTTATGTGGGAGCTTATAAGAACCCTGAAGTTATTTCCGGTGCCAATGCCTTTGCTTTAGGCGTTGCTTCTGTCAATCCTGATGCAGAAATTCTTTTCACTGAAACCCAGACTTGGTTTGATCCAGATTTGGAAAAATCAGCAGCCATTTCTCTTTTAGATAAGGGTTGCGATATTATTGCTCAGCACCAAGATACAACGATGCCACAGATCGCCGCTCAAGAGCGAGGAGTTTTCAGCGTTGGCTATCATGTCGATATGGCTGAAGATGCACCCCAAGCTCATTTAACTGCTCCCGTTTGGGATTGGACCGGTTATTATACGGATACAGTGGAAAAAGTAATCGAAGGTACCTGGGAACCAATCAACTATTTTGGTGATATGGCCGATGGTTTAGTCGATCTTTCACCCCTAACAGAAAATGTAGCTGAAGGCACCGAAGAAGCTGTCAAAGCAGCCAAAGATCAAATGGTTGCCGGAGAATTAAAAGTCTTTGCCGGCCCCATCTTGGATAATGAAGGTAATGTGGCTGTGGAAGAGGGCCTTGTCTTAGACCGTGAAGACGTAGATTCTATGATGTGGTTTGCTTTCAACATTTTAGTACAGTAGTTTTAGTCTTTTAAAAGGAAGTGCATGATGGAAAAAGAGCAGCTCAACGGATTAAACGCGATAGAGTTAAAGGGTATAAACAAGTCCTTTGGCTCGGTTGTGGCAAATAAAAATATAGACTTAACCGTTAGGAAGGGCGAAATTCTAGCACTTCTAGGTGAAAACGGCTCTGGTAAAACAACTTTGATGAACATGCTGTCGGGGATTTATCGCCCCGACAGCGGTTCTGTTTTTGTTTACGGTCAGGAAGTTCACATTTATACTCCCCAGGATGCCTTGAACTTAGGCATCGGCATGATTCACCAGCATTATAAATTGGTCGATAATTTAAGTGCAGCGGAAAATATTGTTTTAGGGACAAAAACCAAGAAGCAGAGTATGAGCCAGCTCGCTAAGAATATAGAACAACTCAGCCTGCACTTTGGCTTGAATATTGACCCGAATAAAAAAATATACGATATGTCGGTCAGTGAAAAGCAGACGGTAGAAATAGTAAAAGTTTTGTACAGAGGAGCAAAAATTTTGGTTTTAGACGAACCAACAGCAGTTTTGACCCCTCAGGAGAGCAAAAAGCTTTTCGCCATAATTACCAAGATGAAAGAAGAGGGTAATTCTATCATCATCATCACCCATAAGCTCAATGAGGTTATGGAAGTCAGCGATCGAGTCTCGGTCTTGCGCAAAGGGGAATGTGTAGCCACGGTGGAGACTAAGAAGAGCAGTGCTGAACAGCTGACTGAACTCATGGTAGGTCGAGCCGTCGATCTGTCCATCGAACGTCCGGAAACCTTTAAATCTGATCCGGTTTTGGAAATCGTTCGTTTAGGTGTGCGCAACGATGAAGGCGTGGAAATGCTCAAGGATGTCAATTTCGACTTGCGCAGCGGTGAGATCTTAGGTGTAGCCGGAGTTGCCGGCAGTGGCCAAAAGGAATTATGTGAAGCCTTGGCCGGATTGCAAAAGGTGGAAAAAGGGGCAATTTTATATTATAAAGAAAATATAGTTGGCCGAACTCCCGATGAAATAATTCGTCTGGGGATTAGCATGAGCTTTGTGCCTGAAGATCGTTTAGGCATGGGGCTGGTGGCTTCCATGGGTATGACTGACAATATGCTCTTGAAGACCTATAAACAATCTCGAGGCGGCTTCGTCAAAAGAAGCCCGGCTAGGCTTAAAGCCAAAGCCTTGATAGAACGCTTGGACATCATAACACCGGGAACGGAGACTCCGGTCAGCAAGCTCTCAGGTGGCAATGTGCAAAAGGTTTTGCTGGGACGAGAGATTGAATCTCAGCCTAATGTCTTGATCACAGCTTATCCGGTCAGAGGTTTGGACATCAACTCAGCCTATACCATTTACGATTTGCTCAATGAGCAGAAGATGAAAGGGGTTGCCATCCTCTTCATCGGTGAAGATTTAGATGTTCTCTTGGAATTGTGTGACAGAATTATGGTCTTATACGATGGTCAAGTTCAAGATATCCTACAAGCTGATCAGGTTACAAAAGAGCAGATTGGTTTGCTCATGACAGGTCAAAAACCCAGAGAATTAAAGGAGGTCCGCTGATGTTAAAATCCAGAAGAATAAAAGGCGAGCCTCTTTTTAAAATTCAGAGAATCGAGGAAGAAAGCCCTACTAAGAGCTTTATTGTCAGAGTTTTGGCAGTTTTAGCCGCTTTAACCGCAGGTGGTTTTTTTCTCTCCCTGCTGGGACACAACCCCCTAGTCATCTACCAGGCCATGTTCAAGGGGAGCTTTGGCTCAGTTATGAGCACTCAAGGCACGGTAAAAATCGTAGTTCCTCTAGTCATCAATGCCTTGGCTGTCAGTCTAGCTTTTAAAATGCGCTTTTGGAATATTGGCACAGAAGGTCAGATGATCGTTGGTGCCATCGCTGCTTCCTATTTTGCTTTGTTTAAAGGGAATTGGCCTCATTTTCTCTTGATCTCAACCATGGCTTTGGTTTCAATAATTGCCGGAGGTCTCTACGGATTGATCCCGGCCTATTTCAAGGCTCGTTTTTCAACTAACGAAACTCTTTTGACCTTGATGGCCAATTATATTGCCCTCTATGCTGTTCAGTATCTGAAAGAAGGTCCCTGGAAGGATCCGGGAGCCAAGGGCTTCCCTCAAATAGCCAGGTTCGCGCAAAATGCCCGCTTGAGTATGCCCTTAGGTGTTCATTTTGGCTGGATCATCGCTCTTTTAGCTGTGCCCTTGGTCTATATTTATCTCCGTTACAGCAAACAGGGATATGAAATAGCTGTGGTAGGTGAAAGTGAAAAAACTGCTACCTATGCCGGTATGAGTGTGCCTAAAGTAATCATGCGAACTATGTTTTTAAGCGGTGGTTTAGCTGGCCTAGCCGGGATGCTCCAAGCCAGTGGAGCTGATAGAACTTTGACCGATACAGTAGCCGGGGGAGTTGGTTTTACTGCCATCATAGTGGCTTGGTTGGCTAATTTAAATCCCGCAGCAGTTTTGCTCGTCTCCTTTCTTTTTGCGCTGTTGGAAAAGGGCGGAGGCTATATTCAATCAATGTTTAAAATTTCGGCTTCAGCAGCCGATGTTTTACAGGGCATCATCTTGTTTTTCGTTTTGGCCTTTGAGTTTTTCTTGCGCTATCGCATAATTATCAATAAAAAGGGGGATTAGCTGTGGATTTGAATTATTTGATCAGTTTCATTTATGCTGTAATCGTAGCTGGGACCCCATTATTGCTGGCAACCTTGGGAGAAATCATCACTCAAAAGGCGGGAAACTTAAATTTAGGTGTTGAAGGCATGATGTATATAGGAGTGGCTTCAGGGTTTGCTGTGGCTTATTATACCAAGAACCCCATCTTTTTTATTTTGGCTGCAATTCTTTCCGGAGCCCTAGCCGCGTTTTTATATGCCCTCTTGACGGTAACACTCAAAGCCAATCAAACGGTCACCGGTTTGGCTTTATCGATCTTTGGGACGGGCTTTGCAAATTTCGTCGGCGAGACTATTACCAATACATCACCTACCAGAACAGCAGTTTTGGATGGAAAACTGATGAGTTATTTTAAGCCGATCAACATTCCTTTGTTGAGCGATTTGCCCATTTTAGGCAGGTTATTGTTTCAGTACAATATCTTCGTCTATTTGGCAGTCTTGATAGCTTTGGTCACAGGTTATTTTCTCTTTAACGATATTAGAGGTTTGAATCTGCGAGCTGTGGGAGAAAATGCGGCGGCTGCCGATGCCTCGGGCATCGATGTCTTTAAATATAAATATCTGGCTATCTGTTTTGGCGGAGCCTTGAGTGGCTTGGCCGGAGCCTATATCAGTGTGATTACAGCCGGCGGTACTTGGACTGCAAATTCGGTCAGTGGCTTGGGTTGGATTTCGGTAGCTCTGGTCATCTTCGCTGGTTGGAACCCTTACAAGGCAATCTTTGGTTCAGCAATCTTTGGAGCCCTGAGAGTTTTGCGCTTCTATTTGCCTCGACAGAGTTTTAATTTGCCTAATTCCTTATACGGTGCTCTGCCATTTTTAGTCACAGCTTTGGTCATAATCTTTACTTCAATATTCAATTCTAAAGAAATTCAACAGCCGGCAGGCTGCGGTGTCAATTATGACAGGGAAGAAAGATAAGAATCGACTTTTTTATAGAAATCCCAGCTTATCCACCCATTCTTTATCTGAAAACAAAAAACAGACATCTCTAAATTATAGGATGTCTGTTTTTTCTTTTGGTTTTTGAATTTCAAGTCGAGTCTATAGCAGTTGATAAGTCGATTTGATCTCAGTCAATAAATCGATCCATTTTAATCAGGGGTCTTAACACAATACTGCTCAGAGCATCGTCCTAGCTACAAATAAAGTGTTGAAATTATGCCATTAGCCCTAGGATTTAAATAATACGGAAATGATGATGAAGGGCCAGCGGTAAGAGACTCGCTCTTTATTTTAAGTACTAGCGGTCAAGGAGTGCTGAAATAGCTATTCTTTCAATGCCAATAAAAGATTGTAATCATGGTTTCAGATCAAGGATTTAAACAATAGAGCCATAATGATGAAGGGCCCAAAAGGTAGAGGCTCATCCCAACTTTTATTTTTAATCAAGAGTTTGATAATAAAATAGCTCAAAGCGAGTAAGATTGCTCTGTTTAAAATAGACACGGTATTGATAAAACCATAGTTCAAGGCGATGGCGCTTAACAATTTTATATCCCCCATGCCGAAAGTTTCCTTTTTGGTTATTCTATTCATCAACAGGGTGAAAATTATTAGCAGCAGGAAAAATCCTAAGGCCGAAGCGAGCAAGAACTTCCAACTTTCTGTTTTAAGACCTTGAAAAAAGCCTAGACTCGCAATGACTAAAGTAAATTGGTCGGGTATGATATAATAAAAGGCGTCCACCAGGCCAATTAAAATGAGAAAGTTGGAATAGATGATTTTTATCAGCTTAAAAGATGGGCTGAGTGACCCAGGGATTTTAGCGATTAGAAAAAAGTTGATCAGCAGCAGGGGCCAAAAATAATAGATGAACTTGTATTTTTTTCTTTGGAAATTCGCTGAACTTTCCTGCCCACTTAGGTCCAATAACCAAGCCTCAGGCATCAGTTTGAGCATTGCTAAATCGAAAAGGGAGAAAAATGCGGCTAAAGCAAGATAATAGAATTGTCTCATATAAAACAACCTTCTTTTCATAACTTTTCTCGTTCAATTTTAAAGATACCATTTAAAATAGTTTGAGGCAATGCTTTTCCTATTGACTTGAAGTAGAAAAAAAGTGTACAATGTTAGAAGCTTTAAAAAAGGAGTAAAAATAATGAAAATTAAGCCTTTTTTCTGGAAACTCATATTTTTTATGTTTGTTTTTCTTAGTTTGTACTTGTTTAGCACGGTCATAGCCTCTGAGACTATCACCTCAGTTGATGGAGGAACATCTTCTTTGGGAGAGATAATTGATCGTTATAAGGGCTTTGTACCTTTGCTGATTGGATTAGTTTTTATCGGTTTTAGAAGAAAGTTTTTCCCCAGTTCTCATGATAAAAAATAGTTTTAAGATTAAAACCCATATGTTTATAGAAGGAGCCGATAAATTTGTCAGTTGTAGTTAGAGCCCGAGGGAAGGTGAACCTCACCTTAGACGTTTTAGGCAAGCGTGCCGATGGTTTTCATGAAGTATCCATGGTTATGCAGAGTATATCCTTGAGTGATGTGCTTTCCTTTAACTCTGCCGATGGTCTTGAATTGATTTGGGACCCCAGAGGTAACAGGCCGCCCAGCCTTGCTCTCGATGAAAGCAATGATATCCTGCGAGCTGCCAAGCTTTTAAAACAATTGACCGGAACAAAAAGAGGAGCTGCTATTTGGCTCGATAAAAGATTGCCTATAGCATCCGGTTTGGGTGGTGGTTCTGCCGATGGAGCTGCTACTTTGGTAGGTCTCAATAAGTTGTGGCAACTAAATTATACTGAAAAGGAATTGATGATTATAGCCTCTCATTTGGGCAGCGATATGCCCTTTTGTATAGTGGGGGGGACAGCTGAGGCCAGTGGTCGCGGTGAAATCATTCGTCGTTTGCCCTATGTTGGTCTTTGGCACTTAGCTATTTTCAAACCTCCTCAGGGCATTTCAACAAAATTAGTCTACACATCTTTAAAAAGCGAGGGCAGGGTCCAAGCTCCTGTAACAGAATTATTGGTTAGAAGTATAGAAGCGGGCAGGTCGGAGAGCCTTCCCAATTTTATGAGCAACGATTTAGAAAGTGTGACCTTTAGCATTATGCCTGAACTGCAAAGGTTAAAAGAACGTTTGCTCTTTATGGGAGCTGAAAAAGTCATGATGAGCGGAAGTGGTCCTGCTGTCTTTGCTTTGAGTAAAGATGAAGAATTGGCGGAGCGCTTAGTTCGCGATTGTACTCCTCTGGGTTGGTGGAGTAGTAAAGCTGAAACCGCACCCTTGGGTTGTGAATTCATCACCGAAGAACAAAACGCTCTTTAATTTTTTAAATCTTCAAGCACCGTATGAAAAAACGGTGCTTTTCTTTTAGTCAAAAGCTGCAAAGGGGATTAAATTATGAAAAAACTGATCTACAATCAGATAGAGAAAAATCAAAAAACCTACATTGAGATGGCTGAGTATATTTTTGATCATCCTGAAAGGGGAAATCAGGAGTTTTTAGCTGTCCAACTCTTGACAGATTACTTATTGGAAAATGATTTTGAAGTTGAAAAAGGAATCGCAGGTCTAAAGACAGCTTTCCGGGCCAGCTACAAGCAAGGAAATGGTGGTCCGGTCATAGGTTTGTTAGCTGAATACGATGCCTTGGAAGGAATCGGCCATGCTTGTGCTCATCATTTACAGGGGCCGGCAATTGTCGGGGCAGCTCTGGCTTTGAAAAATGTATTAAAGGATTTCGATTATACTTTGGTTATCTACGGCACTCCGGCTGAAGAGACCACGAGTGGCAAGATTCCCATGCTGGAACATGGTTATTTCAAAGAGCTAGACCTAGCCCTGATGATTCATGGAAATCCGGGCACAACCGTCGATATCAAGTCGATGGCTATGGTCAGTTATTATGTCAGCTTTTATGGCAAAGCCTCTCATGCAGCCGTCATGCCGGAGGCAGGGCGCAGCGCCTTGGACGCCTTACTCTTGAGTTTTCAAGCTGTCGAATTTTTGCGTGAGCATGTGAGTGATCAGGTTAGACTCCATTATACAGTTCTGAATGCCGGAGGTCCGGCAAATATTGTCCCGGCCGAAGCTCAAGGCCATTTCTATCTGCGCAGCTACGATAGTAATGACTTGCCTCAGATTAAAAAAAGGTTTGAAAACATCATTCAAGGTGCTGCTTTAATGACCGATACAGAGGCGAAGATAGAAATTCAAAAAGAACTCCTGGCTAAGGTTCCGGTTATAACCTTGAATGATCTGATCATGTCAAATGCTCATGAGGCTGGGGCACCCAATATTGTGGCTCCTAGAGAAAAGACCGGTTCCAGTGATTTTGGCAATGTCATGTTCGAAATTCCGGGTAGTTGTTTGCGCATGGACTTAGTTCCTTTAGGAACATCCTCTCATTCGGAGGAATACCTGCAGGCAGGTAAAGGAAAAAGAGCCGAGACTTGTTTGCTAACAGGTGCTAAAATATTAGCCGGTACAGCCTTTGATCTGATTGTCAATGAAGAGAATATAAGAATGATTAAAGAGGAGTTCGCTGCCAGAAAAGCTGGTGTTCAGTTTTAATTCTCTGTTCTTTCTTGACTTAACGTATGTTTTAGTTATAATTTAAATGAACGTTCGTGAAAACAGGAGGGGTAATTTGAGGAATAAAAGAAAGCTTAAGCGCAATGAAAGATTGGTAGTTATTACAAAATTTCTTCTCGATCATCCCGGCCGATTGATCTCTTTATCGGAGTTTACCCATATGTTGTCAGCGGCTAAATCCAGCATCAGTGAGGATATAGGAATTATCAGAGAGACCTTCTCAGACATGGATTTGGGAGTTTTGGAGACACAAACAGGAGTCGCCGGTGGTATTGTTTATTATCCCCACTACAGTCAAGAATCTGCCTTGGCTCTTTGTCATAGATTGTGTGATTTGCTCAATCGGGCTGAGCGAATTTTACCGGGTGGGTTTTTGTATTTGACTGACCTAATCGGCAATCCTACTCTGATGCAGGAAGTTGGAATGTTTTTTGCCCAACAATTCAGATCCTTAAAGCCTGATTTAGTTGCAACAGTAGAAACTAAGGGTATACCAATCGCCTTAATGACTGCCAGGCAGTTGAATGTTCCCTTGGTCATAGTGCGCAGTGATAGCCGGATCAGCGAAGGAACAAGCATCAGTATCAATTATGTTTCCAATAGTCAAAGGCGACTTGCCACCATGTCCTTGCCCAAAAGAGCAGTCAGTCCTGGAGCAAGGGTCCTCTTTTTAGACGATTTTCTCAGGGGTTGAGGTACTGCTACTGGTATTCTCGATCTGTTGACAGAATTTCAAGCTGAATGTGTTGCCATGGGATTTTTGGTCAGCGACAATAGTACAAAAAAAGCAATTTCTGACTATACTTCCTTTTTATCCCTGGACGGAGTCGATTATGAGAAAAAAACTATCGATATAGGTATTGGTAACTGGTATACTCCGGATCAGGTTTAAATATTTAAAACTTCTAACAGACCAGAGCTTGGTCAGTTGATCAAGTAGATAATTACCCTTTCAGTTTAACTTGTAATTAAACTATATACCGGTTCAGGTTTAAATATTAAAAACTTCTAGCAGGCTAGAGCTTGGTCAGTTGATCAAGTAGGGAATTACCCTTTCGGTTTAACTTGTAATTAAACTGTATACCTGACGAGGTCTAATTACTAAAAACTTCTAACAGACTGGGGCCTGGTCAATTAACCGAGTAGATGTTACACTTTCAATTTCATTTGTAATTAAACTATACTCTGGATGAGTAAATTCTTCTTGCATTTTATCCATGTGTACGATATAATTTTTTGGTCATGGGTGTTTTAAACACCTGGTCGGATACTTTGTCTAACTAGGACTTTAACGTCTCCGACGTCATATATACATCCCTTTAAGCACGAAAGGAGTCACCCCTAAATGGAGAGAGCAAAACTTGTAGCAGTAAAAAGAGAGCAAATAGGCACCATAGCATCGAAAGCCTTGCGCAACAGAGGTAAATTACCCGGCGTAGTCTATGGTGGTTCAGTGCCTAATGGCTCTATGGAAATTACCTTGGATAATTATGAATTCGAAAGAGCAATAGCCAAAAACTCTGTCGACGGATTATTTGATTTAGATATCGAAGGTCAGGTTTTTACTGTACATATCGCAGATATTCACAGACACCCGATCAGAAGAACATTTTATAATGTTGACTTGCGTCAAATTGATATGACCGTTGTTCAGGTCTTCCGTGTACCTATCATCTTCAATGGAACCCCGGTTGGCGTTAGTGCCGGTGGCGTTTTGGAAACTCAAAACTATCACGTTGAAGTTCTTTGTTTGCCCATCAATTTGCCTGAGAGTTTAGAAGTTGATATTTCTGAACAGGATATAGGCGATGTTATCTACGCTTCAGATTTAGAAATTCCCGAAGATGTTGAATTGAGCAGTGACCCTGAAATGGTCTTGACTGTAATCAGCACGGTTGCAATTGAAGAAGACGAAGATGAAGTTGACGAAGAATTAGAAGGTCTGGAAGAAGAAACAGAAGAAGATCCTGAAGAACCGGAAAAGGAATAGGATAAATGTTTGTGCTCTGTGGATTAGGTAATCCCGGAATACGCTATGCGCCAACCCGCCATAACTTTGGATTCAAAGCCATTGAGCGGGTTGCCAGTGTGTACAAAATTAAATTCAGTCAGCAAAAATTTAAAGGCCTTTATGGTTTAGGTGAGATCGATGGTCATAGAGTTATCTTGTTAAAGCCTTTGACCTATATGAACGAAAGCGGGCAAGCCGTTAGAGGCCTTCTGGATTATTATAATCTGCCCTTGGAAAAGCTCCTGGTCTTTTACGATGATATTGATCTTGCTCTAGGCACCATCAGAATCAGAAGCGAAGGGGGCAGTGGCAGCCACAATGGTATGAAATCACTCTTGGCTCATCTGGGTTCGAAGGAATTCGCCCGGGTGCGTTTAGGCGTTGGGCCTCAGCCGGTCGGTGTTGATTCAGCCGACCATGTGATGAAAAGCTTTTTGCCTGATGAATGGGATTTGGTCGAAAGTGTTTTGATCGATATGCCTAAGTTAGCTGCTTCCTGGTTGGAAAACGGAACCGAGCCGACCATGAATGCCTTCAATCGCAAATAAAATTTATCTCAAATTTTAAGAAAAAGGTGGATGAGAGGATAAAATTTAAATTATGCTGAAAAGTTTTAAAGCACTCTACTCAAATGAAACCTTAGCAGAAATCACCCGTAGTCTCCAAGAAAATTCCGGGTCTATTTTGCTGTACGGACTCAATTCCCTTAGTCAAAAAGCCCTGTATTTGGGATTGACAGCCGCTAGTCTGGAGTCGCCTTTTCTCTTCATCACCTATGGGCATAACCAAGCTGAAAAGCTTTATGATGAGGTAATCAATCTATTTGCAGATCTGAAGATAGGTTTTTTCCCAGCCAATGAAGGAGCCTTCTACGATATAGCAGCAGCCAGTTCCGATCTGTCCGATCGCCGACTAGAGGTTTTGTTAGGGCTCTTGCGAGGAGAATTGCAGGGAGTTATAACTTATGCAGATGCTCTTTTGCAACCTTTGTTGCCGCCGGAAGTCATGAAGGCTCAGAATTTCCATTTTAAAATCGGAGAGAGAATAGATCTGAACTCCTTCTTAAGCACTTTGATTGGTCAAGGTTACGAAAGAACAATTACCGTAGACACTCCCGGTACTTTTGCTCAAAGAGGCGGCATCATAGATATTTATCCTCCTTTAGAAGAGTATCCTGTGCGCCTAGAGTTGTTCGATGAAGAAATTGACTCAATTCGTCTTTTTGATCCTATAACTCAAAGATCGATGCTTCCTCAAAAAGAATATATACTCACACCAGGCTTTGAATTCGTGATAACTGAAGAAGCAAAGTTAAGGGGACAGGAGCTTTTAAATAAGGATTTTCAGGATAGCTTGAAGCGCCTGGAAAAAACCGAGCCGGAAAGCGCAGCCAAGTTGTCTGCAAACTTTGACGAGTTGATGCAAGCAATTGAGCAAGGACAAAATACAAAACTCAGTTCTTATTTTCAATATTTTTACCAGCAAAGAGCAAGTTTAAAGGATTATTTTCAGACAGAGCCCTGGGTCTGCTTAGATGAACCTTCGAGGATCCAAGAAGCAGGAAGACTAAGAGAGAAAGAATTAGCCGATTACAATTTGCAAGGCTATATGTCGGGTGAACTTCTCCGGGGCAGGCAAAAGGTTGCACCAAAATTTGACGATTTAGTTTCTGTTTTGGCTTCAGAACCAAATTTAGCTATGACCATGGCCTTGCGGCGCCCTCTTTGGCTCAAGCCCAAATTAATTTTAGACAATCATTTTAAGACGATACCCGTCTTCGCCGGGTCTCTGCCTTTAATTGTTGAAGAATTTGAGCGTTGGATAAAATACGATTTTAAGATAACGATTCTGGCTGAGGATAAGCAAAGGGCTGAACAGGTTAAAAACCTCCTGGAAGAATATCAATTCAAACCATATTTCTCAGATCAGCAGCTGGCTGAGACTGCTATTACCATTTCCTTGGGTTCAATTGGCGAGGGTATAGAGATAACCGCTCCCAGGCAAATTATCCTACCTGACAGTACCTTTTTCACTAAATCTAAAAGACGGACATTTAAAAAGAGTTCTGACAGCAGAAAGGTCCGCACCCATAAAGAATTGACTCAGGGAGATCTGGTCGTCCATGTCAACCATGGTATTGGCCGCTACATGGGTGTGACTTCTTTGGAACTTGATGGTATGCAAAAGGACTATTTGTATATCCAATACGCCGGTGAAGATAAGCTCTATGTTCCCATTGACCAAATCGATATGGTCCAGAAATATATAGGTAGTGGCGAAAGTGAAAATATCAAGCTGACCGGCTTACATACCAATGAATGGAGCCGAACCACCAACCGAGTTAAAAAAGCAGTTAAAAAAATGGCCATCAATCTTTTGGAATTGTACGCCAAAAGACAAACTTCCATTGGCTATGCCTTTTCACCGGATACAACCTGGCAGCAAGAGCTGGAGGATGATTTTCTCTACGAGGAAACAGAGGACCAGCTGCGCAGTATTGAAGAAATCAAAGCGGATATGGAAAGAGCTCAGCCCATGGAGAGATTACTCTGTGGCGATGTAGGCTTTGGCAAGACAGAGGTTGCTATCAGAGCGGCTTTTAAAGCTGTTACCGATGGAAAACAGGTGGCTGTTTTAGTGCCCACAACGGTCTTAGCCCAGCAGCATTTCCTGACTTTCCGAGAAAGATTGGCGAAATTTCCAATCAATGTGGATATGATGAGCCGATATCGCAGGCCCAAAGAGAATAAAGAAACCATCCAACGCTTGAAGAAAAAGCAAACGGATATTGTCATTGGCACTCATCGCCTTCTTTCCAAAGATGTGGAGTTTGCTGATTTAGGGCTTTTGATCATCGATGAAGAACAGAGATTCGGGGTTGCTCACAAGGAAAAACTGAAGAGTTTAAAAGCCAATGTTGATGTCTTGATGTTGTCGGCTACTCCCATACCTCGAACACTCCATATGTCCTTGATGGGGATCAGGGATATGAGCATGATAGAAACTCCCCCGGAGAATCGCTTTCCCATTCAGACTTACGTTTTGGAGCACAATAATGAGGTAATAAAAGAGGCCATCCAAAGAGAATTGGAGCGCCAAGGTCAAGTCTTTGTCGTGCACAATCGCATCGGGGCTTTGCCGGCTCTGGCCGAACAGCTGAAGAAATTGGTCCCTGAAGGTCGCTTTATCATCGATCATGGGCAGATGCCTGAAGGTCAATTAGCTCAAACGATGAGCGATTTTCTCAACCGAGAATACGATGTGTTGATTTCCACAACCATTATAGAAGCGGGCTTGGATATGCCCAATGTCAATACCCTATTGGTCTTAGATGCTGATCGCTATGGTTTGAGCCAATTGCATCAACTGAGAGGCCGGATTGGTCGGAGCAGTCGGATTGGCTATGCTTATTTTATGTTTGTCAAAGATAAGGTTCTGAGCGAGATTTCACAAAAAAGACTAGCCGCTTTGAAAGAATTTACCAGATTAGGCGAAGGTTATAAAATAGCCTTGAGAGATTTGCAGATGCGAGGAGTTGGCAACATCCTCGGGGCTGAACAGCATGGCAATGTGGCGGCAGTTGGCTTTGAATTGTATTCCCTCATGTTAAAAGAGGAAGTGGACCGATTAAAAGGGGTTGTTGCACCTAAAAAAGTCGAAACCCTGATCGAATTGAAAGTCGATGCTTTCATACCTTCTGAATATATTAAGGATGTCGAACATAAAGTCGATTTCTATCGCCGCATTCAAACTGCTGACCTAGACGATTTAAGTGAAATGGAAGACGAAATGCTGGATAGATTTGGCGATTTGCCTCTTTCTGTCAGACATCTTCTGGCCATTGCCAAACTTCGTCTGTTAGCTGCTGAAACCGGAATAAGCCAGATCAGCCAGAGATCTCCCGATGTTGTAAGTTTCCGCATAGAAGGAAAAGACTATAGCCTCAATGATGCCGCTCTTCTGGTTTTAGCAATGAAAAATAAACTTCGCCACCAGCCGGATAAATTGAGTCGTTTTTTACTCTACATTGGCGATTTGAGTCCCACCGAAATTCTGCAGGAAGTAGAAACTTTTGTTTTAGGCTTTTCTCGTATTGCTAAATCTTAAATTTTTGTTATAATGGTCCTTATGGATAGATCAAAGATAGGAGTGTCAAATTTGAATAAAAAGAGACAAGTGAAGGATACAGGCTTAGCCCCCTGGATGAAATGGGGAGCTTTGTTAATAGCCTTAGTTTTATTGATTGGCGTAATTGTTTTTGCTTTATATCAAAAGAACATATTGGCCATTGTCAACGGAGAAAAAATCAGAGTCGATGATGTTAAAGAGCAATTGGGCCAATATGCTATTTATGATGAGAATGTGGAACCGGATAATGTTTATTATCAGAGCCACATAGCTCCATACGTGGCTTTTGACCGTCTCTTATTACAAGAAGCGGAAAACAGAGGCATTGTCATTGAGGCAGATAAGATAGCTGAAGAAGCGGCAGATACTCTGAAATATTTAGAAATTTATTTCCTCTATGATGCAGCTGATGAGGAAGAGCTAGAACCTGATGCGGCTTTACTCTATGGTAACGATGAAGAGGAAGCGACAAAAGAAAAAGAGCGTCTAGAAGCAGCTCTGAATACCACAGCTGATGCAATGGTCGATGCTAAATTAAAAGAAGTCGGTTTGAGCCGAGAATATTTTCAAAAAGCAGCTCATTCTTCCCTCAGCATAGGAGAATTGCGGACGCAAATTAAAGACGAACTGATCTTTGCTGATGATGAAATAGAAGAATTCTATCAGGAAAATTTAGAAGACAAGTATATTGAAAAGAACACCAGCCATATCCTGGTGGATCTGGAAGATGAAGAGCTAGCTGAAGAAATTTATGAAAAATTGATGGATGGTGCCGACTGGAAAGAAATGTCTGATACCTACAGCACCGATGAAGTAGCCAAAAAATCGGAAGGCAACATCGGTTTCTATGCTCGCTCAGGCAATTTGGTTAAAGAATATATTGATGGTGCCTTTCTATTAGAAAAGGACGGAGAAATAAGTCGCCCGGTCAAAACCCAATTTGGCTATCATATTATCCGTTTGGAAGAAACCCGTACCTTAGAGTTAGACGATGATTTGAAAGATAATATTAAAACGGAACTGACCACAGGCAAGATAAATCTTGAATTGGTTAAAATTGTTGAAGCCGCTAAGGTTTCTCCAGAAAAGACTAAGGACATAATGATTCAGATTGCTCAAGGTGAATAAAAGATCAGAGGGCAGTAGCGAAAATAATGATTTGCTACTGCCCTTTTAATCTACTTAGACTTAAATGTCTGAGAAATCTTGATTTTAATTTTAACAAGGAGGGAAATCCCAATGAAAGAAAGACTAGTAATAATTGGTGCTTCTATTACAGGACTCTATACAGCTCTTGAGCTGGTAAAAAAGGGTTATGATGGCCAGATAATTCTCATCGAAAAAAACAGCTCTTATCCATATAATCCATATCCTCTTTCCAAGGAATGGCTGATCGATTCTGAAAAAACTACTCCGCCTCTGATTAAAAAGAGAAGCTATTATGAAAGCAACAATATCGATTTAAGACTCAATACTTCAGTTGAATCAATAGACCCAATAGCTAAAACGGTAACGACTGATCAAGCCGAAGTCATACCCTACGACAAGCTCTTGGTGGCAACCGGCTCGAAATTGCGTCAGCTAAGATTTAAAGGCGATGATGCTAAAGGAATATTCTATTTGAGGAATTTTGATGATGCCAAAAAGATCAAAGCCTGGGTCCAAGATGCTCAAGATATTGCCATAATTGGAGCAGGGTTCATCGGCTTAGAACTGACCTCAACCTTCAACCAATTGGGTAAAAATGTCTCAGTATTGATTCGCTCTGGAAGACCCCTAGATAATATTCTAGGCCAAGAAGCCTCTGATTACTTTGTCAAGATGCACGAAGAACGTCAGACTAATTTTCTCTATGAGGAAGAGGCTGAAGAGTTCATCAAAGATGATCAAGGCAATTTAAAAGCTATTTTAACTAAGAGCGGCAAAACCTTGAAAGCTGATATGGCTATAATTGCCGTTGGAGTCATGCCGAATATCCCCTTTGAATTGGATCTAGCCAAAGAAGATGGCTGTATAGTTATCAATGAATTTGGTGAAACCTCATTGCTCAATATTTACGCTGGGGGAGATGTGGCTAAATGGCCTTATAAAGGTCAGCTAATTCATGTGGAGCATTGGGAAACAGCCTGGAGTCAAGCCATCTCCTTGGCCAAAAATATTATCGAGGAAAAGAGCAGCCCATATAATGTTCTGCCCTATTTTTGGACTGACCAATACGACCAGACTTTTGAATATCTAGGCAACACCAGAACCTGGGAAAAAACCTATCTTCGCGGTTCCCTTGAAGAAGGTAAATTTGCAATTGCCTATTTGGATGAAGAAAATCATCCCTTGGCCATACTTTTCGCCAACAAGTTTGAAAAAAGAAGAGATGTAGAAAGGCTGTTGAACAAGGCTGAGCCTCTCAACGAAGAAAAATTTACAGATGCAAACACCCCCTTAAAAGAAATCTAAGTT
>JAAYKD010000077.1 GCA_012522585.1 Bacillota bacterium | reverse complement strand
GGATAATGAATTTGATAGTAAAAATCATGAAGGCAATATCAGTATTAATCAGTGAGCCGATTTTTGAGCTTATGAGAAGGCTGATTATAAACAACCATGGTGAAATGAAAAATCTTTTCAATTTAATAAAAGTCGAATTAAGATCAGAATCAAAAATTAGCGAAAATAGCACCGTTACTTGCTGTTAATCTTGCTGTTAAAGTGGTGGGAAACTTTAGAATTCATCCTAAAGTTTCCCACATAGATATCTATAATAAAAAGGCCAGATTTTTAAGATCTGGCCTTTTTGTTGCTATTTGCATGTTAGTATCAGAATGTCAAGCAAATAGACCATAAAAAAATTGCAGAAACGGATAATAATTTGTAAATTTGTATTGCTTAATCACAAGATATACAAATATTTAAACGCCTCTGCAATGATACCAAAGATAGATTTTCTAAGCGAGATTTCAAATTCTTATTCAAATCCGGAAGTAATATGTAGCTCGGTGAGCACAATTTTAAGGAGATTGAGCCTTACCAAGGCATTGGAGGTAGGAAAAGGGTTCCAAAGAAATGGGAGGTCCGTCTCATTGTTATATATATTAATAATAATGAGACTTTTAAAAGGGAACAACAGCATCCATAGCGTGTGGAAGAAAGACTTTTTCAATTTCATAGATAGTGGCAAGAATGGATTTTACCGGTTTCTTATGCGCCCCCAAACAGATTGGAGGCGTGTACTTTCGTATGTGTCTATCAAATACCGTCAGACAGTGGATCAGAACAGCATCGCCAAGCCAAAGACGGAGGCCTGTTTTATTCTAGATGATACACTTCTTGAGAAAACAGGTCTGAAGATAGAAGGAATATCAAAAGTCTTCGATCATATTTCAAACTTGTGCCTATTGGGCTTCAAAATGTTGGTCTTAGGTTACAATGATGGCATCTCCACACAGGCCTGCGACTTTTCCCTACACAGGGAGAATAAGAAAAACAGCTGGGGATTAAACAAAAGGGAGTTGAAAAAGCACAGGCAAGGCATACATGACGGCAAAAATCCAGATTACAAAAGGCTGGAAGAGCTGGATATAAAGAAGTTGGAAAGTGCACTGCTGATGCTAAAAAGAGCCATCCGCAATAATTTCAAGGCTAATTACCTCCTCGCCGATTCGTGGTTCTCTACCATAGAGTTCATGAGGGAAATAAGGAGAATAAGTAAAAAAAGCATAAACTACCTGGGAGTGGGGCGCAAGGATAATGCAAGGTATCGCATCAATGGTGTTGGCCGAACTCCCAGACAGGTAATAGAAAGATATTCGCGACTATCAAAAAGGAAGAACAAAAAGTACAACTGTGAATTCTTTTATGCAAAGTGTGTGATACATGATTGTCCTGTTAAATTGATATTTATCAGGAACATAAATGGAAAAGAATGGAGCTTCCTTATCACCACCGACATGAATATAAACTTTGAGAAAGCCTATGAACTATACCAGGTAAGATGGACAATAGAGGTTCTATTCAAGGAATGCAAACAATATTTCAAACTGGGGAAATGTCAGGCCGAGCATTTCAATGAACAGATAGCTGATTGCACCATAGCGTTGATAACCCATACCTTAGTGTCATTGGAAAATCGCTTCTCCAATTATGAAACCTTAGGAGGGCTGTTTGTGGACATAGGTGACCAGCTCACATTGATGACACTATGGCAAAGGATAATGAATTTGATAGTAAAAATCATGAAGGCAATATCAGTATTAATCAGTGAGCCGATTTTTGAGCTTATGAGAAGGCTGATTATAAACAACCATGGTGAATTGAAAAATCTTTTCAATTTAATAAAAGTCGAATTAAGATCAGAATCAAAAATTAGCGAAAATAGCACCGTTACTTGCTGTTAATCTTGCTGTTAAAGTGGTGGGAAACTTTAGAATTCATCGACGAAGATTTTGTCATTGGTTTGATATACAGAGCAATACAAAACACAAACTTTTTCTAATCTAAAGTTTGTGTTTTGCAACTAGCTAACAATCTGCTTAATAACAAAATCTTCGTCGTTGAAGCGCCTCACCTGTAAATTCCACCGTCTTCAAGTCTGCTGCCTCGGGGGGCTTTTTGCTGGCTTAATCCGGTGGAGTTGATGGTGTAGCTGAGATTAAAGGACCAGTAGCGGCCAAAGGAGGGAGTCCATCTGTTTTGCAGATAGTCTGCCATCACCTCGGATTTAAAACGGGTGTTGTTGTTGAAAAGATCATATCCCGAGAGGCTTAACACCAGTC
>JAAYKD010000076.1 GCA_012522585.1 Bacillota bacterium | reverse complement strand
GTCGCAGTGGTTTAGATGCTGTGGAACTGATGAACGTAGGCGTTCAGTATCTCAGGGAGCACATCATCACCGAAGCCAGAGTTCACTACGCTCTGATTGATGCAGGCGGCAAGAGCCCCAATGTGGTCCAGCCTCAGGCAGAGGTTCTTTACCTGATTCGAGCTCCTAAGAATGAATTGGTAGAAGAAATTTTTGCCAGAGTTAATGATATTGCCAAGGGTGCTGCTCTGATGACCGGAACCAAGTTGCAGATTCAAGTGGATAAAGCTTGTTCCAATTTGATTCCCAACGAAGTCATGGAAGAGCTGATGGCTAATAATTTAAGCAATATTCCTCTCAGAGATCCTACAACAGCGGAGATCGCTTTTGCTCAAGAAATTCAAGACACCTTAACCCAGGAGGAAAAGGGCAGCACGCTCAATGCCTTGGTCAACGTTTATGGACGCAAAGAGGGCGCTGAACTGGCCGAGAAAATCTTAAAAGATCCCATCTCATCCATGGTCTTGCCTTATTTGCCTAACGAAAAGAGTTCATCCGGCTCTACTGATGTGGCCGATGTATCTTGGCTGGCGCCGACAGTTCAATGCAGGGTCAGCTGTTACGCTCTCAACACACCCGGTCATTCTTGGCAGCAAGTTGCTCAAGGGAAGTTGATCTGGGCTCATGACGGTATGCTGACTGCGGCTAAAGCTATGGCAGGAGTGGGCCTTGATCTTTTGCGCAATCCTGAGCTTTTAGAAAAAGCTAAAGCAGAGTTGGTTGAGCGGACCGGCCCCGAGGGATATAAATGTCCGATACCTGAAGGTATTCAGCCTTCTAAAGTAAAATAGAATCCCCCCTTTTTAAGCTAAGGCTCAGATGAGTCAGAAAGCGGTTGGGTAAAAATAAAGCTGAGTGCACTTGTTTTACTGGCAGTCAAGGCCTTGTGTTTAGGTGCACTCGGCTTTTCAAAATAAAAATTGACCCTTCTCTTATTGCTTAGAAGAGTCAGAAAGTAGTTGTGTTAAAATGAAAAGCAGAATTTTAGCTGACGATCCTATTTATCATGTACCTATAGCTCACAGGGGTTTTCACGATCAAGCTTGCCCTGAAAACTCCCTGGCAGCATTTGCCAGAGCAGCGGAATTAGGCTATGCCATAGAATTGGATTTACATCTTTTAGCCGATGATACTCTGGCAGTCTTTCACGATTATGATTTGAAGCGCATGACCGGTCAAGAAGGTCGAATTACCAACTTGGATAAGCAAGATTTAACTTCTTATAGGTTAAAAGAAAGTGACGAAACTATCCCCACTTTGGAACAAGTTTTCGACTTGATAGCCGGTAGAGTTCCTTTGCTCTTGGAAATGAAACGAACTGAAGAAAATGCTAAAGCAGCTTTGATTTTGAAAGAACAAATAGATTCTTATATTCAAAAACACAAGGGGAAAATTTGGGTAGAATCCTTTGACCCTCATTTTTTGTTGGCCTTAAAAGAAGTTGCTCCAGAAATTTTAAGAGGACAGTTAGCGACCCAAGGTCTTCCAATCGACCTGGAAGAGTCAGTTAAGCTGGCTCAATGTGCTTATAACGATCTGACTGAGCCAGATTTTATTGCCTATTATATAGCTGATCCTCCGTTGGATCTATTTGAGATCTGGCGCCGACAGGGTCTCCCCATCATAGGTTGGACTGTGAAAAACGAAAGTCAATGGCAGCAAGCTATAAAGAATTTTGACAATTTAATTTTCGAGGGTTTTAGACCGGAAGAGATAAGTGATTAGGATCTTGCACAGAATCGTTGAAG
>JAAYKD010000075.1 GCA_012522585.1 Bacillota bacterium | reverse complement strand
GCATATGCTTGAGTATACCAAAGGTGAAAACAGAGCTAAAAAAGCCGTTTCTTATGTGGTTAGGGTTATTAACCATCAATCAAAACTCATTGATGAGTTTTCAAAACGAATTGATAGAGGTTTTTACTTGTATCTTCCTGAGAAAGAAAGAAAGGTTCTGGTATTATGTCTGATTTCCCTTACTTACCCAATTATGTATGAATTGCTTGCTGCTATTGGGAAAGGGCTTAAAGCCCAAGACTCTGTGAACAAAAAATTCATAAACGAAAAAATATACACTATTTTTGGCAGCAACCGTGCGGTTGATGTTGCTATAGATGCCATAATCCCAATGGCCATTGAGCTAAATGCCATTCGAAGAGTCAAAACCTCACTTTATGAAAAGACTCCGGATATTAACGTACTGCACCCAATTATTTCAGAGCTTGTTTTATTGGTTGATTTAAAATGGTCCGGCACAAAAACCCTTCTTTTTGAAGACCTGGAGTTCAGGCCTTGGTTTTCTTTTTTTAATATTAATCTTGATCGTTTGCAAAAGCCAAGCATCTTAAAATTTCAGGATGGTAACTTTGGGAAAGGCTATTTGTCTATTTAAACCTCATTAACCCTTTTGATCCACCATTGCAAGAAACTGTAAAAGGCTGATGCCAGCTTCTTTAAGAGAATTTCGGAGAATTTCTTGCTCGAAATAGGGCTCCCATATCCCTCTTGCCAGGGAATCGCTTATGATAAACATTTGGGCCATCTCCACTTTTCTATATTTGGCTAAAGCGCAGAGAGCTGAAGCCTCCATCTCCACAACATCAGCTCCTTTATCAAGGTAATAAAACAATTTGCTTTTAGTCTCCATGTAGGGAGCATCTGTGGTCCATGCCTTTACAGTTTTGACCGACTTGCTGCTTATTCGCAAGAAGGTTTTTAGTTCGTTTTGTAGATTGCCTATAGAAAACGACTCCTCCTTCCAACCGGGGTAACTTTTAGAGGTACCTTCATCCGAAAACGCCCCTTCACAAATGACCCTATCGCCGGCTTTCAATTTATCATGCAATTTGCCTGCCGTTCCGAGAAAAACAAAACGCTTTATACCGCAGGCAATCAATTCTTCAGTAAAGGCAACAGAGGCAGGCGCTCCAATTCCCAATAAACCTCCAAGGATTATGTTTCTTTCAAGGAGTGCCACTTCTCCTGTAAGGCTGTTTACAATCTTTCCATTTTGACTGGTCTTTAGGTATTCATAACACTCCGGGTCAAAGCATATCAAAGCAGAATTGTAATCCTGAAATTTAGCCAACTTATCCCCAAGCAAATATTTGACAAAATCTTCCGGTTTGAGGATCGGTTGCCCTTTGTCTGAATTTGGTTTCCCCATGGTTGAATTAATTAAAAATTAAAAATACAAGAATAATCTTAGAAAATTTTATGATAATACTTGGATGCTAATATAATTTTTTCTTACATTTGTACCAACATCAAGAATCCTTAAATGGATGCCAACCGAGCCGAGAGGCCACGGTGGTAAAACGATGAGGGCCCCTTGCCAAAATAAAGTGCTATTTACCCTTTCCCGTTTTTCTTGATGTAATGAACTTGAAGGTTTAACCCTAAAATCATTACATTATGAAAAAATCAAATTACCTGTTTACGGCAGAATCCGTATCAGAAGGTCATCCCGACAAAGTGGCCGATCAAATCTCTGATGCCATCTTAGATGCTTATTTAGCCCTCGACCCCCATGCCAAGGTGGCTATTGAATGCTTGATCACCCAGCAGCATTTAATAATTGCAGGAGAAGTAAAAATCTCCTCAAAAGAAAAAGTGGATGTGATTCAACTCGCCAAAAAAGTGATTGAAGACATTGGATATACCAGCAAAGAGGTTGGTTTCGATGTTCACCGGGCAGAATACACTGTTAAGATACATGAACAGGCTGCTGAGATCAACCAGAGTGTTTCAAATGGCGGAGCAGGCGACCAGGGTATGATGTTCGGGTATGCTTGCGATGAAACGGAAGCATTTATGCCCATGCCTATTTATCTTGCTCACCGAATCCTTGAAGAACTGGCCAGGTTGAGAAAAGAGGGTGTATATAACTGGTTGCTTCCCGATGCCAAATCACAAGTAACAATCAGATACGAAAATGGTATTCCTGTGGGAATTGATAATATACTTGTTTCAACCCAGCACCAATCTCATATCCTGAAAGGCAGAACTGATTTTCATGGCGGAATGATGGGGCCTCAAGCTGGGAATGCCAGGGAACTTGTTTCCCTCAGTCAGGAAGAAATCCGTCAGACCATTGTCAAAAATGTCTTACAGCCTCTGGTCGACAAATATTTTC
>JAAYKD010000074.1 GCA_012522585.1 Bacillota bacterium | reverse complement strand
TTTTTTCATAAAAGTGTCCTTTTTGATGAAAGTATAGAGCTCTTAAAGGTCCGAGAAGATGGTATCTATCTGGACTGTACTGTAGGTGCAGGCGGCCATAGTCAAGGTATCCTCAAGCTTTTAGGAGAGGAAGGCCTCCTCTTAGGTATAGATCAGGATGAGCAAGCCTTGCAGGCAGCAGAGCAGCGCCTGAGCCAAATTGGTTCAAATTTTAAATTGTTTAAAAAGAATTTTGAACAATTAGACCAAGTAATATCTTCAGCTCAGGTGAGCGGTCTGGATGGCATAATTTTTGACCTAGGCGTTTCCTCGCCCCAATTGGATCTAGACGAAAGAGGTTTTAGTTATCGTTCAGATGCAAGCTTGGATATGCGCATGGATTTGAATAGTCCTAGTACCGCTGCTTCTTTATTGGCTGAATTAAACGAAGAGGAACTGACCAAAATTTTCCGTGAATATGGCGAGGAAAGATGGGCCAGTCGCATAGCTAAATTTATCGTTCAGGAAAGAAAAGAGCTTCCAATTGAAAGAGCGGATCAATTAGTCGATTTGATCAGGCGAGCCATTCCGGCGGCTGCCAGGCGCAAAGGGGGCCATCCTGCCAAGCGAACATTTCAAGCTTTGCGCATAGCAGTCAACAGAGAGCTGGAGGTTTTGGAACCTGCTTTGCGAAAAGCCATCGCAGCCTTAAATCCCGGAGGGGTTCTGGTAGTGATAACATTTCATTCCTTGGAAGACAGGATAGTCAAGAATCTTTTTAGGGAAAAAGAAAACCCCTGTGTTTGCCCTCCCAATCTAGCTGTTTGTCTCTGCGGACGAAAAAAAGAGATTGAAATATTGACCAGAAAACCCCTTGTTGCTTCTGAACAAGAATTAAAGGACAACCCCAGAGCAAAAAGTGCTAAATTAAGAGCCGTTAGAAAAATAGAATTATAATAGAAAGGGTGATGATTTTGGCTGCTACAAGAAGAGTAGAAGAGGAACTTTTAGTCTTACAACCTCAGGAAGAAATTGCATATTCTCCCAAGATCAAAGAGAATATAATCATCTTACCTCAAAAAGCGAAGGAACCCCAGGCCTTATACAATTATTCATTGATGCGTTATACTATTATTTTGTGTTTGATTTTCGTTTTTGGGGTCAGCACCCTTTCATTTAGGGCTTCTTACGCTTTAAAAATTTCACAGGGAATCTCAGTGCAGAGCCAATCAATTGAGGATTTGTATTTCGAAAATGTCAACCTAGCAGCCAAAATTGTTGAGGAAACATCCTTGGAAAAATTACAGACTCGGGCTCTGGCTTTAGGTTTTGCCAGATATAATAAGGATCAAATCTATCAATTGTCAGATGGCTTTGAGTCCTTTTCCCTGCCTCAAGATTGATTTGAAAGTTGTTCAAACCGCCCTCGTTTGATCGAGCGGCGGTTTTCCCATCTAAATTATCTGATTTGAAGGTAAAAAGCTGAAAATTCTCACTGGTTTTTTAGAGCTTTGCTCTTGACCTTAGGAAATGCTTGTTTTGCGTTGACTGATGTTGCAAAATACCCTAATATATAATCTTAGTGATATTCAAAATAAAAGAGAGGAAAATAAAAATGCCTAGACTAACAGTTGCTCAATTGGCCCAAGCCGTAGAGGGAAGACATTTTGGCAGCAATCACGATTTAGTGGTAGAAAATATTGTTACAGATAGCCGCCAAGTTACCAAGGGGTCTCTTTTTGTTGCCATCAAAGGCGAAAATTTTGACGGTCACGATTTTGCCAATCAAGCATTTCAGCAAGGTGCTGCTGCTGTTTTGGTAGAAAAGCCTCTGGACAATCCTCTTGGTTCATATATTTTAGTTGAAGATCACATTGAGGCAATGGCTAATTTGGGAAGATTCTGTTTAGCTAAGCATCCTGTGAAAATTATCGGTATTACCGGAAGTATTGGTAAAACCAGCAGTAAAGAAATTGTTGCGGCTCTTTTGGGTGAGAGTTTTAAGGTTCTCAAGAGCAAGGGCAATCTGAATACTGAAACCGGCCTACCCATAACCCTTTATTCCTTAGATGAGAGCCATCAGGTTGTGGTTTTGGAAATGGGTATGTTGGGTCAAGGGGAAATCTTGCATCTGACAAAAATCGCTCCGCCGGATATCGCTGTGATCACAAATGTTTATGGAGTTCATTTGGAGCGTTTAGGCAGTGTGAAAAATATAGCAGAGGCTAAGGCGGAGATTTTTCAAGGGGCTAAAGATCAGAGCTATTCCATTTACCGGAGCCAGGAAGAATATGCTGAGATTTTAAAAGAAAAGGTAAAAGATCGCCAACTGACTTATGGTCTTGATTCAAGTAATGATATTTATTTAGAAAATTTGTGTTTAATGGGCCTGAAGGGATCTGAATTCGATCTGATTTTTCCCGGCCAAGTCAAGGTCAAGACAAAAATCGCTTTGCCCGGTCAGCATATGGCTGAAAACGCAATTTTAGCTGCAGCCGTTGCTTATGCTTTAGGCTTGAGTCCGGAAAGCATAGCTGAAAATTTGAAAAATTCGAGCTTTATCGAACAGCGAAGCGAAATTGTGCGTTTGAAGGGGAATCGACTTATTTTAAACGACTGTTATAACGCCAGCCCGGCTTCAATGGATGCAGCATTAAAACTCATGGAAGAACTGAGGGAGGATAGATCCACCTTAGTGGTTTTAGGCGATATGAAAGAGTTAGGCGAAGATGAAATTAAAGCTCACATAAATTTAGGTGAGCGCTTTGCAGATTCTGCTTATGATACTATAATTACCAAAGGACCTTTGGCGGAGTTATCGGGAAAGATAGCGGCAGCTCGTGAAAAATCCAATCTCAAGCATCTGAATTTTACCAATAATCAGGAGATTATAGAGGCTTTGTATGGTCAATTACCGGAGAACAGCTTGCTTCTGATCAAAGGCTCCAGGAGCTTGGCTTTAGAAACAATACTGCCGGCTTTAAAGGATTTCTGGGGTGAGCAAGATGAATAATTATTTGATTCCATTTTTTTCAGCATTTTTAATTGGTGTACTTTTAATACCCTTGTTAATTCCTTTTTTGCACAAGCTGAAATTTGGGCAGACCATTCGTCAAGAGGGTTTGGCCAGTCACTATGCGAAAGCCGGAACTCCTACCATGGGAGGGATTGTTTTTTACGCAGCCGCTGCTTGTGCATTTTTTGTAAGCGGAAATTATGACTTTAGAACCTTGATCATTCTAGCTTTAGCAACAGGTCACGGAATATTGGGTTTTGCCGACGATTATATCAAAGCGGTGAAGAAAGATCCTGAGGGTCTGCAGGCAAAAACAAAATTATTCTTTCAATTCAGTTTGTCAATTTTGTTTTTAATCTTTTTGGCCTTGAATAATCATTCAACTCAATATATATTTCCTTTATTTGGAGCTCTCGATTTTTCTTTTTTCTACTGGATTTTTGCCCTTTTATATCTGGTCTTCTTTAGCAATGCTGTCAATATCATCGATGGGGTCGATGGGCTTTGTTCGGGCCAGAGTTTTATCGCACTGATCTTTTTTGCCTTAGTCGCCTTTTGGCAATCCGATTTAGAAGTGCTGACTTTGTCTCTGGCTTTGATGGGAGTACTCTTGGCCTTTTTTTTATTCAATCGAAACCCCGCCAAGATTTTTATGGGGGACACAGGCTCATTAGGCTTAGGATTCGCTTTAGCCGCCATTGCCCTGCTTTTAAAAACGGAAGTTTTGGCTGTTTGGGTTGGCTTAGTTTTTGTAGTCGATATATTTTCTTCGGTGATTCAAGTAATTTATTTTAAGAGAACCGGTGGTAAAAGGCTTTTTAAAATGAGTCCGATTCATCATCATTTTGAAGAGCTAGGTTGGAGCGAGTGGAAAATAGATTTTGTTTTTTGGGCTTGGGGTTTGTTTTTTACCTTGAGCGGTTTGTTTTTTTATCTTAAGGGGTGGAAGTTATGATGAATTTTGCCGGAAAAAAAGTTTTAGTTTTAGGTTTGGCCAAAAGTGGTTTGGCTTCTGCTAGAGCTTTAACAAGAGTAGGGGCTAAAGTGACAGTGAACGACTTTAAAAAGGCTGAAGATTTAAAAGACGATCTAGAATTGTTAGCCGAATTACCTGTGGCTGTTGTCACCGGTGGTCATCCCGCTTCTCTTTTAGACGCAGGCTTTGATTTAATAGTCAAAAACCCGGGGATTCCTTTCGATATTCCCTTTTTGCTAGAAGCTGAGAAAAAGGGAATTCCTATAATCAGCGAGCCGGAATTGGCTTTTCAATTAAACCCGGTGGATATGCTGGCCATCACAGGTTCCAATGGTAAAACCACGACCACTGCTTGGGTTGGAACCATCATGGCAAGAGCAAGAGAAAATGTTAAAGTTGCAGGCAATATCGGCTTACCCTTGAGCACTGAAATTGAAGGTTTAGGCAAGAAGGATTTAGTCGTGGTGGAAATGTCCAGTTTTCAATTGAATAATATAGTCGATTTCCGAGCCAGGGTTGCTGCTTTGTTGAATATTTCACCTTCTCATTTGGACTGGCATCATAGTTTGGAACATTATATCAATGCTAAGGTCAATATTTTTAGAAATCAAGATGAAGATGATTATGCTGTCTTAAATGCAGATGACCAGGAAGTCATGGCACTTGTGCCAAGGATCAAGAGCAGGATTTTATATTTTAGTTCTAAAACTAGGCCCAATCAGGGTGCTTATTTAAAAGGAGATAAGATTCGAATAAAAGTCGAGGACCTGGATGAAGAATTGCTGGATGTCGCTGAGCTGGGTGTAGGTTATGCTCACAATATAATGAATGCTATGGCCGCTGCTTTAATTTCCTGGGCTGGTGGAGCAGACCTTGATGCTATTCGCTTTGGTCTTAAAGATTTCAAAGGTGTCAAGCATAGGTTCCAAAAGGTCAGAGAAAAAGACGGAATTCTCTATATAAATGATTCAAAGGCTACTAATTCTCAAGCTGCTCTGACGGCTTTGTCTTTGCCTAAAGAGCCGATAATTTGGATTGCCGGTGGTTTGGATCGGGGTCAGGATTTGAAGGAATTACTGACTTTAGCCAAAAAAAACTGCAAGGCAGCCGTCTTTTTAGGCGAAATCAAGGAACGAATGTATGCAGAAGCCTTAAATTTAGGCTTTAGCAATGTAGACAAGGCGGAAGATATGGCAGATGCCTTAATCAAAGCCAGATCGAAAGGAGCAAGGGGAGACTTGATTCTTCTTTCGCCTGCCTGTGCCAGCTGGGACATGTATGAAAGTTTTGAACATCGAGGAGATGACTTTATTCGCTTGATTGAAGAATTGTAAGGGGTGGTAGGGTGTTTAAGAAAAAATCCATACCCGATTTATGGTTATTAATTCTGATACTGTTTTTGCTCAGTTTTGGTTTAATAGTCGTTTTTTCCACTGGCTTTAACGATGCTTTAATCGGTGGTAATTCCCATATAAAATTCGGTCAGCAAGCTAAATGGGCAGGATTGTCACTGCTCCTGATGCTGATCACCATCTATATACCAATAAACTGGTTTTATAAATTTTCCTTTTATATTTACATTTTGGGCCTTATCCTTTTGGGCCTTGTTTTTGTACCTGGTATAGGCATGGAATTATTAGGAGCCTACCGCTGGATCGAAGTAGGTTCTCTGACCTTTATGCCTTCGGAATTGATGAAAATTGGAGTAGTTCTCCTGCTTTCAGCCCTCTTTACCAAAAATAAAGGCCAGCTAAAAGGTTTTAGGCCGATTCTTTTATCCCTCTTGGTAGTTTTAATACCTGCTCTCTTGATCTTTGCTCAACCGGATTTTGGTACCATGTTATTAGTCTTAGGGACTGGCGGAATTATGATTTTTTTAGCAGGTTTACCCTGGCTAATCACCATACTCTTTGCTTTGGCCGGAGTCGGTGGCCTGGCCTTGGTTGTCAGTAAAAAGAGCTATCGCTTAGACCGTTTGAGTATATATAGAAACCCCTGGGCGGATCCCGACGATACAGGCTATCAGATCATTCATTCTCTCTATGCTATAGTAAATGGAGGATTGACCGGAGTCGGGCCTGGAAATAGTCTGATGAAGTATGGATATTTGCCGGAAGCTATGAGCGATTTTATATTTTCCATCATAGCCGAAGAATTTGGTATTTTAGGTATATTTGTTTTGATTTTAGCCTATTTTCTTTTTCTCTGGCGTTGCTTTTATCTTGCCAGAAAGACCGAAGATGTCTTTTCAAGTTTCTTGGTTCTGGGCTTGAGTATTTCTATTTGCCTACAGTCTTTAATCAACATAGGCGTGGCAACGGCGACTATTCCTGCTACAGGTGTCACTCTGCCCTTTATCAGTGCAGGCGGAACTTCTTTGGCTATATCGATGATTTCTGTTGGGCTTATTTTGAATGTTTCCAGGCAAGTCCAATTAAATCAGAATTGAGCGATGAATTAAGAGAATTTTGATCAGCTTAGGCGTAATAATTTTGGCTATTTGGAAGATTTCTGTCGGACTGACTTTGAGTGTTTTTAAGACAAGTAGAATTAAATCAGAATTGAGCGATAAATTATGAGAGTTTTGATCAGTGGGGGAGGAACCGGAGGGCATATTTACCCGGGCCTGGCATTAATTGAAGAATTGGCTTCCAGGGTAGAGAATTTGGAGGTTCATTATTTGGGCAGCTGTGATGGCATGGAGAAGGATATTGTGCCCAAAAGAGGGGTTCCATTTTCCTGTCTACCAGCCCAAGGTTTTGAAAGAAAATTATCTTTTGATACTGTGAAAACACTTTTTGTAGCAATTCAAGGATTTTTTATCTCTTGGCAAAGGGTCAGAGCCTATAAGCCGGATCTGGTAATTGGTACTGGTGGTTATGTGGCAGGGCCAGTCTTAATGGCCGCAGCCTTATTGGGAAAGCCTACTTTAATCCATGAACAAAACGCCTTACCCAGTTTGACCAACCGTATTTTGACGCCTTTCGTTGATGCAGTTGCTCTTTCATTTTCTGAGGCCTCGACTTATTTGAGCAGAAGTAAGAAAACTGTGACAACAGGAAACCCGATTAGAGAAGAATTTTTCAGTTTGAGTAAAGAGCAAGGAATTGAACGCCTTGGCTTGAATCCTAAGAAGAAAACCCTACTTTTTGTAGGGGGTAGTAGAGGCGCCGAGCCGATTAATAATGCAGCCTTGGCAATCTTGCCAAGATTGATCCAATTAGACGATTTGCAAGTTATCCTGGTTGCCGGCCAGGTCAATTATGATCAGGTCCTTGCTGAAATAAAGAGCAATTCCCTTGCTTTGCCCGCTGATTTTAAAATTCTTCCTTATTTAGATGATATGCCTGCGGCCTTGAATGCTGCTGATTTAATAGTGGCCAGAGCAGGTGGGATGATTGCGGAAATAAATGCCTGCGGTTTACCTGCCATCTATATACCCTCTCCTTATGTTGCTGATAATCATCAGGAGCATAATGCCAAAGCAATTGAAGCTTTGGGGGCTGCCATAACTATCAGAGAAGCTGATTTGAATGGTGACTTGCTCTATGCAAGGATTGCAGATCTCTTGGCCGATCAAGAGAAGAGAGAATTTATGTCGAAGGCGGCTTTATCTCTGGCTAAACCCAATGCTTGTAAAGAAATAGCCGATTTAGCCTTGGAAATTTTGGCTACTAAAGAAAAAGGAGTTTAAATTATGGCTGATTTAAGCAGTTTTGAGAAAATTCATTTTATTGCCATTGGCGGCATTGGCATGAGTGCTTTAGCCAAAGTGCTTTTAGCTCAAGGTTACGATGTCAGAGGCAGCGATAACAACCCTTCAGCGATTACCGAGCAATTACAAGAGATGGGAGCTAAGGTCTTTATAGGACATAAAGCCGAGCAGATTGGTGATGCTCAATTGGTGGTGGTTTCTTCTGCCATTAAATACGAAAATGAAGAGTTGCAAAGAGCTGAAGAATTGAATTTGCCGATCTGGCACCGTTCGGAAATGCTTGGGGCCTTGATCAGGGAAAAGAAGAGTATCGCAATCAGTGGTACCCACGGTAAAACTACCACTTCCTTTTTACTCACCTCGATTTTAAAAAAGGCTGGTTTTGATCCGGCAGCTTTGCTGGGAGGAGAACTCGATTTAATCGGTGGCAACGCAATTTGGGGCAAGGGCGATTATTTGGTAGCGGAAGCCGATGAAAGTGATGGTAGCTTCTTAAATCTGCCCAGCCAATATGCCATCATCACCAATATTGAAGAGGATCATCTCGATTACTACGAGGATTTAAACCAGATAGAAAATACTTTCGTTGAGTTTTTAAATAACCTGCCTTCAGACGGTCATGCTTTTTTAGGCCTTGATTCTGAAATAATCAGAAAAATTCTTCCTCGCTTGACCTGTTCTTATACAACCTATGGCCTGGTTGCTGATGCTAAAATCAGGGCTGAAAAAATAAAATGGCACCCTCAAGGTTCTACTTGGCAGCTCTATCAGGATCAAGAATTTCTGGCTGAGTTCGAACTCTCCCTATTAGGTGAATATAATCTGCAAAATGCTCTGGGAGCTCTGGCTTGTTCTCTTCATTTAGGTCTCGATCTAGAACAGTTAAAATTGGGATTATCGGATTATGTTCAAGGCAAACGAAGATACGAATATATTGATACGATTGCTGGAATTAAATTTGTGGAAGATTATGCCCATCATCCGACTGAGGTGAAAAATTTAATTCAAGCAGCTTTGGCTGAAGAGAAAAAGCGTTTGATCATCGTCTTTCAGCCTCATCTTTACAGTCGAACTCTTTTTTTTAGAGATGCCTTTGGTCAATCATTTAAAGATGCGGATTTGGTTGTGCTCATAGGTATTTTCCCTTCCAGGGAAAGAATGCCAGATCCTGAAGTCAGGAGCTCTATTTTAGTCGATGCGATCAAGAAATTTGATTCGGAGAGAGAAGTAGTCTATATAGAGGATAAAAAAGAATTGGTGGAGAAGTTACCACCTCTGTTGAGAGAAGGGGATTTAGTCATTTTCACCGGAGCCGGTGATATCAACCAGTATGGAAGAGAAGTAGTCGATTTATTAGCTTATAAAAGGGGATTGAAAAATTGAAACATGTGGCAGTTTTAGTCGGGAGCTCTGCTGAAAGAGAAGTATCTTTGATGACAGCTAAGGGCATCATCGCAGCTTTAAAAGAGCGAGGGTATGAAGTAACTCAATTGGAAATCGATCGTGATTTAGCTGAAAATCTTTTGAAGCTAAATGTTGATGTAGTTTTTATTGCTGCCCATGGCAAATACGGGGAAGATGGGACGGTCCAAGGTTTGTTAGAAATTTTAGACATTCCCTATGTGGGTTCAGGGATTTTAGCCAGCTCCTTGGCCATGAATAAAATTATGTCGAAAAAAATCTTTGCCCATGAGGGCCTACGCACCCCGGAATGGATTGCCCTCTATAAAGATGAAGGTTATGAGCATAAAAGAGCTGAAATAGAAGCTTTGCTTGCGGCTAAGGGAAGATTGATCATCAAACCTTCCAGTCAAGGCTCGACAATTGGTTTGAGTCAGGTTAAAGAGGCTAAAGAGCTGGACGAAGCAATCGCCAAAGCTTTTCAGTTTGATCGTGAAGTTTTAATTGAGGAAGCCATTACTGGCACGGAATTGACTGTTCCTGTTTTAGGAAACAGAAATCCCCTTGTTTTGCCCTGTGTGGAAATAGTTCCCTTAAATGAACTCTACGATTATGAAGCAAAATACGTACCCAATATGAGTCGCCATTTTGTTCCTCCTTTGGTTGAAGCAAGGGTGGTCAGAGAAGCTTCAGCTTTGGCAGAACGGGCTCATCTGGCTTTGGGTTGTCTGGGTATTTCAAGAGCGGATTTCATAGCCGATGAAAAAGGCGATTGTTGGCTTTTGGAAGTCAACACCTTGCCCGGTATGACCAATACGAGCTTAGTTCCCGAATCAGCCAAAGCTTATGGCTATTCCTACGCTGATTTAGTGGAAAAATTAATCGACTTAGCCTTGGAAAAATAGTGAAAAAGGAGATTGTCTATGGAGAAATTGAAAATTAATTTTAATTTTAAGAAAATTTTAATCTTTTTCTCTTTTTTCTTAGCAATCTTAGTGGGCATAAGCCTTTTACCATACTTTCGCTTGGCTCAGATAGAAATATCCGGAATGGAAATAGTCAAGGAAGAGGAAGCAACTCACCTTTTGCAAGAACCTCTAGGCAAGCCCATGGTCTTTTTGCTGGCTTCGCCTAAAAGAGAAAGATTGATGCAACATCCTTGGATCAAAGAAGCGGAGATCACCTATGTCTTCCCTAATCGCATGGAGATTGCAATCGTTGAAAGGGAAATCTTAGCTTATTTACCCTATTATGGTAACTTAATGGCAGTTTCAGCCGATGGAACCGCCCTGACTATCTGTCAGGATTTACCTCGTTTGGAATTGCTTTTTAGTGGCTTAGAGCTGCCTTTTTTGGCCATCGGGGAAAAAATTCCCGGTGCTGAATTGATGCAGGATTTGCAAGAAATTGTGGCAAAAATGGACGATCATTTTAGGGATATGGTCAGTGAAATAAGATATTCCGAGGGTTATTTTTATTTACACACGACGGATAGATATAAAATCAGGGTAGATCAGGAAATTACAGAACAGCAACTCAATGATATGAGAACAGTCATTGTCTTTATGCGGGGGCAAAAAATCAAAGGTACAGTTGTTTTACAAGGTGATAAGCCGGTTTTTTTACCGGATTAACCAGATGTTTGGGATAAAAGGGTTGGAAAGAGAGGGTCATAAATATGTTGGAATTGCAGTCGGAAATGCAGGAAATAACAAAAATCAAAGTAGTCGGGGTGGGCGGAGGTGGCAGCAATGCTGTCGATCGAATGATTGCTGCCGGGCTGAAGGGTGTAGAGTTTATAGCCATCAATACTGATGGTGTAGTTTTAGAGCATTCCTTAGCCGGACAACGCTTACAGATTGGGGATAAATTGACCAAAGGCCAAGGTGCAGGTGGAAACCCTGAAATTGGCTTACAAGCAGCTGAAGAGAGTAGAGAAGAAATAGCCAATGCCATTAAAGGCGCTGACATGGTCTTTGTTACAGCGGGCATGGGAGGGGGAACCGGTACTGGTGCTGCTGCTATAGTGGCAGAAATAGCGAAAAGTCAAGGAGCTTTGACAATTTCTGTGGTGACCAAGCCTTTCAATTTTGAAGGCAAAAGACGCTCTACTCAAGCTTTGGGGGGAATCGAAAGATTAAGAGAAAAAGTAGATGCCCTGATTACCATTCCCAATGACCGCTTGATGCAGGTAATAGATAAAAAAACTTCTTTACTCGATGCCTTTAAAATGGTCGATGAGGTTTTACGCCAGGGAGTTCAGGGAATTTCAGATTTGATTATCGTTCCCGGTATTGTCAACCTAGACTTTGCCGATGTTAAATCGATCATGCAGGATTCTGGAACTGCCATCATGGGGATAGGCTATGGTCAAGGAGAAAATAGAGCTCAAGAAGCTGCCAAAATGGCTATTTCAAGCCCTTTGCTTGAAACTTCCATAGACGGTGCCAGAGGAGTTTTGCTCAATATAGCCGGTGGACCCGATCTAACCCTCTACGAAACAACAGAGGCTGCCGACATCATAACTCAAGCAGTCGATCCAGATGCTCAGATTATTTGGGGTACTTCCATCGATGAAAAATTAAAAGATCAGATTCGCCTGGCAGTCGTTGCCACAGGCTTTGATCAGGAAAAAAGAGTTCCTCATTTTGATTCTCAGCGCAAAAGAGATCTGAACGAACTGGAAAAGTTAAATGCCGCTCTACATCGAGCCCAAGGTAAACAGGATGCGGAGTTTTCAGTCCCTCCGTTTTTACAAAAGAAAGAGTTTTGATCAGAGAGGCTGAGATGAAAAAGGAAATTCTGATCCTCGATGGTTCGCCCAGAAAAAATGGCGATTCAGCTTTTCAAGATTGATCAAGAAGGGGACTGCTCAAGAAGGTGATAAAATGCAGAGTCAAAATGACCTTGATCTGGTACTGATTAAAAAGTTTGTGGAAAATGCCGATCGCGATGCTCTTGAAGAGCTGATCTTACGCTATGAAAAAAGTGTCTATCTGCAAGCACTGCGTTTGAGTGGAAATAGAGAAGATGCAGCCGAAATCACCCAGGAATCCTTTCTCAAGCTCTATAGATCGATTTCAACGTTTAGGGGACAGTCCTCCTTTAAAACTTGGCTCTATTCTTTAGTGACTAATACAGCCTATGATTTTTTGCGAAAACGCAAACCGGTTGAGAGCTTGAGTCGTTATAGTTATACCTCAGAAGAGGAAAAAGAACTGGATTTGCCCGATCTTGACCCGATAATATTACCGGAAGAATTACTTGAAAGAAGTGAATTAAAGGAGCTCGTTAAAGAAGCTATCTGGCAACTGAGTCCTCAACATCGAGAAGTTTTATTTCTTTTTGATTATGAACAAATGAGCTATAAAGAAATTGCCCAGCTACTGGACACTCAATTGGGCACAGTTAAATCCCGTTTGTTCAGGGCCAGACAGGCTTTAAAAGAGGAAATTCTAAAAAACAGGGAACATTTCTCCGGTTACCTCCGTCAGTCTAAGCAAGGGGGTAAGAGCTGAAATGAATTGTTCAACATGTCGTAGGATAATTTCTACCCAACAGTTTAAAAATATAGATGAGCTTTCCTTGGAAGTCCAAGAGCATATAAAAACTTGTCCTTCTTGTCAGAGTGAACTGGAATTAAAAAACCTGGTAAAATCAGGCTTTCAGGAAATCCAAGAGCTTGCTGTACCTGCTAACCTTCACTTTTCTATTATGAGCCGTTTGCCTCAGGAGCAGGCCGCTGAGAATTTAAAACCTCAAGGACAGGCAGGCTTTTTCCAATTAATTCAAGATTTTTTCTCGGCCAGAAGAGTTCAGGGGCTTGTTATAGCTACTATTTTAGTTTTTGCTATGAGAAGTGCTTTAGTTCAAAACACCAAGCAGCAGGAGAGTTTACTCAGTTTAGAAGCGCCTGAAAGCGCTGGTATAGAAATTAGAACTGTTGAAGATTTAAAAGAGGGAGAATTACCTTCTTTTAAAGCTAATGATTTTGATTTTTATGAAAGTTTGGAAATAATAGATTTTCCTTATAAGAAACAGTTGAGTGAGAGTACAAGCAGTTATACGGCTGTAGTTTCTATTTACTTTGAGTCCTTGGATGCATTCTCAGAATACCAAAAAGTTTCGGAGCAATTGCCTGAAATAACAGGCCAGGGGGTCGATGCAACCAGAGTTTTTCTAGCTTCCGAGGAAGAAGCTGATTTAGAAAGGCTCTTGGCAGATTTAATCGGTGAATATGAGCAAAAGGAAGAACAAAAAAGGGTCAGAATTTATTCGAAGGAAAAGATTGAATCGGCTCAGGATCTATTGGGCGATCAGGATATCATCTGGCTTTTCATCGTAGAATAAGGATCTTTGATTGGATGAGGGAAAGAGTATGAAAAATAAAAAAACAAAGAAATTTCAGGATTCAAAGGAATATCTGGCTAAAAAGGAATACTTTAATAAATTTATAACGGTTTTCGGAAAGAAAACCGTTTCTGATTTAGTTGATCAACATCCTGAAATTAAGATTGAAAGAATCTTAGTAGACAGGCATAATCAGAGCAAATCTCTTCGGGCTATAGTCAGGAAGGCTCAAGCAAAGGGCATAGCGATTAAGGAGATGGAGCCGGAAGCTCTGCATAGAATTTCAAAAAATAAAAATGAAGATCAAGGCATTGTGGCAGACGTTCTGGGCAAGTTGGAGAATGACTGGCCTAAATTTTTAAACTATCAAAATGGCCCCAGTACAATTTTAGCTGTAGATGGCGTGACCAATCCGGCAAACTTAGGGATGATTGTGCGTTCAGTCGCTGCTGCCGGTGTTTCCGGGTTACTCTTACCCAAAGAGGGAGTGCCTTCAATCAATCAGCCCCTGCTGATCAAAGCAGCTGCCGGAGCAGTTTTCAAATTCCCCATCTATTCTCACCCAAAACTCGCCGATGCTCTCAGCTTAGCTAAAGCAAAGGGTTATAAAATAATTGGCTTGAGTTCAGAAAAAGCAGCAGCAAATCTCTTTACACAACCAAGATTGGAAAGAGCGGTTTATGTTTTGGGCAATGAAAGCCTAGGTTTATCTGAGGAAGTTCGACAAAAATGTGATAGATTTGTATCTATTCCCATGAGCAACAAGGTTGAATCCTTGAATGTTGCCGCCGCTGCCACCTTAGTGGCCTACTATTTTGGCGAGCATTCTAGGGATTAAAGTTCAATAAAAGCTTATTTCAGTAAGCTCAGCAAAACTGCGATAGAATTTTAGCTCTTCCCCTGAGTGAATATGCTGAATCCTTGGATGCTGCTACCTTAGTAGCCCATTACTTGGGTGGACATTTCAACATGAAAAATCAGGTAAGTGTCTAAAAGCTGATTTTTGCTTGTACAAGCCGAAGAAAGTTCTTCATTTCACTTGACTTTTAGGTCAAAACAACATACATTATAAGTTGTGATAGGCTTATGCCAAAAACAAGTTTTTTTTACTGAGGCAGTCAACTTATTTGATCTATTATCAGGGTTTTCAGCCTCGAAGATAACAATATAAAGGAGAGAAACGAATGCCGATCACTAAGCAAACTATTGACGGAAATACAGCGGCAGCCCACGTGGCCTATGCTTTCAGCGATGTAGCAGCTATTTATCCTATCACTCCATCTTCAAACATGGGTGAGATAGCCGATGAATGGGCAGCCCACGGTCGCAAAAATATTTTCGATCAAGTTCTTAAAGTAACCGAAATGCAATCAGAAGCAGGAGCTGCCGGTGCAGTTCATGGTTCTTTGGCTGCCGGTGCTTTAACAACAACTTTTACCGCTTCTCAAGGATTGCTCTTGATGATTCCCAATATGTACAAAATTGCCGGTGAACTCTTACCGACAGTTTTCCATGTATCTGCTCGTGCTATCGCAGCTCATGCTCTTTCCATTTTTGGAGATCAGCAGGACGTTATGGCAGTACGTCAGACAGGGTTTGCCCTTTTGGCTTCTGCTTCAGTACAAGAGGTCATGGATTTAGCTTTAGTTGCTCATCTGGCAACTTTGAAAGCCAGCGTCCCCTTTGTACACTTCTTTGATGGATTTAGAACATCCCATGAGATTCAAAAGATTGACGTCATTGGTTATGAGGAAATGGCCAAGCTGATCGATCAAGATGCAGTTAAAGCATTCCGCCAAAGAGCGCTGACTTTTGAAAATCCTGTGCAAAGAGGAACAGCTCAAAATCCGGATATTTATTTCCAAGGAAAAGAAACAGTAAACAAATATTACAATCAAGTTCCCGCTATTGTGGAAGAAACCATGAAGCAAGTCGGGGAATTGACCGGTCGTCATTATAAACCTTTCGATTATTTCGGAGCTCCTGATGCAGAAAGAGTTATCATTGCTATGGGTTCAGGCTGTGACGCCATTGAAGAAACAGTCAACTATCTGGTAGCTCAAGGTGAAAAAGTCGGTTTAATCAAAGTCAGATTGTATCGTCCTTTCTCAGCTGAACATTTCTTGAGCGTTATGCCTGAAACAGTCAAGAAAATTGCTGTTTTAGATAGAACAAAAGAACCTGGTTCCTTAGGCGAGCCCCTTTATTTAGATATTTGCAGCATTTATGGTAAAAAAGAAAATGCTCCAACCATCGTCGGCGGACGTTATGGCTTAGGCAGCAAGGAATTTACTCCTTCCATGATCAATGCAGTTTACGAAAATCTCAAGCTGGACAATCCTAAAAACGGATTTACAGTTGGTATCATCGATGATGTGACCTTTACCAGCTTAGAAGTAAAGGAAAAGATCAACTCTGCACCTGAAGGTGTCTACAGCTGTATGTTCTATGGCTTAGGATCTGACGGAACAGTTGGTGCCAACCAGAACTCCATCAAAATTATCGGTGATCATACAGATATGTACGCCCAAGGATATTTTGTCTATGATTCCAAAAAATCAGGTGGTATTACCATATCCCACTTGCGCTTTGGCAAGCACCCCATACTTTCTTCTTACTTAGTTGAAGAAGCTGACTTTATCGCATGTCATAACCCATCTTTCGTCGATAAATATGATATGTTAGACGATTTAAAAGAAGGCGGCATCTTCCTCTTGAACTCTCCCTGGAGCTTGGAAGAGATGGAAACCCATCTGCCTGCTTCTTTGAAGAGAGCTTTGGCTGCTAAAAAAGTTAAATTCTACAATGTAGATGCTATCGATATTGCCAGAAAAACAGGTATGGGTGGCAGAATCAACGTCATCATGCAATCCTGTTTCTTCCATATTGCCAATGTAATTCCATCTGATGAAGCTATTGGCTACATCAAGGAAGCTATCGTCAGTTCTTATGGACACAGAGGCGAGGAAATCATCCGCATGAACTATGCAGCGGTTGATCAGTCCATTGCCGGCTTAAATGAAATTGAAGTTCCTGCCCAATGGTTAGACGCTCAAGACCCCGAAGTTAAAGAAGAAGATGTTCCCCAATTCGTTCGTGAAATTGCCCGTCCCATGGCAGCTCTCAAAGGCGACGAATTGCCGGTCAGCAAATTCACTCCGGACGGAACCTTCCCCATGGGTACAACCCAATATGAAAAGCGCGGTATCGCAGTGGATATACCTGTTTGGGATGCTTCCAAATGTATCCAGTGTAACCAATGTGCTTTTGTCTGTCCTCATGCGGTTATCAGACCCTATTTGCTTGAAGAAGCAGATCTGGAAGGAAAACCCGATAGCTTACAGCATTTAGTTGCTGTGGGTAGAGAAGGTCAAGGCAAATTATTCGTCATTCAAGCTTCTCCCTTAGATTGCACCGGTTGCGGTAACTGTGAACAAGTCTGCCCAGCCAGAGGCAAAGCTTTGTTTATGAAGCGTTTGGATGAAGTCAGGGAAGAAGAAATTGCCAATTATGATTTTGTCAGCGCAATTGAGCAATGCGAGAACCCTTACAATGTCAACACTGTCAAAGGCAGTCAATTCACCCACTCACTCTTCGAGTTCTCCGGAGCTTGTGCCGGTTGTGGCGAAACACCTTATATCAAGGTTGTTACCCAGCTTTTCGGTGACCGTATGGTAGTAGCCAATGCTACAGGTTGCTCTTCCATCTATGGTGGCAGTGCACCCTCTAATCCTTACACGACTAACTGTTTAGGCCAGGGACCTGCTTGGGCCAACTCTTTGTTTGAAGACAATGCTGAATACGGCTTTGGTATGGCTTTAGCCTATATCCAAAGAAGAGATGGTTTAGCAGATTTGGTCACTAAAGCCATGGATTTAGATCTTGCTGAAGAGACTAAAGAATTGATGAAAAATTGGCTGGACAACCGAAATGATGCTAAGCAATCTCGCCAATACGGCGATGCTCTGAAAGCACTCTTGCCCTCCTTAGTCGAGCAGGCAGAAGGAGAAGCCAAAGAGCTCTTAGCTGAAATAATCGAAGGAAAAGATTTGTTTACCAAACCTTCCATCTGGATTTTCGGTGGAGATGGTTGGGCTTATGATATCGGTTTTGGTGGTCTTGATCACGTCATTGCTTCCGGAGTCGATGTCAACATCCTGGTCTTAGATACCGAAGTCTATTCCAATACAGGTGGTCAGGCTTCTAAAGCAACTCCTACCGGTTCCATGGCAAAATTTGCTGCTTCAGGTAAGAAGACAAAGAAAAAAGATTTGGGTATGATGGCCATGTCCTATGGTTACGTCTATGTGGCTTCAGTCAATATGGGAGCCAACCAAAATCAATTTGTCAGAGCGATCACAGAAGCTGAAAGCTACGATGGACCTGCCTTGATCATTGCCTATTCACCTTGTATCAGTCATGGTATCGATATGAGCAAATCACAATTGACTGCTAAACAAGCTGTTGAAGCAGGATACTGGCCCATGTATAGATACAATCCAATGCTGGCAGATCAAGATAAGAACCCCTTCACCATGGATTACAGAGCGCCTAAGGCAAGCTTCCGTGATTTCCTGATGAGTGAAGTTCGTTATTCTGCTTTGACCAAGCAATTCCCAGAGGAAGCTGAACGCCTGTTCAATAAAGCTGAAGAAGAAGCAAAAGCACGCTACGAACAGCATGTGAAAATGGCCGAAACTGAGGAATAAAATTCATCTTGAAACAGGTCTGAGCATGTGGCTCAGACCTGTTTTATTTTAGTAAGAAGTAATCGAGGAGGCTAAAATATGGATTATTACAGTGAATTGTATTGGATGCTTCCTTTGTCATTATTGTCATTTGTCATCGGTCTTCTGCTAATCTTCTGGTTTTATAGAAAAGGCTTTTTTGACAAATGGGGACGCTTTGATTAGCATTGTTTGATTTGTTTCTAGAATTTAAAGTTCTAACCAGCATTAGAGGTACAAGAGTTTTGAGATTGGGTTTGCAACTAGAGTAATGAGAATTTATATTCTACAACAGCTATCAGAGATGACAAAAATTCAAGTCAAGAATTTCAAGTTGAATTCAACAGTAAGAATACAAAACCTCGAGCTTGAAATATTTTTTAGGTACTACCATAACTTCGAGATTGATGGGCTCTCCAGGGGTAACGAGAATTTTGAATTTGAGTCATTGTCTAAGGTAGAGAGATTAAAGCTTATATTTGAATCTCAGGATGATTAAAGAGCAGCTCATTAAATCTAGGCTGCCAGATTACACTTTGTCAATTACTAATAGAGAGTCTCATTTAAATGAAAAAATCAGTCAATTTTTAATCTAGCTAGCAAAGTTTTAAAAGGGGTGAAATTTAAGAACATGGTCAGGAAGTTTTTAGGAAAAGAAGAAATAAGCAAAGAATTAGGTAATTCCAAACATCTTTTAGTCGCAGTCTCCGGTGGAGCAGATTCTATGTTTTTACTTTTAGCCCTGCATGCTCTGAAAGACGAATTCAATTGGACTTTGTCGGTAGCTCACCTCAATCATGGTTTGCGCAGTGAGATAGCCGACGAGGAAGAAGAATTTGTCAGAGCTTGGTCTGAAGTCTTAGGTCTGGATTTTTACGTGGAGAGAGCTGATATCAGAGCACTCAACAAGTTGATGAAGAAAGGGGAAGAAGCTGCCGGGCGTCAGGCCAGGTATGATTTTTTCCAAGAACTGGCTGAAAAAATCGATGCCGATGCTCTTGTTTTAGGTCACCACCAAGACGATCAAGTGGAGAGCTTCTTTCTGCGCCTGATCAGAGGAACCTCTCCTCAAGGTCTTTTGCCCTTGGCCGCTGGCCTGGCTTTAAATGAAAAAACTCTCTTGTTCAGACCTCTGTTAGACTATCGGCAAAGGGACATCAAGGAGCTTTTGGATAGAAGCTGTATAAATTACTGTGAGGATGAAAGTAATTACGCTGATTATTACAAGCGAAGTCTGATCAGACAAGAGCTTTTGCCTTTTTTAGAAAAAGAAAACCCTAAAATCAATTTGAGTATTAAAAGCTTGCAAAAACTTTTAGCCGATGATCAGGAATTCATCAATCATGAGCTAGAAAAAAGGTTGGTTCAACTGAGCCCAGATCCTTTTAATTTTCTTTCTGCTGAGATACAAAAAATGAAAAATTGGCCAAAATCCCTCTTAAGTCGCTGGTTAAATAATTCTTTTTATCAAATTGCCGGCAATCAAGAATGCATTCAGTTTATCCACATCGAAGAAGTTCTAAGCCAAATATATAAAAATCCCTCCTTTTGGCAATTCTCTTTGCCCCAAGGAATTATTGCAATGATCAGTTGTGATAGATTCTTTTTATTGACAGCTGCACAAGGAGAATTTCTCCCTAAGCTGAAGCCTAATTGGCCCTTGCCGGAACGAGAAAACTTGCCTTGGCTTAGAGATCTAGCGGAATTTTCCTGTCAGTTAAAAATAGAGGAAATATCTTGGGAAGAGAGAAAAAGAGGGGGAGTATTTTCCCAGAGATTATGGGAAAATTTTAGCGAATTTGACTTAAGAACTTTTCAGCTAGGTGATAAAATCAGGATTAAGGGCAATCAGAGCAAAAAACTCAGCGACTATTTCCAGGAAAGAAGAGTTCCCATTCCCTGGCGTAGGTCTATGCCTTTATTGACTCAGGAAGATAAAATAATTCTGATTCCCGACCACTATTGTAATCAGCTTTACCAGCCTGCTGACAGGGAAAAATGTTATCATTTAAGCTTTGTTTTAGAAAATTGAAAGCGAAAGGATCATCATCATGCACTTGGAAAAAAATGTGGAAAGAGTCTACATCAGCGCGGAAGAAATTCAGGAAAGAGTCACACAGTTAGGCCAGGAAATCAGCGAATTCTATCCCGCAGACGAGGAAATTGTGGTAATCGGCGTTTTAAATGGATCCTTTTGTTTTATGGCCGATTTAGTCAGAAAAATAAAACAGCCGGCGATCATCGAGTTTTTTGGTTGCTCCAGCTATGGCAGTGGAACCGAGAGTACAGGTAATTTGAGAATTACCAAAGACTTAGACCGGGATATAGCCGATAAACATGTTTTGGTTGTTGAAGATATTGTGGACACAGGAACTACTTTGGCCAGATTGAGAACATTTTTGAGCAAAAGAAATCCTAAATCCATTCGCATTGTGGCCTTGGTCGATAAACCATCCCGGCGAAAAGTCGAAACGCCGGTAGATTTTGTTGGTTTTGAGATTGAAGATTATTTTGTTGTTGGTTATGGTATGGATTTTGCGGACCACTATCGCAATTTGCCTTATATAGGTGTTTTAAAACCTGAAGCCTATGAATCAACAGAGAATTGATGGGCAGAAAGGAGAAAAGGTTTGAAACGAAAATTCCCTACCACTGCTATAATTCTTTTGTTTGCTCTGATCATCTTAGCTTCGACTAGCTTTTTTCAGCCCAATGGTACGGCGGTTGTTGACTTGGACTATAGCGAGTTCTATCAACATTTAGAAAAGCAGGATATTCAGGAAGCACTTTTAGTCGATCAGAAAGTCGAAGGAGTTTTAGCAGACGGTCGTTCATTTAGCACGATTATCCCTGAATCGGAAAAATCCCACATCAGTCAGCTTCTATTAAAGAGCACCGACAAATTTAAAATTGCCCTGCCACCTGAACCACCTTGGTGGACCAGCTTGTTGAGTACATTATTCATGTTCGCTTTGTTCATGTTCTTTTGGTTTTTCGTCATGCAACAAGGAGGAGCTGGCAGCAACACAAAGGTCATGTCCTTTGGCAAGAGTAGGGCTAGAATGCAACAAGAATCGGAAAAAAAGGTGACTTTTGACGATGTTGCCGGTTACGAAGAAGTCAAAGAAGAATTGACTGAAGTTGTTGAATTTTTAAAATTCCCCAAACGATTTTTGAGAATGGGAGCCAGGATACCCAAGGGAATCCTCTTAGTCGGTCCTCCCGGGACCGGAAAAACCTATATGGCAAAAGCCGTAGCCGGTGAAGCAGGAGTGCCCTTTTTCAGTATCAGTGGTTCTGATTTTGTTGAAATGTTTGTCGGGGTAGGTGCATCCAGAGTCCGAGACCTCTTTGAAAATGCCAAGAAAAGCTCTCCTTGCATCGTTTTTATCGATGAAATTGACGCTGTAGGCAGACAAAGAGGAGCCGGTTTAGGGGGCGGCCACGACGAACGAGAACAGACCCTGAATCAACTTTTAGTCGAGATGGACGGCTTTGAGGTTAACGAAGGTATTATCATCTTAGCTGCCACCAACAGACCGGATATTTTAGACCCGGCTTTGCTCCGTCCCGGACGTTTTGATCGCCAGGTCTTTGTCGATCGCCCTGACGTCAGAGAAAGAGAAGCCATCTTAAACGTTCATATAAGAGGTAAGCCCTTAGAGGATGAGATTGATCTTTTGTCCTTAGCCAAAGCGACACCGGGCTTTACCGCTGCTGATTTGGAAAACTTGGTCAACGAAGCTGCTTTGCTTTCAGCCCGAAAATCTAAGGACAAAATCGATATGACCGAATTGGAAGAAGCCATTCATCGGGTGATGGCCGGACCGGCTAAAAAATCAAAGGTAGTCAGTGAAAAAGAAAAAAGGCTGAGCGCTTTTCACGAAGCAGGTCATGCTGTAGTTGCTCATGTTCTTCCTGATTTTGATCCTGTCCACACTGTCACCATCGTGCCTCGGGGAAGAGCCGGAGGCTTTACCGCTGTTTTACCTGAAGAGGACCGCTACTATCACACCAAAAAGGATATACTCAACACCATCTCCTATGCGCTGGGAGGAAGGGCAGCTGAAGAGCTGGTCTTCGATGAAGTTTCCACCGGTGCAACCAATGATCTGGAAAGGGTTACTGATCTGGCATATAAGCTGGTCACAGAATTTGGTATGAGCGAAAAGTTGGGTCCGGTCAATTATAGCAGCGGGCAAAATGAAGTCTTTTTAGGTCGTTCATTAGCTCAAGGACGCACCTATAGTCCAGAAACAGCCCATCTAATCGACACAGAGGTAGCCAAGGTCATCAACACGGGTTATCAACAGGCTACAGAGATTCTCAAGGAGCACAGACGGCATCTGGATGCCTTAGCTAACCTTCTTCTAGTCAAAGAAACGGTTAAAGGCGACGAATTGAGAGCGCTCTTTGCTGATTTAAATAATCTTAATCAAGATCTGGAGGTTTTACAGGATGAAGAATAGTCTTTTACATTTAACTCAAGAGGAATTTATTGAAAAATTAGCCTCATCTGAACCAGCGCCCGGTGGAGGCTCGGCTTCTGCTCAGGCTGTAGCCAATGGAGCAGCTCTGATCGAAATGGTAGCCAATTTAACTGTTGGGCGCAAAAGATACGCTGATGTGGCTGCCGAGATGGAGGAATTGCTGGCTACAACTAAAAAGCTCAGACTGCAAGCTATGAATCTAATCGATGAGGATACCAAAGCTTACGAGTTGGTCATGTCAGCCTTTAAACTGCCCAGAAAGACTGATCAGGAGAAGAAGACCAGAGCTGAGGAAATTTTAAAAAGTACAAGAATAGCCATCGAAACACCAAAAAACACGGCTCTTCTAGCCTTGGAAGTTATCAAACTAAGTTTCATTGCTATGGAAAAAGGAAATCAAAATACTTTTAGCGATGGTTTGGTTGCAGCTCACTTGGCCCAGGCCGGCTGTAAGGGAGCTTTAGCCAATGTAAAAATAAATTTAAGCGGCTTAAAAGACCAAGAAGAAATTGACGAGTATCTTGAGCTCAGCGAAAAAATAGCCAAAGAAGCCGACCAATTGCTCTTGCAAGCAGAGATCATGGCCAAAGCTCAATTGGGTTAAAAACTTTCTTATCATTCGTTAGCAAGCATTTAAGATGAAGAATTTATAGTCTATATAAAGGGGTTTATTTATGAAAATGTCTCGACTGTTCGGAAGAACTATACGTGAAGTGCCTGCGGAAGCTGAAATTATCAGTCACAAGCTCTTGCTTAGGGCCGGTTTGGTCAGAAAATTGGCCTCTGGCATTTATCAATACAATCCATTGGCATGGCGTTCAATGAAAAAAATTCAGGATATCTTGCGCTTAGAAATGGAAGCTGTTGGAATGCAGGAAATCAACATGCCGGTGGTTCAACCTGCTGAACTTTGGCAGGAATCAGGACGCTGGTATTCAGTTGGTTCTGAGATGGCCCGCTTTAAAGATCGGAGTGGCCGTGATATGGTTTTGGCCATCACCCATGAAGAAGCGGTAACAGAGCTGGTTCGCAATGAGATCAACAGCTATCGCCAATTGCCTTTGGCTCTTTATCAGATTCAGTTGAAGTTCAGAGATGAGCCCCGCTCCCGTGGTGGATTGATCAGAGTCAGAGAGTTTTACATGAAAGATGGTTATAGCTTCCATGTAGATGAAGCCGATTTAGATGTTTATTATGAAGATGTGATGGCGGCTTACTTTAGAATTTTTAAAAGAGCCGGTCTCGATGTTCTTTCCGTTGAATCGGATAACGGCAATATCGGAGGCAAGGTCTCCCATGAATTCATGTATGTGACCCCAATTGGCGAGGACAGGTTGATCCTCTGTCCCAATTGTGATTATGCTGCCAATCAGGAAGTAGCCCAATCTCATTTAGAAAAAAGAGAAGAACAAATTGCAGGAGATTTGGAAAAAGTTGCCACTCCCGGTTGCAAGAGCATTAAAGAAGTGGCAGATTTCTTCAAGGCCGAAGAGCATGACTGTTTAAAAGCCCTTTTCTATGTGAGCAATGAAGAGATCGTCATGGTTGCTATCCAAGGGGATTTAGAGCTGAATGAGCTGAAATTAAAGAAAATCTTGGATGACCCGAATATTCGCATGGCCACTGAAGAAGAGCTGGAAGCAGCTGGTATCGTTGCAGGATACGCTTCTCCCAAAGGTCAGAAAATCAGAGTGCTCTTGGATCGCTCCGTTTATAATTCAGAAAATTGGATAATTGGAGCCAATCAAGAAGGCTATCATTACCAAAACGCTCAATTGAATCGTGATTTTACAGGTGAAGGCCCCTTTGATTTTGAATTAGTCGAAGAAGGCGCTCTCTGTCCTCAGTGCCAGACACCTCTAAAAGAGCAAAGAGGCGTGGAAGTGGGCAATATTTTCAAACTGGGGACTCAATATTCCGCCTCTATGAAGGCTGTTTTCCTCGATGAAAAAGGGGAGCTCAGACCCATGGATATGGGCTGTTATGGTATTGGCTTAGGCCGCATGCTTTCCTGTGTAATCGAAGAATACAATGATCAGTATGGCATTATCTGGCCGATGAGTGTGGCTCCTTACCATGTTTATTTATGTAGCGTGGGCAAGGATGAAGAGGTTATTGCTCGAGCTGATGAGCTCTACCAGGAGTTAAAAGATGCCGGGGTAGAAGTTCTCTATGATGACCGTGATCTGAGGCCTGGAGTCAAGTTCAACGATGCCGATTTAATCGGTTTGCCCATTCGTTTAGTTGTTTCCAAACGTAATTTGAACGAAGGCTTAATCGAATTGAAAGAGCGCAGCAAAGCTGAGAGTGAGAAAATAGAAGCCGATTCAATTCTGAACAGAGTTCAAACATTGATAGCTGAAGCTTTAAAATTTGAAGAATAGACTTTAAAAAAACAAACTCCTTTCTGATTTAGCTTAAACTATTTAAAAGCTGAGTTAGAAAGGAGTTTTTTAACACTTGTCATATAGGTGATTTTACGTGTATAATGGTTAGTGTTGAAAGATAATAAAAATAAAAAACTAAACAGAAAGAGAGGTTTAGTATGAGGAAAACTAAAATAATTATAACTTTAGGACCCGCTATTAAAGATTTAGAAATCATGAAGGGGCTTTTGCAAGCCGGCGCTAATTTGGTTCGCCTGAATTTTTCCCATGGCAGTCATCAAGAGCACCTTGGCAGAATCGAGATGCTCAGAGAAGCAGCTGCAGAACTGGGTTTGCGCATACCTATAATTTTGGATAATAAGGGGCCGGAAATTCGAATCGGTAAATTCAAAGAAGGTAAGATTTCTCTGAATTCGGGAGATATTTTTACTTTGACTACCCGTCCGGTTTTGGGTGATCAGAAGATAGTTCAGGTAGAATACGATGCCCTTCCACAAGAGGTGGAAATAGGCAGCACCGTTCTTTTAGACGATGGCAATATGAGCATGAGGGTGCTAGAAATAGTCGATGAAACCGATATTGTCTGTCAAGTCTTAAATAATGGCGAGCTCTCCGACCGCAAGAAGGTCAATCTGCCCGGAGCCAAAATATCTATCCCGGCTTTAAACCCTAAGGATGTGGAGGATATCCGCTTTGCCGTCGAGCATGAATTGGATTTTATAGCAGCTTCCTTTATTCGCAAAGCTGAAGATGTTTTGGAAATCAGAAAGGTCATCGAGGAATTTGGTGGCAGACAGAAGATCATAGCCAAAATTGAAAGCCAGGAAGGTCTGGATAATTTAGACGAAATTTTAAATGTTGTCGATGCTATGATGGTAGCCAGGGGAGACTTAGGTGTGGAAGTTGAACCTGAACAAGTTCCCATGGCCCAAAAAGAGATGATCAGAAAATGTAATCAGAAGGCAATACCCGTCATAACCGCCACTCAGATGCTGGATTCCATGATTCGCAATCCTCGCCCGACCAGAGCGGAAGCCAGCGATATAGCCAATGCTATTTTGGATGGAACCGATGCTATCATGCTCTCAGGAGAGACAGCCAGCGGGATTTACCCCGTGGAAGCTGTGGAAACCATGGCGCGCATAGCTCTCTATACAGAAGAAACTTGGGTCAGAAATAAAGCTCACCACAGAAGGATTGTTCCTGAAGTTACTTTGACCGATGCGATCAGCCAAGCTGTTTGCCAAAGTGCTGAGACCTTACAAGCTGATGCCATCATCACCGCTACCAGTACTGGCACGACCGCTCGGATGGTAGCAAAATATCGTCCTTTAGCAAGGATTATAGCTGTTACCCACGATGAGCTTATAGCCAATCAATTGTGCTTGCTCTGGGGTGTCAATCCTTTGGTCAGCCCGCACAATCAGGATACTGATACCATGGTCAGTGAATCAGTGGCTGCCGCTTTGGAAGCTGATTTGATTTCCAATGGAGATTTAGTCCTGCTGACTTCAGGAATCAGAGCAGGGGTTCCGGGCAGCACCAATATGATGCAGATCATCACCGTAGGTGACATTTTAGCAGAAGGAACATCTGTAGGTAAGAAATCGGTTTTTGGCCGAGCAGTTGTGGCTTTAAGCCCGGAAGAAGCTGATCTGCAGATGAATCAGGGGGATATCCTGATCACTAAGACTCTGGACTCTGAATTCGCTCAAGCAGTGCAAAAGGCCAGTGGGCTGATCACTGAAGAGGGAGGCTTGACTTCTCCGGCTGTTATCTACGGACTCAGCTTGAATATACCTGTCATGGTTGGGGTCAACAATATCACCTCCATTCTCAAGACAGGACAGGAGATCACCCTTGACCGTTATGGCAGAATCTATCGGGGCCGAGTCAGAAAGAATAATTAACAAAAAGAAAACACCTGTTAAGCGAAATGCCTGACAGGTGTTTTGGGTTTTGTTGTGGTTGTCAAGTTCAAAGGGTTACAGCATTGACGCTCGCCAGAGCTCTTAATATCCCAGTTTATAGTCGACTTGGCCGTGTAAAGGTTGACCATTCAAGTATTTTTCCAAATTATCGATAAAAATATTAGCAGCTCTCTCTGTGTAATCGATCATATCACCGGCTATGTGAGGGGTTAAAATGACATTGTCCAGATTCCACAAAGGACTGTCTTCCGGGAGAGGTTCTTGCCAGAAAACGTCTAAAGCCGCTCCGGCGATAATTCTTTTATCCAGTGCTTTAATCAAAGCGGGTTCATCGACGACTCGGCCTCTGGCAATATTGATCAGGAAAGCGCTTTCTTTCATAGCAGCCAATTCCTCTGAACCGATCAGATTGGTGGTTTCCGGAGTCAAAGGGCAGCAAAGGGCCACATAATCAGATTGGCCTAAAAACTCATGTAAGTCTTTATTTTGATAGATTTTATCAACATGGGCTGCCGGCTTGTCGCTGTTGCGTAAACCTAAAACCTGCATCTCCAGATCTTTAGCTTTTTTAGCCAGTACCAAGCCGATACCACCTAAACCGATGATGCCTAAGGTTTTTCCTTTGAGCATACCTTGACCGATTCGTTCCCATTTTTTGGCCTCTTGGTTTTTTAACATGGCGGGAAGATGACGGCTCAAGGCGAACATCATGGCGATGATATATTCTGAGATACAGTCACCGTGCATGCCACGGACATTTGTCAGGGTGATCTCTCTTTTTTCTAAACTAGCCAGAGGCAGGTGGTTGACCCCGGCACTGGATACTTGTAACCATTTTAGTTGGGGCATTTGGGCTAAAACTTCTTCTCTTAAAGCTGAGCCGGAAAAGACAACTTGGGCTTTCTCAAGAAAAGGAGTGGCGTCTTCTTTTGGCGAAACTATTCGAAGGCTGGCCAATGGCAAAGCTTCAAGTCTTTTCATCTGTTCTGGGGTAAAGGGATGATAGGATAGTATATTCATTGTTTTGCTCCTTTCAAGTATTCGTCTATATTATTTCTATGGAGAAAATAAAAAACCTTTAAGGAGGGCCAAATTGAAGGAAAAATTAAAAGATTTATTGAGAGAATTGATGGCAATACCGGGAGTTTCCGGTAAAGAGCAGAAAGTTGTCAGGGTTTTAGTCGATAAATTCACCGGCTTAGCCGATCAATTAGAAGTCGATCCCTTTGGCAATATTATAGCTACTCTGCAAGGTAAAAAACCAGGTCCCAAGCTGATGCTGGCAGCCCACAGTGATGAAATCGGTGCCATTGTCAAAAGCGTGGAGCAGAATGGTTTTATTCGCTTCGAAAAAATAGGCGGAACAGTGGATGCTCTGCTTTTAGGCAGACAGGTAGGAATCAACGGTCATTTTGGTGTTGTCGGGGTGAAAGCCGGGCATCTGATGAGCGATAAGGAAAGAAATGAAGTCACCAAGCACCGTGATCTATATATTGATATGGGAGTCAGCAGTGACCAAGAAATAGCAGAGATGGGAATAAAAATAGGTGATCCCATCTATCAATGGCCCTATTTTCATGAGTTTTACAATAAAGATAGGGTGGTGGGCAAGGCTCTTGATGATCGAATCGGCTGTGCTGCTCTTTTGGTTTTGTTCGAACAATTACAGGATAGAGAGTTTGCCGGGACCCTTTATGGAGTCATCACGGTTCAAGAAGAAGTGGGTTTAAGAGGAGCCCAGATGGTCAGCTTTAATCTCAAGCCAGATTTTGCCGTAGCCATCGACACCATGCCGGCAGGGGATACACCTGATGTAAATTTCATCAAAGAATTGCCCATTGCCATCGGTCAGGGGCCGGCGATTCAAGTCTTAAGCGGAGGCGGTGCCCGAGGTATGTTGCTCAACCCGATCATGGAGCATATTTTGGATCAATCCTGCCGTAAAGCTAAAATAGATTATCAGAAGACGGTCTTTGTTGGTGGTAACACGGATGCTGCTGCCATTCATTTAGCAGCAGGGGGGATTGTAGCAGGAGCCTTGACCGTGCCCAGACGCTATTCCCATTCTCCCGTTGAGGTCATGGATTTAAATGATGCTGTGGGCTTAGTCAGAGCCCTGGAAATTTTGGTTGAGGATATTCACCTCTACGAGGATTTAAAGTTTACGGATCTTTAAACTTGAATTTAAGATAAAATTTCAAAAAGATAACTCCAAGGATAAACCCAGGGTGTAAAACGCTGGGTTTATTTGATTAAAGAAGGATAAAATACTACTATCGTTGAATTTTTTAAGGTGATTGCTTAGAAAAGAATTGTAGAGAAATTAGTGAGGATAAGATAAAAATGTCTGAAAATGTTAAGATAATTCCCCTAGGTGGATTCGGTGAATTCGGAAAGAATATGATGGTCATAGCTGTCGAAGATGATTGGATTATCATCGACAGCGGTTCTGCCATGCCTGAAGACGGTATGTTGGGAATCGACGTGGTCATTCCCGATTTTTCCATTCTTTTAGAGAACAAGGAAAAGTTAAGAGGAATTATCCTGACCCATGGACATGAACCTCATTTAGGTTCCTTGCCCTATTTGCTGGAGCAACTTTCTCTGCCTGTTTATGGCACCAAGATGACTCTGGCGATGGCTGGTTTTTATCTCAAGGAGCATTATTTTTATGATAATGTGGAGATGAAGACGGTAAAACCGGGGGAAAGGTTTCGTTTAGGAAAATTAACCTGCGAGCTGATCCACGCTTGTCACGATGTTTACGGTGCCAGTGGAGTTGCCATCAGAACTTCTTTAGGTTGGGTTATCAATACCGGCGATTTTAAAATAGATTATACCCCTTATCAGGATGAAAATACGGATTTGGATCGCTTGGCAGCCTTAGGCCATCAAGGCGTCTTTGCCCTCCTGGCAGATTCCGCCAATGCCGAGCATCAAGGTGCCACCATTTCAGAAAGTGTGGTGGCTGAAAAACTGGCCGGCATAATTGAAGAAGCTGAGGCCAGGGTGGTAGTTCACCTCTATGTCACCGATCTTTTGCGAATTCAACAAGTTTTGGATATTGCTGAGAAAACTGAACGCAGGGTCACCCTTTTTCCTGAACAGTTGAATGCAGTGATTGCCAGAGCAGAAAGTGCCGGTGTTTTAAAATATCGAGAGTTCAAGGGTAGGGGAAGAAGGGGCAGAAGTCGCAAACCCGATTTAGTCGTGGTTGCATCAGTGCCCGGGCAGCCTTATTTAGGGCCCTTAAGCGGGGAATCGGGACATCGTTTTCAAATCGAAAAAAATGATACGATTATCTTAACCGGTTCTTATCATGCCGGAACAGAAAAAACTCTGATTAGAACCATCGATATGCTCTATCGTCAGGGAGCAGAAGAAGTGCACGAGCTCATCTCCTTAGGGGAAATTAGCTCGCACGGAGGCCAAGAGGAATTAAAATTGCTCTATTCTCTGACCAAACCAAAATTTATCATTCCCATTCACGGAGAACACAGACATTTAGTCCAGGCTAAGGAAATCGCTCTCAATTTAGGTTGGGCCGATCAGAATGTTTTCGTTTTGGAAAACGGTGAAGTTCTGCGTTTAGAGGCAAATCAAGGAAATATCAGCGAACAAGTTCCTGCTGAAAAAGTTATGGTTGACGGTTTGGGAGTCGGAGACATCGGTAATGTGGTTTTAAAGGATAGGAGGATTTTAGCTAAGGATGGGGTAGTCATCGTTGTGATAACCGTTGATAAAGCTAATAAAACTCCTGTTAAGTTGCCTCAAATTGAAAGTCGGGGCTTTTTACCGGCCCATGAATCGGAGCAAGTCTTCTTAGAAGCGATGGCTCAGCTCAATCAATATTTAATCAAGCAGAATTTGAAATCTGCAGATGCAGCCACTATCAGAAATATGGTCAGAGAAAACATTTCCAGGTTTCTCTCGGAACAGACTCGCAGACGTCCAATGGTCCTACCGGTCATTCTTTTCGTCTGATTTAAATAAAGCAAACAATTATTCTTGGAGGTGACAAGTTTGGCAGGAAAAAGAAAAAAGCAAGGTGTCAAGAAGAACAAAGCGAGAGTCCAAGGAGATTTTCTTTTCCTGAACTGGCTTCTTCCTCTCAGCTCTGTTTTTTTTCTGGTTTATTTGACCTTGAGTTTTTTTAGCAATAAAACTGGAGTAGTCGGTTTTGTCTTAGCCGACTTTTTCAAATACTATTTGGGCAATGGCTCCTTTGTTTTAATTCTTACCCTTCTTTACTTTTCTATAGGTTATTTGCGTTGGCAAAAGTTGTTTTTAAAATTGGGCCAAATCATCGGTTTGGTCTTGGCAAATCTTGCCTTCTTACCGGTTTTTTCTTTGGCCTTTGAAATTAAAGGACATGATACCAGTTTAGAATCCGTCTTCCGTCAAGCCGGAGGGTTTATAGGCAGCGCTATTTTACATATGTTTTTACCGATCTTAGGCCATTTCGGTTTAATCATCCTATTGTCTTTTTTACTATTTATAGCTCTCTGTCTGTCCACCAAGAAGTTGCCACAGTTTTATTTTAACCTTGTGTTTACTTTCTTTAAAAAGCTCTTTCAATCGGTTAAAAAAGCATTTTCTTCAATTGCCCAGCGACAATCAGTCAATAAAAAGAAAAAAGCTGAAGTTGCAGCTGAAGATCCGATAGCCCAAGTCAAGCAAGAAGGGATTATCAAGGCTGAGCCCTTGCCAGTTGAGCTGGAGCAGCCAAGCACTGAGCCGCTGGATCAGATCGATCAGGAGAAGAAAATGACTCCGATCAAACTGATGGCGGAGAGACTGGCTCAAATCGGCAACAGAAAAGAAAAAAAGCCTGAACCAGTCGAACCGGATAATCTCCAAGAAGAAGAAATTTCAGTTCAAACAGAAGAGCACGAGGAGCAAACCCAGGATTTGCCTGAGATTGCTCAGCCTTCTCTTGAAAAAACTGAACTTGTTACAGGCTTACAGGCTGATGCAGAAATCATCTATGGTTTTGATCAAGAAGAAAACGGTGATCAGGATTATTCAGCTCAAAAGGATTCCGAGGAATCAATTGATATTTTCGTCACTCCTCCCTTAGGGCAAATAGAAGCCTTTGAAATGCCGGAAGGGGAGTTTATGGAAACGGTTTTGCCAACAGAAAAAACCAGTCGCTATCAAAAGCCCGGTTTAGAGCTCTTGCAACCGGGAAAACCCCTTGAGGACAAACATTTTGCCGAGTTGGAGGAAAATACCAAGACCTTGGAGGAGACTCTGGCTGTCTTCGGTGTCAAATCCAAGGTGGTCAATATAAGTTCCGGGCCGACTCTGACTCGTTATGAATTGCAGCTGGCTCCGGGAATCAGGGTCAATAAAGTGGCTAATTTAGCTGATGATATAGCCTTGAGCTTGGCAGCCACAGGAGTGCGGATTGAAGCACCCATACCGGGAAAACCAGCTATTGGAATCGAGGTACCCAACAAAATAACAAATATCGTCAGACTCCATGATGTTTTGAACACAGAAGAGTTTCAGGATGCAGAAAACGGTGTTATCGTGCCTTTGGGCAAGGATATAGCCGGGCGCACCATCGTGGCTGATTTGTCTAAAATGCCCCATTTGCTGATTGCAGGAGCTACCGGATCAGGTAAGAGCGTCTGTATGAACTGTATGATAACCAGCTTGCTCTATCGCTTTACTCCCGACCAAATCAAGCTGATCATGATCGACCCCAAGGTTGTTGAAATGTCCAATTACAATGGCATACCCCATCTTTTGGCCCCGGTAGTCACCGATCCTAAAAAAGCTGCCGGAGTGCTCAAATCGGTAACCCGAGAGATGGACAAACGCTATGATCTGTTTGCCGCTACAGGGGTAAAGAACATCGGTCAGTATAATGAAAAAGTTTTAGAAATAGGAGAACATGACCCCCTATCATATTGGGTTGTCTTCATCGATGAATTAGCCGATTTGATGATCGTAGCTCGAGACGAGGTAGAGGAGTCGATCATTCGCATAGCTCAGTTGGCTCGAGCAGCCGGAATTCATCTGGTCATCGGCACTCAAAGGCCTTCATCAGATATTATCACCGGTTCGATCAAGGCGAATATACCCAGTCGCATAGCCTTTGCAGTTTCTTCCGGTGTCGATTCGAGAATAATCCTCGATATGAACGGAGCCGAAAAGCTTTTGGGCAAAGGGGATATGCTCTTTCAACCCATGGGTTTGAGCAAACCGGTCAGAATTCAAGGGCCCTTGATCTCGGAAGCCGAGGTGGAAAGGGTGGTGGAACATGTCAAACAACAGGGAGTTCCTGTCTTTGATGAGGCCATCTTAAACCCGGAAGAAGCAGAAATTGACGGGGAAATCCTGGCTGATGTGGACGAACTCTTCATGGAAGCCGCTTATATTGCTATTGAAACAGGGCAAGGCTCAGTCTCTTATTTACAGAGAAGATTGCGCATCGGCCACAGTCGAGCCGGTAGAATCATGGATCAATTGGAAGAACACGGCATAGTCGGTCCTCCTCAAGGATCCAAGCCCAGAGAGGTTTTAATCTCTAAAGAACAATTAGAAAATAAGTTTGATTGATATCAAAATAAAGGAGAAAAATGTCTTTTTTACCCTTAACTAAAGAAGAAATGCTAAAACGAAATTGGGAAGTTTTAGATTTTATCATCGTCAGCGGAGATGCCTATGTGGATCATCCCAGTTTTGGCATGAGTATTGTGGCTCGTCTTCTGGAAGCGGAAGGATTTAGAGTCGGAATCATTGCTGCACCGGATCTCAATAAAGATCAAGATTTTACCCTCTTCGGTGCTCCCACCCAAGCCTTTATGATCAGTGCAGGCAATATGGATTCCATGGTTTCAAATTATACTGCTGCCAAGAAGAGGCGCAGTCAGGATGATTATGCCCCCGGAGGCAAGGGAGGCTTAAGGCCAAATCGGGCCAGCATTGCCAATAGTTTGAAAATCAGAGAGCTTTTCCCCCAGAGTATGATCATCTTAGGCGGTATCGAAGCCAGTTTGAGACGTCATCCCCACTATGATTATTGGGAAGATACTCTAAAAAACTCCATCATTGCTGAAGCCCAAGCTGACTTGCTCATCTATGGTATGGCGGAAAAGCAATTGTGGCAGCTAGCTGAATTTAGCCGTCGCAATGTGCCTTTGAAAAACTTGAAAGATCTGGCCGGGACGGCTTATCTCAGTGAGGAAAAACCAGAATTGGCCGAGGCAGTCATTCTGCCTTCCTTGGCTCAAGTCAGAAAAAGCAAAAGAGAATATGCACGCTCCGTAGGTCAAGCTGAAAAAGAGCAGAATCCCTTTTTAGGAAAACCCTTAATTCAAAAGCTGGATCAAGGCTATTTAGTAGTGAATCCACCGGCTAAGCCTTTGAGCCAAAAGGAAATGGATGCTGTTTACGATTTGCCCTATGAGCGAACTTGGCATCCTCTCTATGACAAAGAGGGAGGAGTTCCTGCTTTAGCAGAAGTTGAATTTAGTATTACCAGCCATCGGGGTTGTTTCGGAGGCTGTAATTTTTGTGCCATTACTTCACATCAAGGCAGGATTATTCAAAATAGAAGTCATGAGAGCATCTTAAAAGAAATAGAGGCTATGACCAAATCCCCTCGCTTCAAAGGCTATATTCACGATATTGGTGGGCCCAGTGCCAATTTCCGCATACCGGCTTGTGCCAAACAAGAGGAATTTGGTGCCTGTAATTTTAGGCAATGCCTCTTTCCAGAAAATTGCCCCTCTTTAGTGGTAGACCACAGCGATTATTTTGAACTCTTGCGCAAGGCCAGAAAAGTTGCGGGAGTAAAAAAGGTCTTTGTCCGCTCCGGAATTCGCTATGACTTTTTGCTGGCGGACCCAAAGGGGCAGGAATATCTGGAGGAATTGTGTCTTTACCACATCAGTGGTCAACTTAAAGTAGCCCCTGAGCATGTTGCCAAAAATGCCCTGGATTGCATGGGCAAACCTGGCGTAGAAGTGTTCGATCAGTTTCGCCTAGCCTACGCCAAAGCCAATGAAAAACTAGGCTTGAAGCAATATTTAGTGCCCTATCTGATGACCTCTCACCCCGGTTGTCATCTCAGTGATGCCATAGAATTGGCTGAATACGTCAGAGATATAGGCTTTCAGCCCCAACAGGTTCAGGATTTTATTCCTACCCCGGGCAGTATTTCCACCGCTATGTATTACAGCGGCTATGACCCCATCACTTTAGAAGAAGTCACAGTGATCAAATCTCCTCAAAAAAGAAGGCAGCAAAGAGCCCTTTTACAATATAAAAAACCTGAAAATAGAAGGATTGTTCATGATACTCTGCTGAGTTCGGGACGCCAGGATTTGATCGGTCACGGTGAAAAGGCCCTTGTGCCTCCTTTAAGCAAGGGGCAAAACTATCAAAGAAGAAATTCTAGGAAGAGAAGAAGGAGATAGATTTGAATTTTTCCATGATTTCCTTAGGCTGCAGTAAAAACCTGGTGGACAGTGAGATGATGATGGGTTTACTGGAGCAAAAAGGCTATAACTATGTGCAACCGGAAGAAGCTGAGCTGATCATCATCAATACTTGCGGCTTTATTGAACCGGCTAAAGAAGAGTCGATTGAAACGATTTTAGAGACGGCTCAATTAAAAGAAGAGGGTAAATTAAAGTATTTGATTGTGGCAGGCTGTTTGGTTCAAAGATATGCAGATGCCCTGGCCCAGGAGCTGCCGGAAGTGGATGGTTTTTTCGGTGTGGGTAATTTTGCCCAGGTCTTGGAGATTACAGAAAAAATTGTCGCTGAAAAGGAGCGGGTTGTCTTATCCTCTGACCCCATGGACTATCTGTATACAGCCAAAATGCCCAGAAAGCTGGCAACTCTGCCAGCCACCGCCTATGTAAAAGTGGGGGACGGTTGTAACAATCGCTGCAGCTATTGTGCCATCCCAATCATCAGAGGTGATTATCGTGAGAGAAGCATGGAAGATATCGTTGCGGAATCTGCCGGGCTGATCGAGGGCGGTGTCAAAGAAATCTGTTTGATAGCTCAGGATACAACCTATTATGGCTACGATTTATATAAGCGGCCTGCTTTAGGTGAGCTCTGTCAGCGAATTTTAGATTTACCTGGCTTAGTCTGGTTGCGAGTTTTATATCTCTATCCAACCCATTTCAGCCAGGATTTTATCGATCTTCTGGCCAACCATCCTAAAATGTGTGCTTACGTCGATTTGCCTTTGCAACATTGTCAGACCCACCTGCTCAAAGCCATGAACAGACCTCATAGCAAGGAGTACCTTCTCGATTTAATCGCAAAATTACGCCGCGAAATTCCTGAGGTCATCCTGCGCACCAGTTATATTGTCGGCTTTCCCGGAGAAACTGACGAAGATGTTGAGGCCTTGGCCGAATTCATCAAAGAGACAGCTTTTGACCATGTGGGCATCTTCATCTATTCACCTGAGGAAGGGACTTCTGCTTATGATTTAGGCGACCCGATTCCTCTGGAAGAAAAGGAAAGAAGGCGCAATTATCTGATGACAGTCCAGCAGGAAGTGGTCAAAGATAATAATCTCAAGTTTTTAAACAGGGAAATGGATGTTTTAATTGAAGGCCAAACTAAGGATGGCCAGTGGATCGGACGGACTCAAGGACAGAGCCCTGATATAGACGGTCTGGTCATCTTTAGAGGTGCCGGAGAGTTTGGTCAGGTAGTGCCGGTCAAAATAGATGAAATAAAAGCTTATGACCTCTTGGGCCATAGAATTGAAAGGGATGAGTGAATGAACGCAGAACTGATTTCTGTGGGAACAGAATTGCTCTTAGGGCAAATCGTCAACACCAATGCCGCATGGCTGGCGGAAAGGCTGGCTTCTTTTGGGGTCAATGTCTATCGACAGATTACCGTTGGTGACAATCTGAATAGATTGGCCGCTACCGTCAGTGATTCCTTAAAAAGAGCCGATATTCTGATCTTGACGGGAGGCTTAGGCCCGACTGAAGATGATTTGACCAGAGAAGGGGTAGCCCAGGCCACAGAGCGACCTTTGGAAATGGACGAAGAACAAAAGGCTCGTCTGCTCGCTCGCTATCAGAGCCGTTTTGGCAATATGCCGGAAAATAATCTCAAGCAGGCGACCAAACCCAGAGGCTCAATAATTTTGCCCAATCCTAATGGCACAGCTTGTGGCTATGCCGTGGAGAAGGACGGCAGCTGGATCTTCATGTTGCCCGGTCCTCCTTGGGAAATGGAATATATGTTTGAACATGAAGTTGTGCCTTTGTTGAACAAGTTTTTTGATTTGAGCGAGCATTTGTTCCATAGAAACTTACGCTTTTTTGGTATCGGAGAATCGGCTTTAGAAATGGAAATTCTCGATTTGGTCAAAAACCAAACCGACCCAACTATCGCCATTTATGCCGCTTTGGGAGAAATGCAAATGCGCTTGACTACCAGAGCTAAGACTAAAGAAGAAGCCGATCGGAAGCTGGACGGACTCCATGAAAAGATCAAGGCAATCGTCGGTCAGTTTATCTATGGGACCGATGAGGACACTCTGTTTTCTGTGGTGGCCAAGCAGATGCAGGCTAAAAACTTGACTTTGTCCTTAGCGGAATCCTGCACCGGAGGCCTTTTAGCCAGTTCCTTTACCGACCTGGCCGGAAGTTCCAAGTTTTTTAAACAGGGTTGGGTCACCTATTCCAATCAGAGTAAAATAGAACAATTGGGAGTTAAAGCAGAGACCTTAGAAGAGCATGGAGCAGTCAGCCAGCAGACGGCTATCGAGATGGCCTTGGGGGCTAGGGCTCGTTCTCAAAGTGATTATGCCCTTGCAGTGACCGGAATCGCCGGACCCGATGGTGGAACTGTCGAGAAACCGGTTGGCTTAGTCTGGCTGGGCTTAGCCGGACCTGAGGGAGTCATCAGCAAAGAATTGAATTTGCGGGGCAGGCGAGATCAAATAAAATTGCGTTCAGTTAAAAATGCCGCCTATCTGCTCTTCGATCATTTAAAAGAAAAGATATAAACTAGAAAGGGAGGTTTGAACAGATGGATTTTCTCAACCTTCCTTTTTATCTGACCGGAACCGATAGCATTAAAGCTCTGGCCCAATTAAAGCCGAAATCTTACGGTGATCAATGCATTTCCTTGCGTGATTTACAGTTTATCGACCCCTTGGGCCTGATTCTGGTCTTGACCTATCTGCGCTATTATTCCTTGGTCTTGCCCAAGCTGTTTTTATATTTGCCTAGAAATTATCAGGTCAGAGCCTATCTTTTACGCAGTGGATTCCTACAGGCGGCCCAGGAGTATGCAGTTTTTTTGCCGGCTCAAAAGCCTGCGGATTTAATTGCCAGACGGGATGAAACCTGGCTGATTCCTCTGACTCGATTTAGTTTAGAAGATGATGTGCCCCAGTTGATCAAAAACTTCATGACCTCGATGCATCGGCTGATGGCAGCTGATGCCCGAGAGTTAAGCCAAGATCAGCTTTATTTTTGCACCCTCTTGTCGGAACTCTGCCAGAACATACCTCAACATAGTGAAGACGAGGGTTTTGTAGCGGCTCAGGTTTACCGACGCAAAGAGGGCCGACAATTGCACATAGCTTTAGGTGATTTGGGCATAGGTTTGAGGGGAAGCTTGAGCAAAAAACACGATTTGATGAGTAAGGATGAAGAAGAGATTATCAGATATGCTTTGACTCAAGGAGTTTCGGCCAGTAAAGAAGTGGGCAGGGGCCTAGGCTTAGCCCAGGTGATCAAATCATTGCAAAGATTCAATGGTAAATTCATTTTGAGAAGCGGCAGTGGTTTTTTAGAGGAAAGTTCAAAATATGGTCAGTTTTCCCAAAGCAGTTTTTTTCCTGGAGTGCAAATTGCTTTGATTTTAAACACACAATGATAAAAGAGGCAGGATAATTCATTCGGTTGTTGAAATATATTTAGCAGAGGCTATTTTTGTGCATTATAAAAACAATATTATCAGCCTCAATTTTAGAATTTCTTAGTTCCTAGAAATAAAAAGTACAAAGGGGAGAGAGATTTGATCAGAACATTTGATGAGTTGCAAAAGAGAGTAAGGGCTTTGCCCAAAAGAAAGCTAGCCGTAGCTGCAGCCAATGACTTGGATGTCTTGAAGGCTGTTCTGGATGCGGTGGAAGCGGGTTTAGTTGACGCCATTTTGGTAGGTAAAGAAGAGGAAATCAAGAGCATAGCAGCTGCTAATTCTTTGGATCTGACTAATTTACCTATTGTGGACGCTCAAGACAATGCTGAGGCAGCCAGAAAAGCTGTTGCACTTGTCTCCAGCGGAGAAGCACATCTTTTGATGAAAGGCATAGTCGATACGCCTACGCTTTTAAGAGCTGTTTTGGACAGAGAAATAGGTTTGAGAACCGGCAGGATTTTAAGCCATATCGCAATCTTGGAAGTGCCAGCTCTAGATCGTTTAATCTTTTTAACCGATGCAGCCATGAATATAAATCCCAACTTCGAGCAAAAAGTCGAATTGTTGCAAAGCGCTTTGACCGTAGCTCGAGCTTTTGAAGTCGAAGAGCCAAAAGTTGTACCTTTGGCAGCAATCGAACAGGTGAACCCGAAAATGCAGGCAACCATCGATGCCGACGCTCTCAGGGAGATGGGAGAGCAAGGGCTCTTTGGCGATGCTATAATCAGCGGACCTTTAGCTTTTGACGGAGCTCTCAGCTTGGAGTCGGCGCAACACAAGGGAATCGACCATCCGGCAGCAGGCCGAGCAGATGTAGTCTTAGCTCCTTACATTGAAGCCGGTAATGTCATGTATAAATCTTTAATCTACTTCGCCGATGCAACAGTTGCCGGGATTGTAGTAGGAGCCAGCAGACCCATAGTTCTAACTTCCCGTTCCGATTCACCTCATTCAAAATTAGTCTCCATAGCAGCAGCGACTTTCTTAGCCGGAGAGTAGGAGGATATTTATGAGCTCTTTTATTTTAGCTTTGAATCCAGGCTCGACTTCCACTAAAATTGGAGTTTTTAAAGATGAAGAAATGCTTTTTGAGCATACTCTTCGTTACTCAGCCGAAGAGCTTAAAGGGTTTGCCAATATTTATTCTCAATATGAATTTAGATTAGAGGACATTCAAGCATTTTTGCGTGAAGAGAACTTCGATTTGAATCTTTTGACCGCAGTAGTAGGAAGAGGTGGCCTTTTAAAGCCCATTGCCGGCGGCACTTATCAGGTCAACGAGGCTATGCTCAAGGATTTGCGCGAGGGTTACTCCGGTGATCATGCTTCCAATTTAGGCGGACTTTTAGCCCATGCTTTTGCTCAGGATTTAAATATTCCCGCCTACATCGTCGACCCTACAGTGGTCGATGAATTGGAAGAAGTAGCTCGTTATTCCGGTCTGCCCATGATTTCCAGACGCAGTATCCAGCACACCTTAAATCAAAAGATGGTGGCTCATAGTTGTGCTCTGGAGCTGGAGCAAAGCTATCAGGAAAGTAATTTTATCGTTGCTCATTTAGGCGGGGGAATTTCAGTCAGTGCTCATAAAAAAGGCAGAATCATCGATTCCAACAATGCCTTGGATGGGGACGGACCCTTTTCACCGGAGCGAGCCGGAGGTTTACCGGTCTGCGATGTCATAACCATGGCCTATAGCGGTGAGTATAGTCAGGCTGAATTGCGCAAGCTCTTCGTTGGCAGGGGCGGTTTAATCGCCTATTTGGATAGCAATGACGGTCGTGAAATAACCCAGCGGATCGAACAAGGAGACCAAAAGGCCAAGATTGTCTTCGAAGCCATGGCCTATCAGGTTGCCAAAGAAATAGGCGCCCAGGCAGTAGTCTTAGAGGGTCAGATCGATGCTATTATTTTGACCGGTGGTCTGGCTTATAGTCAATATTTAATCTCTTATATAGAAAGAAAGATAGGCTTTTTGGGTAGAGTTTTTGTATATCCCGGTGAAGATGAGCTTTTGGCTTTGGCTTTAGGGGTGCTGCGAGTCTTAAAAGGAGCCGAACAGGTGAAAGTTTATGTTTAAACATAGAGTTACTATTTTTGTCGGCCCTTACGGCAGCGGTAAAACCGAATTATCCTTAAATGTGGTGCAGAGTTTAGCCGATCAATATGAGCAAATTGCCATTGTCGATTTGGACGTAGTCAAACCCTATTTCAGGGCCAGAGAATTTCGAGCTAAATTAGCACAAAAGGATATTAGAGCAATTTTGCCCCAAGGCCAAATGGAACATGCCGATGTTCCGGCGGTTTCAGCTGAAGTCTATACGGTCTTTCACAATCCAGATTTGAAAGTAATCATGGATGTAGGGGGATATGATGCCGGAGCCACGGCTCTAGGTCAATATAAAGATATGTTTGAGAGCATCGACCATCAGGTTCTCTTTGTGATCAATATCAAAAGGCCTTTTTCTCAGACGGCTGAGGAGCTGATTGAGATGAAAGAGAGAATCGAATGGAAATCCCGCTTAAAAGTTCATGCTCTGGTAGCTAATACCAATCTGGGAGTTGAAACAACCAAGGAAATCATCTTAGAGGGCTATGCAATGGCTCAGAAGGTTTCTCAAATGACCGGCTTGCCCATCGCTTTTGCAGCAGTTGACAAAAGGTTGGCCGAGCAAGTCAAAGAACATATTAAGGAACCCTTGTTTTTAGTGGAGAGGCAAATGCTGCCCCCCTGGGAACGTAGCTTATAGAGAGAAGAAGGAGGATACTATGATTCAAAGAGTGACCATTTTCGAAGAGATTTGCAAAGGTTGCGGTTTGTGCACAACAGCCTGTCCCCAAAAAATTTTGGTCATGGGCAAACACATGAATTCCAAAGGCTATCATCCCGTTATTGTAACTGATCAAAGCCTCTGTATTTCCTGTGCCATGTGTGCCAGAATGTGCCCTGATGTAGCAATAAAAGTGGAAAAGTAAGGAGTTTTTAAAATGGCAGAGAAAATTTTAATGAAGGGCAACGAAGCTCTGGCCGAAGCTGCTTTAGCTGCCGGTTGCCGTTACTTTTTCGGTTATCCGATTACACCACAAAATGAGGTTCCCGAATATATGTCCCGTCGCTTGCCGCAATTGGACGGTGTTTTCGTCCAAGCCGAGAGCGAAGTGGCAGCCATCAATATGGTCTATGGGGCAGCCAGCACCGGTGTGCGCTGCATGACCTCATCATCCAGTCCCGGAATCAGTTTGAAGCAAGAGGGTATTTCCTACTTGGTAGGTTCTCAATTACCCTGTGTTGTGGTCAATATGATGCGAGGCGGACCTGGTTTAGGTACGATTCAACCTTCACAAAGTGATTATTTTCAGTCGACTAAGGGTGGCGGCCACGGGGATTACAAAATGCTCGTCTTAGCCCCTTCGACAGTCCAGGAAATGGTTGATCTAACCATGGATGCCTTTGATTTGGCGGAAAAATATCGTAATCCGGTCATCGTTTTAGGCGATGGCATGTTAGGCCAGATGATGGAGCCTGTAGCAATTGAACCCAGAGAGCCTCAAGAAGCTGACATTTCTTGGGCCACTACCGGAACCCTAGGGGAGCGTAAACCCAATGTAATCAACTCCCTTTTCATCAAAGCCGAGGAATGTGAAGAACACAATGAAGTCCTGCAGGCAAAATTTGCAAAAATGTTAGAAGAAGTTCGCTATGAAATCCTTCATGAAGATGCTGAGTTTTTCTTAGTCGGTTATGGAACTACTGCCAGAATCATGCGTTCAGTAGTTGAGATGGCCAGGGAAGAAGGAATCTCAGTTGGTTTGATCAGACCCATCACTCTCTATCCCTTCCCGGACGAGGCTTTTGATAAAGTTCAAAAGACAGCCAAAGGGTTTTTAACAGTTGAAATGAGCGCCGGACAAATGGTAGAAGACGTGCGCTTGGCAGTCAACGGCCGCCAGCCGGTCCGCTTCCACGGCAGAACCGGTGGTATGGCACCGGAGCCCCTACATATTCTAGCAGAACTAAAGAAGCTTATTGATGAGGTGAAATAAAATGGCAATTGTATATGAAAGACCGAAATCCTTAGCCGAAGTTGAAACTCACTATTGCCCCGGTTGCACTCACGGTATTATTCATCGTTTGGTAGCTGAGGTCATGGATGAGCTGGATATTGCCGGCATCACCATTGGCATAGCTCCCGTCGGCTGTTCAGTTTTTGCTTATAACTATTTTAACGTGGATATGGTTCAGGCAGCTCACGGCAGAGCCCCGGCTATTGCCACCGGCTTAAAGAGAGCAATGCCCGACAAGATGATCTTCTCCTATCAAGGAGACGGAGATTTGGCCTCGATTGGTACAGCTGAAATCGTTCATGCCGCTCACCGAGGTGAAAATATTACAGTCATTTTCGTCAACAATGCCATTTATGGTATGACAGGTGGACAGATGGCTCCTACCAGCTTGGTGGGCCAGAAGACCACAACATCCCCTTACGGACGTCAGGAAGCAGAAACCGGCAGACCCATTCGCATCTCAGAAATGCTGGCTACTTTAGACAGCACCGCTTTGATCAGCCGGGTTTCGGTACATAATCCGGCGGCTGTCATTAAAGCTAAGAGAATGATCAAACAAGCCTTCATCGCTCAACAAAAAGGTTTAGGCTTTTCCATGGTTGAAGTTCTCTCCACTTGCCCCACCAACTGGGGTTTGAGTCCCATTGAAGCTCTCAAATGGGTGGAAGAAAATATGATTCCTTATTATCCTTTGAAAGATTTTAAAGTTCCGGAGGAGGTAAAATAATGACTCATGATATTATTATTGCCGGATTTGGCGGTCAGGGTGTAATGCTCTTAGGCCAATTGATTACAGAATCTGGCTTACGAGAAAACAAAAAAGTTACCTGGTTACCCTCCTATGGACCGGAAATGCGGGGAGGAACAGCCAATTGCTCCGTAGTCGTCAGTGAAAAGGATATCGGCACACCGATAGTCATCAACCCGACAGCTGCTATCGTCATGAATATTCAGAGCTTTGAAAAATTTGCTCCCATGGTCAAACCGGGCGGAGTCCTCTTTATCAACAGTTCTTTAATCGATCAGGAATGTGAGCGGACTGACATAACCCAATATAGAATACCGGCCAATGACCTGGCTGAAAAAATCGGCAACAATCGTGTAGCCAATATGATCATGTTAGGCGCCTTCTTGAAAGAAACAAAAGCAGTGGGTTTTGAAACCATCGTGCAAGCTCTCAAAGATACCCTGCCACCTCACAGGCAAAACTTGATGCCCTTAAACGAAGAAGCTTTAAAAACGGGGGCAGACTTAGTTTAAGGAATTTCAAATTAGCCAATAGATTCTAGTAAACAGCATAAAAAATAAGCCTCTTCTACTGCTCAAGGCAAAAGAAGAGGCTTTGTTTTTAGCTGTTATATCCAAGCAATTCAATAGGCAACAAGTGCCCGATGTTTACAAGGTTTTAATCGGAATAATTTTTCCAGTAATTTAATCTTTGATTCGGAACTTTAAAGTTTGTTACTGCTGCCTAAGACATTGCGCATTTTATGGGCTACCATTTCTTTAATGGCTTGGCGGGCAGGTCCTAAATATTTTCTGGGATCAAAATCTGCTGGGTGTTCAACTAAATGGCGTCTGATCGATGCGGTCATGGCTAAACGCAAGTCCGTATCAATATTAATTTTACTGACTCCCATAGTTGTCGCTTTTTTCAGCATTTCTTCGGGTACTCCTTGAGCACCTTCGATTTTAGCACCGTATTTGTTGTTCATAGCTACAAATTCTGGCAAGACTGTGCTGGCTCCATGTAAGACGATGGGGTAGCCTTCAGGCAATAAAGAGACGATTTTTTCCAGTCTTGCAAAATCCAATCTGGGTTCTCCTTTAAACTTGTAAGCTCCGTGACTTGTGCCGATGGCGATGGCTAAGGAGTCAACTCCTGTTCTTTCGACGAATTCAACTGCTTGGTCAGGATCGGTGAAGGTAGCATCTACGTCTGCTACGTTAATATCATCTTCGATACCGGCCAATTGCCCTAATTCGCCCTCCACAGGGATTCCTTTGCTGTGTGCGTAATCGACTACTTTTTTTGTTAAGGCGATGTTCTCTTCGAAATCGTATTTGGAACCATCGATCATGATTGAGGTAAAGCCTCCATCTACACATGCTTTGCAGATTTCAAAATCTTCACCATGGTCCAAATGTAATGCGATATCCAAACCGCTGTCTAAAACTGCTGCTTCTACCAATTTCATCAAGTAAATATGCTTAGCATACTTGCGAGCACCGGCAGAAACCTGTAGAATTAAAGGTGATCTCTCTTCCTTGGCTGCGTCCACTATCCCCTGAATTATCTCCATGTTGTTCACATTGAAAGCACCTACTGCATACTTGCCTTCGTGAGCCTTTCGAAACATTTCGGTGGTTGAAATCAAAGCCAAATTTAACGCCTCCCTTTTTTTTTAATGATAGCACATTTTTTCACATTTGTCATCTTGAATATATTTTCTTTTTCGATAATTATTTTTTTGAAAGGTATAAACTATGGAAATTACGATTAAAGGTATCATTTATGCTTATATAGCTATTAATTTGCTGACTATTTGGATGTTTTTTTATGATAAAGTTTTGGCTGTCAAGCAAAAATACAGAATAAAAGAAAGAACACTTTGGCGCTTAGCTCAATTTGGCGGAGCATTTGGAGCCATGATTGCCATGAGATTGTTCCGACATAAGACCCTCCGTCGAGATTTCAAATATGGAATTCCTCTCTTAGCTTTGCTGCAAGCTATGGCAATATTGTATTTGCTCAATCGCTTTTCTTAAAGGGTTGAGAATCTGAGTCATGGTATTTAAACCAATTCTTTACATCAGCCAGTTTTAAAAAGAGGATACCCCTCTTAGCTTTGCTGCAAGCTATGGCAATATTGTATTTGCTCAATCACTTTTCTTAAAGGGCTGAGAATCTAAGTCTTAGTATTTAAACCAATTCTTTACATCAGCCAGTTTTAAAAAGAGGATACCCCTCTTAGCTTTGCTGCAAGCTATGGCAATATTGTATTTGCTTAATCACTTTTCTTAAAGGGCTGAGAATCTAAGTCTTAGTATTTAAACCAATTCTTTACATCAGCCAGTTTTAAAAAGCGAATTCCTCTCTTAGCTTGCTACAAGTAAGGCAATAATGTATTTGCTCAATCGCTTTTCTTAAAGGGCTGAGAACTGAAGTCCTGGTATTTAAACTAATTCTATAAATCAATTGGTTTTAAAGAAGGAATTTTGACCCTTAAAAAAGAATAGAAATACATAAACTAATGTTTAAATGCTAATAATGAAATACTCAAAAGGAGTGACTATTATGTTGATCCGCAATTGCGCCGGAGGAGTTGTCTTTCACAAAGATAAGGTGCTCCTTCTCAAAAACGAAAAAGAAGAATGGGTGTTTCCCAAAGGTGTTATCAGAACTGATCAATTAGCTCATGAAGTTGCCGTTTCAAGAGTTCAGTTTGAAGCAGGTGTCAAAGCTGATATTATCGAACCGGCAGGGCAGACCAGCTATGAATTTTATTCAATCTCACGCCGACGCCCTGTATGTAATCGCATTACTTGGTATTTGATGACCAGCGATGACGATGAGACTGTAGCTAATTTAGAAGAAGGATTTTCTGAAGGCGGCTTTTTCCCCTATGAAGATGCCCTTGAACGCATAACATATAGCCAAGATAAATCATTATTAGCTTTCTCTCATAAAAGATTGGTGGAGCAGAAGAAAGAAGCGGAATAATCATTTTTTAAAATCAAAAAAAGGCAACTATGGCAGATCAAGCCTTAGTTGCCTTTTACATATGATTAAACTGAATGGAGATAATGTCCCTCTCCGCTGAAAACATAGAGCCCATTTTGTCTTTTCCATTCACCTAAATCCAGGTGAGGTGGCTCGTAATGTTTGAAATCCATGGGATAGCCGCTGAGCGGTGTATTAAAGCTGGTATAGAAGGGGATCATCCTGCCGGAGACCGGAACCAGCCCGATGCTCTGGGCTAAACGTCTGGTCAGGGCAACAAAGGATGTTACATAACCCCTTTCCCCGTAGAGACAATCGAGATAGAGTAGGTCTTGTTTGTGGTCTTTGACAATTCTTAAGACGGCACGGGCTACCAGATTGGAACCCACTTCTTCATCCGGGTTGATCATTTCCAGAATCGCCATATTGCTGTCTAAGAGGTTGGCCCAGAGACGATGGCTTTGTTCGTGGGAATCATTGCGGACAGGATTCATACAGCTGGTCCAGTGAGGTGAGCGGGTGCTCATGGTGACTATAGAATAGGGGTCGGTGGTTACTCTCATGGTATAGAGAGTTTTGCCCCCTCTTTGATTGAACTTAGTCAAGACACTTGGATACTCATAGAAGATTTGATGAAGCAAATCTTCTATTTTGGCATTTTTTAATCGTTTTTTCAGTTTTAAACCTTTCAGCTGTTCATACCTTTCGGGACTGAATTCTCCCGAATTGAATTCCTCCACGGTCGTCTTGGCTAAAAAGCGGCTGACCGAGGTGTTGCTCATGGAGCGGGCTTCCAAGGAAACCCAATACCACCAAAAGGGAAGACGACTGACTTGTTCTTTACGATTGACGTATTTTTTTAAAGGTTCCGGGTCGACATGAAAGATAATATTGAGCATTCCGCCGATTTTAGGTGAAGAAACCTGTTTCCTCTGTTCTACCGACCAATTTTGTCTGTGCTCTCTAAATTTTTTGTTGGAAATCTTTCCTTCCATCAATTCTTGCCAGGTGACCCCAACCAACACCTCTTTGAGCCAAGGGAATTTATTCAATTGAGGCGAGTTGATTACATTCTCCGACCACCAAAAAGGCATGGGAGGAGAAGGAATTGCATGTTCACCCTGAATTTTTTGCAATAAAGGATTCCTTGGCATATAATCGGGAAAGGGAGTCGGACAACAAGATCTTTGAGCGCTCTCGTAAAAGAGCCTGGCGTTGATCAGACTCGATTCTATATCAAATTTTTCTTCATAATTGACTTCAAAGGTTTCTTTAATTTCGATCATAAAAATCACCTGATAATAGTTTAATTTCTACTGTGTTCAAAACAACTTTAAAAAACTGTAGGACTCGAGAATTTCCTTGGGTCCAGGGAACACTGTAATTGCAAGCAGATAAATCCATGGGTTCGTGAGAGGTGTCTGGCTGATAATAGCCTTTACTTTGTTCGAAACAATTTAGAAACTGTAGGACTCAAGGATTTCTTTAGTCCAGCGAACACTGTCGTTGAAAGCATATAAATCGATTCGTTCATGGGAGGTGTGAGGCTGATAATAGCCTACACTGATATTGACACAGTCAACTTTGAGACGGCGGGAGATAAAATAGGCGTCGGAAAATGACCCTACAGTCTCTCTTAAATTTTTGACATTTGTTCTGATACCGGAACGTAAAACATGTTGATAGAGTTTTTTCGTACAGAGCTTGTGGCGGTTGATGCTGGTGATAATATCACCGCTGTTCTTCCTATCGAGAATTAGACCAAAATCAATATTCTGAAAGAATTCACGCTTGGCATCGGCAATGCCTTCGCCACCAATTTCTTCTCTGGTCGAGAGAATAACCTTTATGTTTAAGGGGCCATCGTAGGTCTCTAAAATTGAGAGAATTATTTCTATACCACAACGATCGTCACCGCCCAGAACAACCGGCCTTAAAGCACGGCTGTAGCGTTCTCTTTCCAGCAAGTCCTTATTCAATTGCAGATAGCCGTTTTCTACGATATAATACTTCTCCTGGGGTGGAAATAAAACGGTATCCTGATGTGCACTTAAAAGGACGGTAGGGGCTTTAGGATCCCCTTTGCGGATAGCATAAACATTACCAATTCCATCTCTTTCAATTTCTACACAGTGTTCAGCTAAAAGAGGTTTGATGAACTCTGCCATGGGCAGCTCTTCTTTGGGTACTGCGTAGACATCAACCAATTGAATCAGGCGATCGAGGTTGAAAGAAGCATAATCAAAGGTTTTTTCTTTTTTGATTACTTTCATATCATCACCTATATTATACATTTTCTCTCTACATCATACACTTTTTTTTGAATCGGGGCAAGTTTTTTTAAAATAAATAATTTTCATGTAGAATTTTGCAGATAAAGGAGTTCAATTAATGTCATACGAAAATATAAAGGAGGAGCTCTTAAATTGGAGCCTCAAATTTAAAGAAAAACAGGGTCACGCACCTCATATGTGCTTTTTGACCTTTGGTTGTCAGATGAGTTTTCATGATGCCGAACTCATCGCAGGCTTGTTGTGGGAGTTGGGCTTCGTCAAAATAGATCAGCCTGAACAAGCAGATATAATCGTGATGAATACCTGTAGTGTCAGAGAGAGTGCTGAAAACAGAGTTTTAGGTCAATTAGGGCGTCTCAAGCATCTCAAGGAAAATAACCCTGACATGATCATAGCTTTTGGCGGTTGTATGGCCCAAAGACCTGAAATTGTCGAAAAAATCGAGAAGAGCTACAGACAGGTGGATTTGCTTTTTGGCACTCATAAAATTGACGATTTTCTCAGGCTCTTGCACAATGTGCTTTTTTCTCAGAGCAGATCCAAGGATTTGGAAGAAACCAATGCCTTACCTAAAGAAGGCCTGCCTCGCTTAAGAGTTCAGAAGCATAGTGCTATGGTCAGCATAACCTATGGCTGCAATAATTTCTGCACTTACTGTATAGTGCCCTATGTCAGAGGACGTGAGCGCAGCCGCCGACCGGAGGATATAATCAGTGAGATTGAATTCTTGGTGGCTGATGGGGTCAAAGAAGTTACCTTGTTAGGCCAAAATGTAAATTCCTATGGCAAAGGTCTGGAGCCTCAAGTTGATTTCGCCGACCTCCTGGTTGAGGTGGCTGAAATTACCGACCTAAAAAGAATTCGTTTTATGACTTCTCATCCCAGAGATGTCAGCGATAAATTAATTTCCGCCTTTGCTCAGTACGATAATATATGTAAGCACTTTCATCTGCCCTTGCAAGCCGGAAGCAATAGCATTTTAAAAGCTATGAATAGGGGCTATAGCAAAGAAAAGTACTTGCAATTAGCCCAAAAAATAAAAGAGGATGTGCCCCAAGTCAGCTTTACAACCGATATCATCGTAGGTTTTCCCAGTGAAACTGAGGAGGAATTCCAAGAAACCCTGGATCTGGTAGAAAAAATTGGTTTTGACAGTGCCTATACTTTCATCTACAGCAAAAGAGGGGGAACTCCGGCTGCTCAAATGGAAGGTCAGGTCCCTTATCAGATCAAGCAGCAGAGAATCCAAAGATTGATGGATCTCCAGGCTGAAATTTCTTTGCAGAAGAATCTAAAATTAGAAGGAGAAACCCTTCAAGTTTTAGTTGAAGGTCCAAGTAAAAATGATGCCAATATGTATACAGGCAGAAGCGATGGCTATAAATTAGTCCATTTTCCCAGTCAGGAAGATAAAACCGGTGAAATTATCTCGGTTAAAATAGAAAAAGCCAGCCCTTGGCATTTGACGGGTAGGCTGGTTTAGTGTTTCTATTCATTAAGAAAAGGGGGTAGTATTTTTGAGTAAGAATTATACGCCCATGATTCAACAATATTTACAATTAAAAGCTGAAATACCCGATGCGATTCTGTTTTTTCGTTTAGGCGACTTTTACGAGATGTTCTTCGAGGATGCCTTGGAAATGTCTAAAGTCTTGGAAATAGCCTTGACAGGTCGGGAGGCCGGGCAGAAGGAGCGCATTCCCATGTGTGGTGTGCCTTACCACGCTGCTGAATCCTATATTGCCAAACTAGTCGCCAAAGGCTACAAAGTTGCTATAGGCGAGCAAGTGGAGGACCCTAAAAGTGTCAAAGGCTTGGTCCGAAGGGAAATAGTTCGAGTGTTAACTCCCGGAACGGCCAATTTAACTTCCCTTTTGGCAGATAAAGAGAATAATTATCTTTTAGCGCTAGAAGCACGTAATGATTATTTTGCCCTAGCTGCTATAGATGTTTCTACAGAGACCTTCGTCTGTACAAATTATGAAGGCTTGGATGCGATCAACCAATTAAAAAACGAGATAACTCGCTACAGACCTAAAGAATTGATTCTCCTGCCCGGACAAGGGGAGGAAGAATTGAGGGAACTCTGTTCCAATTACGAGATTCAATGTAATTTCTTAAAAGTCGAAGATTTGGAAGATTACAATTCTGAGATTCAAGAAGCCCAAATTTATCAGGAATTGCCCTCCGGAGAAAAAAAGGCTGAGCTGATCAGAGTCTGTTGGGTCTTGCAAGAATACGTGACAAAGATGACCAAGCTGGAACTCTTTGCCAAATTGAGACCGAAATTCTACCAACTGGATTGGCAAATGATTTTGGATGCTTCAACCAGACGCAGTTTGGAATTGACTCAAACTATGAGGGATAATACCAGCAAAGGTTCTTTGCTCTGGGTTATGGACAAGACAAAAACGGCAGCCGGTGGGCGCTTGCTCCACCGCTGGCTCCTGCAACCCTTGACAGATAAAGCTCAGATTGAACATCGCTTACAAGGCGTGAGTGAATTTGTTGAGAACCCTGCATTAAGGCAAAACCTCCAGGAAATCTTGAACAGATGTTCTGATTTGGAAAGACTTTACAGTAAAATAAGCTTTGGCTCTGCCAATGCCAGAGATTTAATTGCCTTGAAACGCACTCTTGGCAGTTTACCTTTGATCGAAGAACTCCTGCAGGATGCTCAATCATCTCTTTTACAGACTCAGTTGTCTCATCTCCCTGATTTGCAGAAACTGGTGGATTATATCGACTTGGCCTTAGTGGAAGATCCTCCCTTGAGCATCAGAGAAGGCCAGATGATCAAGACGGGCTTCAATGAAGAGGTGGATCGACTGAAAAAAGCCTCCACAGAAGGTAAAAATTGGCTTCTGGAGCTGGAAAAAGAGGAGAAAGAGAAGACTGGTATTCGCAATTTAAAAATCGGCTATAATCGAGTATTTGGCTATTATTTGGAAGTGACCAACTCTCAACTTTCTTTGGTGCCCGATTATTATATTCGCAAACAGACTCTGACCGGCTCGGAACGCTATTTCACGCCTAAATTAAAAGAGCTGGAAGAGACTATTTTAGGTGCAGAAAACAAACTGGTGGAATTGGAGTATGAGCTTTTCATAGAATTGCGAGATCAGGTTGCAGAATTTAAAGAAGAGATATATATAGCTGCTTCGGCCATAGCCCTCTTTGACGTTCTGGCCGGTTTGGCTGAGTTAGCCGGTTTGAATCGATATTGCAAACCCACAATCAGTGAAGGTGGCTCGATTCGAATTAAAGAAGGCCGACACCCGGTGGTTGAAAGGACTTTAAAAGACAAGCCCTATATAGCCAATGATCTGCTCTTGGATATGACTGAACAGAGAGTTTTGATTTTAACCGGTCCTAATATGGCCGGAAAGAGCACCTACTTGCGCATGTCAGCCTTGATAGTCTTGATGGCTCAGATGGGTTCATATGTGCCGGCGGCTAGCGCAGAAATCGGTTTAGTCGATAGAATCTTCACCCGAGTGGGCAGTGGTGATGATCTGGCCGGAGGCCAGTCCACCTTTATGGTGGAGATGAACGAATTGAGTCAAATTTTAGCTGCAGCCAGCGATCGAAGCCTCTTGATTTTAGATGAAATCGGCAGGGGCACCAGTACTTTTGACGGCATGAGCATCGCCAGAGCCTCCTTAGAATACATCCAAAACCCTAAGGTTTTAGGAGCCCGAACTCTTTTTGCCACCCATTATCACGAGCTTACCGATTTGGAAGACCATCTGGATGGGGTTAAAAACTACTCTGTGGCAGTCCGAGGACGAGGCGAAGATATCATCTTCTTACATAGAATTGTTCCCGGCGGAGTGGATAAAAGCTACGGAATCGAGGTAGCACGTCTGGCCGGTTTGCCCAACAATGTGATCCGAAGAGCCAAAGAGGTGCTGAAAAAACTGGAAGCCGGGGAGCATAAGCTAGGGCCCAGTCAGGCCGGCTTGAAAGAGCAGGCTCAGAATAACGAACAGCTTTCATTTTTACTAGCGGAAGAACACCCAATTTTAAAAGATTTACGCCGAGTTGACACCCTGAGTATTACCCCCATTGAAGCTTTGAATACTTTACACGAACTGCAGAAAAAACTGGCAGAGGAGGGTTAAGCTTGTCAGAAACAATTCGCCTTTTAGCACCTGATGTAGCCAACAAAATTGCAGCCGGAGAAGTCGTAGAAAGACCTGCTTCTGTGGTCAAAGAGCTTTTGGAAAATGCCATTGACGCCAAGGCAGACCAGATCACAGTGGAAATAGAGGAAGGGGGCCTTGCCACGATCATCATCACAGATAATGGCCGTGGTATGAGCGCTCAGGATGCAGAGTTGGCCTTGCAACGTCATGCAACCAGCAAAATCAGTCTGGCTTCCGATCTGTTCAACATTAAAACCCTAGGATTTCGGGGTGAAGCCCTGCCCAGCATAGCTTCCGTTTCGGATTTTCAATTGCTGACCAGAAGAGAAGAGGACTTAGCCGGAACAGAAATTACATTTTACGATTCGAAAATAGAAATTGCAGAAACAGCAGCAGCCAAAGGAACGAGGGTTCTGGTCAAAGACCTCTTTTATAATACTCCGGCTCGTTTAAAATTTATGAAAACTGCCCGGACAGAAGGCAGCCATGTTCTGCAAGTCTGTGTCCGTTTGGCCTTAGCCAAACCTGATGTTTCAATTCACTGTATTCGAGACGGGAAAATCGTTTTGCAGACTGATGGCAGCGGCGATTTGAAAAATGTAATTGCTGCCATCTATGGCAAGGATATCGTCAAACATCTGCTTCCTGTCGACTATAGCGATGGCGAATATTCCCTTCAGGGATATATTGGCAAGACCACTTATCCCCGTAATAATCGCCGGGATGAGCATTTTATCATCAATGGCCGCTATGCCACAGCTGCCAATATAGTTCATGCTGCTGAAGAACCCTATCGTATGGCCATGGTGGCCAGAAAGTATCCGTTTTTTGTTTTAAATCTGAATTTGCCTCCGGCAGATTTGGATGTCAATGTCCATCCGGCTAAAACAGAAGTTCGCTTCCAAGACGATCGGCGAGTCTATTCCTTGGTGATGCGAGGAGTCAACAGTGGCTTAAACCCCCATCTCAGCAATTACTCGACAGCCCAAGAGACTAAAGTTTTGCAAGAGAGGCCAAGTTTTCATGGGGAAACCCTCGTTCAAGCTAAAAAAGAAGCATTTAAAGTGGATCTCTATGAGCAATTCCAACCGACCCAACCGAAACGAATTGATCCTCCGGAGCCGGAGCCCAAGAAAAAGTTTTCCTCCGTCAACGAAGCTTGGGCTAGTTTGAGAAAAGAAAGAGCCCAACAGCCGCAAATTCCCCTGGCTGAGGATCTTCAGAGCAGCGAAAGCTTCTTACCAACTTTGCGTCCGATCAGCCAGCTGGCCGGAACTTATATTTTGGCTCAGAGCATCGATTGCCTTTATATATTTGATCAACATGCGATGGCCGAACGCATCATGTACAATCAGTTTAAAAATGAAATGGACCAGGGAAAGATCAAAAGCCAGCTGCTTTTAGAGCCTCTGAGCATAGAGTTTAGCCCCCAGGATTTCGACCGCTTTAAAGAAAAATGGGAGGAGATTTCCAGCTTGGGCTTTGTTTTTGAAGAATTTGGTTTGAATTCTTTTTTAGTTCGAGAAGTACCTCAAATCGAAGCATTCAGCTTAGGCAAAATCGACTTTAAAGAACTCTTTTTAGAACTGAGCAATGTTCAAAGAAGCTTGAGTAAGTCCGATTTAATGTTAAAAAAATTGGTCAGCATGTCCTGTAAGGCCTCGGTCAAAGGCAACCAATGGTTGCCCCAACAGCAAATGCAAGTTCTTATCGAACAATTAGG
>JAAYKD010000073.1 GCA_012522585.1 Bacillota bacterium | reverse complement strand
GACGAAGAAGAGGAAACCGCAATCGTTGTTGAGGACGAAGAAGACGAAGAAGAGCCTCAGTAAAACCTGATTGTGCAGAGAGCCGCATTTTTACGAAACCTAAAATTTAATTGCTTCTAAAAAACAAAAGAGGCTGTAGCAAAAGGAAAATTGCTACAGCCCTTTTTTTATCTAATTTTATTTCTAAACTTGCTTGACCAACTTACTCTTCTTCATGCTGACTATCATAATCGCCTTGATCTTTGAACTGCATTTCATAAAGTTTTCTGTAAACTCCATCGCCTTCCAGCAATTCGCTATGACTACCATGTTCTACAATATGACCTTGATCCAAAGCGTAGATTACATCGGCATTACGTATAGTCGATAACCTATGAGCAATGACCAAAGCTGTTCTGCCGGTCAACAAACGATCGAGTGCTCTCTGGATCAAAAGTTCCGTATAAGCATCAACGCTTGATGTAGCTTCATCGAGTATCAAAATAGCCGGGTCAATCAAGAGGGTTCTGGCAAATGAGATCAATTGCCTTTGACCTACCGAGAGACGAGAACCTCGCTCCTGTACCTCAGTATCATAGCCATCAGGCAAGCGCATGATAAAGTCATGAGCATTGACAGCTTTAGCAGCTTCAATAACTTCCTCATCGCTGGCTCGAGGTTTACCATAGCGGATGTTGTCTCTGACCGTTCCCGAGAAGACAAAGGTATCCTGCAAAACAATGCCCAATTGACTGCGCAATGAGTGCACGGTTACTTCTTTAATATCGTGACCGTCAATATAGATAGCCCCGCCCTGGGGATCATAGAAACGACTCAGAAGATTGATAATAGAGCTCTTTCCTGCCCCGGTTGCTCCAACAAAAGCAACTGTTTGGCCTTTATGGACAGTAAAGTTGATATCATAGAGAACTTGCTGACCAGGCACATAGGAAAAGTCTACATTGCGATATTCCACTTCGCCGTTGATCGGCGGTAAAATTATAGCATTTTCGCTGTCGGCCACGTCAGGTTCTTCATCAATATATTCGAAAATTCTCTCTAAGGAAACTCCTGCAGATTGAATTGTATTCAATACATTGGATAAGTCTCTAATCGGCCAGAAGAAGCGAGTGACATAAATCAAGAAAGCACTGACTGTACCCACTGTCATGCCACCAACATTGTTGACAATGAAGATTCCACCAAAGCCCAGGACTAAAGCTGAGCCTAAAGCAGAAATCAATTCAACTGAAGGGAAAAAGGCAGCTTGCAAAACGCTGGCTTTCATATTCGCTTCAAAGTTACTCAAGTTTACAGCATCAAAGCGGTCTGCATTTTGATCTTCACGGGTAAAGGATTGTGTTACCTTGATGCCGGAGATACTTTCTTGCAGGTTAGCATTGACGTCAGCAATAGTGCGTCTGACTACAAAATAAGCAGCTCTCATTCTTCTGGTAAAGAAGAGAGTAGTAAATAATATAAGGGGAACTGTCATGAATGTAATTAGAGCTAAGCGCCAATTCATTCTCAACATTATAATAACAATGGTAATTAAGGTGAAAACATCATTGATGATATTGGTCAAACCTGAGGTGACCAATTGTTGCAGGGCGTCTACGTCGTTAGTCAAACGAGACATGACACGGCCGGCCTGCCATTTATCATAAAACTCCAGACCCAAGGTCTGCAATTTTACAAAAAGATCTTGGCGAATATCGAAAACTATATCCTGACCAACTTTTGACATCAGATAGGTTTGCCAATAGGTAAAGAACCAGTTTCCTCCATAGGCTAAGATATAGGCTATTACAACCTGGTTGATGACCTTTAAGTTCTTGGCTTGCATTCCATTATCGATGGCGTAGCGCAAAAGGGTCGGCGCTATCAAGCTGGTTGCAGAAGTCATGAGCATACAGAAAATCGAAATCAATGTTACACCCATATAGGGTCTGATGTAGGCCCACAATCTGATAAATAGTTGAGGATCAAGTTCATTCAAAGGTTTAAGATCCTCTTGGCTACCCCTCATTCCTCTCATGCCCATACTTAATCACCCGCCTTTCTCTTACCATCTTCTTCAAAAGGCGATTCTTCTTGGGGTCGTAATTGCATCTGATAAATCTGATGATATACTCCGCCTTCCTGAGCCAATAGCTCATCATGGGTTCCTTCTTGAATGACTCTTCCTTTATCCAAAACGATAATTCTGTTAGCATTGCGAATAGTACTCAAACGCTGTGCTATGACAAAGGTTGTGCAATTTTCCGTTAAAACTGCAAAGGCCTGCTGGATTGCTCTTTCTGTTTCTGTATCAACACTGGAGGTGGATTCATCGAGGATTAAAACCCTGGCTCTCATCAAGAGGGCTCTGGCTATTGCCATCCTCTGTTTTTGTCCACCGGACAGACCGACGCCTCTTTCCCCGACGACTGTCTCATAGCCTTCAGGCAAAGTCATAATGAAATCGTGAATCTTCGCTGATTTAGCAGCTCCAACTATTTCATCCATCGTAGCATCAGGGCGACCATAAGAAATATTGTTGCGCAATGAATCATTGAACAAGAAGGTTTCTTGTAAAACGATTCCGATTTGGTTGCGCAGGGATTCAACGGTAACATCCCTTAAATCATGGCCATCGATTGTAATCCTACCTTTTTGTGGATCATAAAAACGGGGCACCAAATTGATCAAGGAACTCTTTCCAGATCCGGTTGAGCCTAATATGGCAATGGTATGACCTGGTTGAACATCCAAATCTATATCTTCTAAGACATAGAAATTGTTATCGTAACTGAAGGATACGTCTTCAAAGCGAACATGTCCGACAACGGGGGGTAATTCTATTGCATCGGGAGCATCGGAAACATCACTTTGTGTATCCAGAATTTCAAAGATTCTCTGACCGGAAGCACTGGCTCTTTGAACCATGGAAACCAGCCAACCGAAAGATCTAATCGGTTGAATCAATTGAACAATCAAGGTGTTAAAAACTGTCCATTCACCTAAGCTGATATCACCCATGACAACTTTACGACCACCATACCAAATCAGAAAAACTGTTCCCATAGTGGAGATAAAGCTCATCAAGGGGCCATAAAAAGCTTCCAAGCGAACGGATATCAGGTTCTTTTCATAATACTCTCTGTTTTGTTCTCTAAACTTTTCAATTTCATATTCCTCTTGAGCAAAAGCTTTAACCACTCTAACACCGGTTATACTCTCCTGCATAGTAGCGGTAAAAACCCCCAATTGCTCGCGAACAATACGAAATGTCGGTCTTACCTTAACAGCAAAAACTGACACTGACCAAATTAAGAATGGCATAAAGACTAGAGACATCAAAGTCAATTCGACATTTTTATTCAAGAGAATTGCCAATGTGTAGATGATGGTGAGTGTGTTTGAAAACAGGTTAATAAAACCCATTCCCATCGCTCTTTGCAAAGTAGAGACATCGGAAGTCATTCTACTCATCAGTTCACCGGTTCTGCTTGAATCAAAAAAGCTAAACGATAGAGTTTGCAAATGCTGGTACAATCTATTCCTAACGTCATAGATAACTCTTTGAGCTGTGTATTGAATATTGTAGCGTTGAGAAAATGTAATTAAAGCTCGAAGCAACGCCACGCCCAAAACTATAAGGGAATAAGTGACTATACCGCGGAAATCACCTGCCGGTAGAAATTCATCGATAATCTTCTCTGTTAACAACGGTGTGATCAAGGTCATTAAAGAAATAATGTTGACCAAAACAAAAGCCAGGGTATAACGAGCCCAGTATTTTGCCATGAACTCCTTGAGCAACCTGCCATAAACATTCATGCCGGAAACCATCCTCCTTTCATACTTGTTTACACTGGATGGATTGATGTAAACTTCATTTACTTTCATCTATATACTTAAGAAATTATAATTGGTGGGCCAGTATTTGTCAAGATATTTAACCTCTAAAACCTTTTGCCACCAGAAATACTTATTTTAATACAATTTCCAAGGCATTTAGTAGGTGCTGGTCTTATCAGAGGTCAAAACTTGAAATTTCCCCTGATAATTTAACTTTAGAGCGGTAAAAACCCGGATTCGAGGTGACTTGGTCACATTAAAAGAAGAAAGACTTGCTTTTTGATTTATTTTTGTTATTATTAAGGCAACGAGAGAAATTCACGGGGAAATTCAAGACCCGATTTTCTAAAGCTTGAAAGGAGCATATTAAATGGTACATGATTTAACCGATGCTAATTTTGAAAAAGAGGCACTACAATCCGATCTTCCTGTCTTTGTAGATTTTTGGGCAACCTGGTGTGGTCCCTGTCGTATGGTGGCTCCTGTAGTCGAAGCGATTGCCGAAGAATATGATGGCAAATTAAAAGTCTGCAAACTCGATGTCGATGCCAACCCGCAAACTGCCGGCGCTTTCCAGATTCAAAGCATTCCGACCATGATGCTGATCACCACTAATCCGGAAACAAAAGAGAAAGAAGCCAGAGCAATTGTTGGCTACAGACCCAAAGATGAATTAAAAGAAATTCTTGATCAATTCATTTAACAATTAAAAAACAGCTCGCCTTTATTTTGGCGGGCTTTTTTATTTGTACTTTTCTAAATTTTGAAATTGACCAAGCAACTTTTTATTATCCCGTCCAGATCCTCATAAAGAGAAAGACCAATGCTTGAAAGTTGCTTTTATATTTCGCAAAGACATTAAGCCTTTGATTTTTGATACTATCTTTTTACTCAGGTTGCTATTTTATAACAAGGGGGTTAAAATATTAGAAATCGAAGAACAAACTTTGAACAGAGAGGAATAAGACGATGAAATTAGACTCTTTAGAAATCGATTCAAATAAAACTGCCTTCTGGTTACCTTCCCAAGAGCATGTGACTACCCAGATAAAAATTTGGTTAACCCAGCCTCTGGAGGATAAAATTTTTAGCAAAGCTTTTCTCTTAGCCTCTTTGTTGAGAAGAGGAACGGAGAATTATCCTAGCCAGCAACTGATGGTTCAGGCTTTAGAGGGGCTATATGGAGCAGAAATGGCGACGGCTGTCAGTCGCATTGGCTCTGCTCAGGCTCTCTTATTAAACTTACAATTACCTGACATAAGATACTTGCCCGGAGCGGAAGAAAACCTCTTAGAACAAGGGCTCACACTTTTAGCTGAAATGTTGACTAAACCCTATCTACCCGACGGGCTCTTCGACAAGGATAGCTTTACTCAAGAAAAGAACAGACTTTTAGCCGCCTTAGAGAATCGACGAAACCAGAGAGCCCGCTATGCTCAATCACGCTTACAGGAACTAGTCTTTGCCGATTCACCTCTGGCCTTCATCTTCGGAGGAAGTGAAGAGGAGCTTAAAAGCTTGAGCAATCAAGAAATGGTAGAGTTTTATCAGCAAACCTTAAACAAAAGCCAGATTTATATAGGCTTAAGTGGCTCTGGTATCGAGAGAGTTGAGCCAGATACTTTAAAAGATATTTTTTATTGGACCGGCCAAGAAGAGTTCAATCCCTTTTGCCAGAGTCTGGAGCATGTTGAAAAGGTCAATCGTCATCAAGAAGTGCTGCCGGGTGAACAAAGCCAACTCTTCCTTGCTCTCAGTTCGGAAATAGATTACCGTCATCCCTTGAGCCTTGCCCTTACACTTTTCAATGGCATCTACGGTGCCTTTGCTCATTCTCGCCTTTTTGCTCATGTCCGCGAGGAAAAGGGGTTGGCCTACGCTACAGGCAGTCGCTTTGAGCGTAGCACCGGCATGGTCACAGCCTACGCAGGCCTTAATTTAGATTCTGTAGAAAAGGCCGAAGAAGAAATGATCAAGCAGCTGGAGTTATTACAGCACGGCGATTTCAGCGATGATGAATTGAACATGACTAAAGAAACCATCATCGATCAAATCAGAGCACTCAATCGTGATGTCGAGGGTAAAATGGATTATGCTTTCAATCATCTGCTCTTAGAGACACCCCGGGCTGAAGAGCTAATAGAAATAATCAAAAACATCAGCAGAGATCAAGTTCAAGAAGCAGGGTCCTCCTTGCGTTTGCACACCGCATATCTTTTGGCTGATAGAAAGGGCTAAATCATGAAAAACTTTATCATACCTTTTCCCATTTACGAAAAGAAGATGGAAAACGGTATCAATGTCACAGTCATCTATCGTAAAGGCTTTCGCAAGCTCACTGCTCTTTTAGCTTTTCCCTTTGGCTCTCTACACAAAAGCTTTCTGGGACCCAATGGCCAAGTTTTAGAAATCCCCGATGGAACTGCCCACTTTTTGGAGCATCAAATGTTTAAACAAGAGAACAAAAGCAATGTTAGCGAAGCCTTTGCCAAATTAGGAGCTTACGACAACGCTTTTACCGGCCACGACCAGACGGTCTATATGGCAGAAAGCAGCGAAAACCAGGAAGCTGTTTTGCAATTGCTCTTGAGTTATACCGATCAACCTTTTTTCCAGCCAGACAGTGTGGAAAATGAAAAGGACATCATCGTCCAGGAGTTGCTCATGTATAAAGATCAACCTGAAGAAGCTATGGAATTGAATTTACGCCAAGGTCTTTTTGGCCAACACCAAGTTTCAAAGGATATTGGCGGCACAGAAGAAACCGTGCGCCAAGTAAGCTCGGAGCTGCTCTACCAATGCTATGATGCTTTTTACAGCCCTGAGAACGCCCGCTTAATTGTAGCCGGAGACATCGATCCGGAAACGGTTTTCCATCTGGCAAGCCAATGGGGTACATACCAGAGCAAGGGCTTTCGGCCAATTGAACCAACTAACGCCAGCGGCAAAGGGGAAAATAAAAACTTCAACATAGAAGCACGGGCGGCTCGCCCTTTGATCAGTTTAGCTTGGGCAGACTACGACGAAAATCCCCTAAAAGGCCGAACATTTTTAAAAAGAAGGATGCAGACAAATTTGCTTGCCGATTTAATTTTCGGTCGTTCCGGCCCCCTCTATTGGCATTTATTGAAAAACAATTCTTTTGGCAGCCGTTTCAGTGGAAATTATTATGCCACTCCTTATTTTTCTTATCTGGCAGTTCGCGCTGACAGTTCCAATCCTTCAGAACTGCAAGAAGAAATTGAGAATTATCTCGCTTCAGCCGAAGCTTTAGCCCTAATCAAAAAAGAGAACCTAGAAAGATTGAAAAGGAAAACACTGGGGGATCTTTTAACTCAATTTGAAAACAGCGAAGATATAGCTTTAAACTTTTTGGTAGCAGATTATTATGGTTACTCCTTCATGGATATTCCAGATATTTTAGAGGAAATAACCGTAGAAGAATTGCATCAACGCTTTAAACAGATCTTCAATTCGGAAAATTTAGTCACGTCCATTGTTCAGCCCCTTCCCTAAAAATTTTTAGGTAAGCTGAGTTTTAAATCTTCCAACAAGTTATTGCTGGACAAATTGACAAACAGATAATTACCGTCTCAGTTTAGCTTGCAATTGACCTTCTTTATTTGATCTTTCTTTTCAATTGACAGCACAAATAAAACGTGCTAGAATTTCCTTGTATCTGAAAAATGATGAATCTGAGTCGATTCAAGCAGATATTTTTGACCCTCCTTTTAAAGGATGAAAGCTACGCGGTCGGCTGGGTCAAATGCCGAGATTCCGTTGAACAACGGAGGGCAACTTTTGGTTGCATTATTGATTGGGTAAACCACTTTTTCCAAGGTTTACTTTTTATTAATTTTATAAGTTGGGTTCTTTTTTTCAGCGTCTTATCAAGCGCATCAACTTGTGAAACGATCAATATGAGTATTAAAAGTAATTTTTGCTATATAGACTCTAAAATCGATTCGATCTAAAGGGATTACTATACCACTCTTGTCTTGAGTGAAGATAGCCCGTTCTCGATTTTTAACAAGTGATGTGCTTAAACATCACTTGTTTTTTTATTTTTATGTCGGAGATGATAACTATGGAATCAAAATTAACACTTTACGGCTTCAACAATCTGACCAAATCCTTGAGCTTCAATATCTATGATGTTTGTTATGCTAAAACCACCAGAGAACAAAAGGATTATATTGCTTATATCGATGAGCAATTCAATTCTGAACGCTTGACCCATATTTTGACGGTCTGCACCGAGATGATTGGAGCTCATATTTTGAGCATCTCAAAACAAGACTACGAACCCCAAGGGGCTTCAGTGACAATTTTAATTGCCGAAAGCAGCCTGCAACCGACTGCCAACAGCATCACCGCTCATTTGGATAAGAGCCATGTGACTGTCCATACCTATCCGGAATTCCACCCTGAAACCAGCATTGCAACTTTCAGAGCAGACATTGATGTATCTACCTGCGGAGAGATCACTCCTCTTTCCACTCTTGACTATCTGATCAGCAGCTTCGATTCCGACATCATCACTATGGATTACCGAATTCGCGGTTTTACCCGTAATGTGGCCGGAGAAAAACTTTTCATCGATCACGATATAACTTCAATCCAAGATTATATCAACGAAAAGACCCTGCGCCGTTATGACGCTGTCGATATCAATGTCTATCAAGCCAATATGTTTCATACAAAAATGTTGATTAAAGAAATGGATTTACAAAATTATCTCTTCAATACGGATGCCTACGAATTGCCACCTGAGTTACGCTTGGAAATTTCCGGCAACTTGCGCAGAGAAATGATTGAAATTTTCAGCGGAAGGAACGTTTATAGATGAAATCCTTAGATCAAAATAGAGCTCCGGTTTATCAAGCTCTGGAAGCTTTTAAAAGCCAGAGAGTCGTGCCTTTCGATGTTCCCGGCCACAAAAGAGGTCGGGGCAATCCTCAGCTCACCGCTTTTTTAGGGGAGCAGTGCCTCTCCGTTGATGTCAATTCCATGAAACCCTTGGATAATCTGGTTCATCCTGTTTCAGTCATCAAAGAAGCTGAAGAGCTGGCCGCCGCTGCTTTCGGGGCCAGCCATGCTTATTTTATGGTGGGTGGAACTACTTCTTCAGTGCAGAGCATGATTCTCTATGCTTGCCGCCAAGGAGATAAAATAATCTTACCCCGCAATGTTCATCGCAGTGCCATCAACGCTTTGGTTTTATGTGGAGCCACCCCTGTTTATGTCAACCCGGAAGTGAATAAAGAATTAGGCATCTCCTTGGGCATGTCGCTACAACAGGTCGAGGAAGCTATTCGCCTCAACCCTGAGGCTAAAGCTATTTTAGTCAACAATCCCACATATTATGGCATCTGTTCAAATTTGAAAGCCATCGTCGACTTGGCTCATCAGCACAATATGTTGGT
>JAAYKD010000012.1 GCA_012522585.1 Bacillota bacterium | reverse complement strand
GAAATCAATCTACAAAGGGAGGTTGTTTTGTGAAAGCCATTGTCAACGGAACTCTGTACACAGTAGCCCAAGGCATAATAAAAAATGGCAGCATCATCATCGAAAAGGGCAAAATAACTGCTATCGGTCAAAACTTAGATATCCCCGAAGAGGCTGAATTAATTTTAGCCAAGGGTGCCCATGTCTACCCCGGTTTGATCGATGCCGATTGTAAAGTCGGTATTTTTGAAGAAGGGCAAGGCCCGATCGGCAACGATACAAATGAGCCCATAGCCCTGGGTAGTCAACTGCGTGCATTTGACGCCACCTGGTGGGAGGATGTAGCTTTTGACGATTGTCGTAAAGCTGGCATCACAGCTATGTCAATTGGCCCGGGTAGCAATAACCTGATCAACGGTCAGTGTTTTGTCACCAAAACCAGCTTTGGAGTCCTCGATCATCAGGTCATCAATCCTTTTGCCGGCTTAAAAATCAATATTACCGGCACTCGTTCCAATAATAACGACAGAACCTTGGATATTGCAGCTCTTGAAGTACAATTACAAAAAGCCAAAGAGCTCTTAGAGAAAAACACAAAACTCAAAGAAAAAGGCGAAGAGCCGGATGAAAACCCCGTCTTAGACCCAATCGTGGCTCTTTTTACGGGCGAAAACTTTGCCAGAATCACAGCTTTTGCCAATCACGAAATTTCCAATGCCCTGGAATTAGCAGAGAAATGGGGTTTCCCCCTAGTCTTAGAACGCTGCTATGAAGGTCATTTAGTAGCTGATCAAATCAAGAAAAGCGGTGCTAAAGTCATAGCCGGCCCCACCTTTGTCAATCGCATGGGTAAAGCTCAAAATCTATCTCTGAAAATGCCCGGTGTTTTGGCCAAAGCCGGAATACCTGTAGCTCTTTGCACCGATCACCCCATAATTCCCAGCGAAAACCTGACTATGCAGGCTGCCTTAAACTGTCGTGACGGCATGCCTGAAGAAGAAGCCATCAAAGCTATCACCTTAGGTGCCGCTGAAATCTTAAAAGTAGACGACAGGGTTGGTTCCTTAGAAGTAGGTAAAGATGCTGACATCGCTATCTTCGATCAACCCTTATTTAAAGTAAAAGCTCAGTGCTTGGCTACCCTAGTCAACGGTGAGCTCATCTGGCAAAAAGATGAAGAGGGGGATTGTTCATGTTAGCCATTATCAATGCCACCTTAATAACAGCATCAGGCCCTGTAATCGAAAAGGGCACAATCATCGTTGCAGAAGGTAAAATTAAAGCCATTGGCAAAAACTTGACTCTGCCCAAAGAAGCTGAAGTCATAGATGCCAAAGGAAAATACGTAATGCCCGGCATCGTCGAAGCCCATTGCCATTTAGGTGTAATGGATTTTGGTGCCGACGACGATGACGACAACAATTTCGACGGCGACGGCGGTCAAGGCAGAGGAACTTTTGGTCCTGCTGTCACACCTGAATTAATGAGCTATTATGCTTTTAACCCCAGGCATGTGCAGTTACGACAGGCTGTTGAGTCAGGCGTAACCACAATTTTAACCCGCCCCGGTTCCGGAAAAATCATGTCGGGCATGGGTATGGTCTGCAAGACTTTCGGCAAAAGCCGCAAAGAAATGGTCTTGATCAACCCAGCCGAAGTCAAAATGGCTTTAGGTGAAAACCCCAAGCGCAATTTTGGCTCGAGAAACCAAATGCCCTCGACCAGAATGGGCAGCGGTGCACTTTTACGTGATGCTTTTGTTAAAGCTCGCAACTATATGCAGAAAAGAGAAAAAGACCCTGAGACACCGATCAACTTCCAATTGGAACCCTTGGTCAAAGTCTTGAAGGGCGAATTGAGAGCCCATATCCACGCCCACAGAGCCGATGACATCATGATGGCTTTAAGAGCCAGCGATGAGTTTGGCTTCAAGATGGTCTTGGAACATGCTTCTGAAGCTCATTTCATTTTAGATGAAATTGTCAAGCGCAACATCTCTTGCGTTTTAGGACCCACCTTGGCCAGAACCAAAGTGGAAACAGCGGAAAAGGATTTTGCTTCTGCCGGCATTTTAGAAAGAGCCGGAGTAAAAGTCTGCATCACCACGGACGCCGGCGTTGTGCCTCAAGAATACTTGCGGACCAGCGTTTCCATGGCTCACAGAGCCGGGATGAGTGAAGAAGGAGCTATCAGAGCTATGACCCTGACTCCGGCTGAAATCATCGGCATCGACCACAGAGTCGGTTCCTTGGAAGTGGGCAAAGATGCCGACATCCTGATTTTAGACGGACATCCTTTGGAGTTGCTCTCTCAGGTTGAACGAGTTTTTGTCAACGGTGTTCTAGCTTTTGACATTGACAGAGATAAAGAAGATTGGGAAAAGGAGGTAGTTTAAATGTTGTTTTTAGAAAACGCTCGTATCATGACCATGGCCGGAGCTGTTTTAGAAAACGCCTCCCTTTTGATTAAAGACGGTCTGATTGCCCAAGTAGGCACCGGCTTAACCTGCCCCGAAGGTGCTGAAGTTATAGATTTAGCAGGTAAAACCCTGACCCCCGGCTTAATCGAAGCCTGTGGTCGCCCCGGTTTACATGAAGAAACAGTCGGACCCATCGGCGCCGACGAAGATGAAAAGAAGGAAAGATTGGGCACTTATTTGAAAGCCTTAGACGGTATTTTACCCAACGACCTATCTTTCGAAGACGCCTTAGAAGGCGGCGTGACCACGGTCAACGTCTGCCCGGGAACCTCCGCAATCATCGCCGGTCAAAGTGCTGTTATCACGACTGCCGGCAGCAATATCGTCGACGAAAGAGTGGTTAAAGAACCTTTTGCTCTCTTCGTCAACTTAGTCGGTGGCGGAAATTTCCGTCAGGGTTTCCGCGATCGCAGTGAAATGATCGCCAAGCTAGGGGCTGAATTACAAAAGGCCAAGGAATTCATGGCCAAAAGAGATAAAGCCATAGCTGAAGAGAAAGATGTTCCGGAAGCAAGTTATCGTTTAGCTCCCTTAGTGGATGTTTTAGAAGGTCGCTTGCCTGTCATCATGCAAGTCGTCTTATTACACGATATCCAAAACGCCTTGGAATTGGCCGAAGAACATGGCTTCAAGTTGATCTTGCAACGCTTGAGCGAAGGCTATTATGCCATTGAAGATCTGGTACAGGCAGATGTTCCTATGATAGTCGGACCCATCTTGATGAACCGTCGCGGTCTCTTCCGCACAACCTCTCATAAAACTCCCGGTGTTCTAGCTCAGGCAGGTCTAAAATTTGCCCTTTCGACAGAACACCCGCAAACAGGCATCGATCATTTAGTCACAACGGCAGCCATCGCTTGCCGAGAAGGCATGCCTGAAGAAGAAGCTTTAAAAGCTATTACCATCTACCCCGCTGAGATACTCGGACTGGCTGACCAAATTGGCAGCATCGAAAAAGGCAAGAAAGCTGACCTGGTAGTCTGGAGCGGACATCCTTTTGAAACCTTGACCAGAGTGGATAAGGTCT
>JAAYKD010000072.1 GCA_012522585.1 Bacillota bacterium | reverse complement strand
GTGGAAAATGAAATACTAGACGAGGTGATTCGATGAAAATTCTATGTATCGGTGACAATGTAGCCGATTGCTACTTGGATCAGAAAAAGTATTATCCCGGTGGCAATGCCGTCAACGTAGCTGTCAAGACTAAAAGATTCGGCTTTGATCATGTCGCCTATCTGGGTATTTTCGGCAACGATAAAAAGGCTGAACACATAAAAAACAGCTTGACTGCTGAAGGAGTCTCCTTTCAGCGCAGTCGAACTATGATAGGACGAAGCGGCGCTCCTTTAGTCACTCTAATCGACGGTGATAGAGTTTTCGTTAAATCTCGTCAAGACACTGCTCAACATCTGGTCCGTTTGAATTTGGTCAAAGCGGATTTAAATTATATGGAAAAGTTCGACTTGATTCATTCCAGCTGTTTTTCCCATACGGAAGAACTTCTTCCTCAGTTTAAAAAGCGAGCCCTGGTCTCTTTCGATTTTTCTAACAAAAGAAGAAATGACGAATATCTCAACAAGGTCTGCCCCCATTTAGACTTTGCCTTTTTCTCAGGAGCAGATTTATCAGCTGGCCAAAGAGACGAAGTGGCAGATAAATGTCACCAGTTGGGCTGTCCTTTAGTGATTATCACCAGAGGACTCAAAGGTTCCTATTTTTCTTTAGAAGGCCAGAGGCATCAACAAGATATAGTTTCAGTCAAAGCTATCGACACCTTAGGTGCCGGAGATGCCTTCATTGCTGGTTTTCTAACGGCATATCTTTTATACAAATACGATTTATCTACTGCTGCTAAATTTGCTGCTGAGAAAGGTGCAGAAGCCTGCACTTATCACGGCGGCTGGGGCTATCCCCATGATTTTGACGGCGACGAAGAGGAGGACGAAAGTTAAAATGATCAACCAAGAAGATCTAGCAAATTGCCTAGTAACCATCGATCCGGAAAAGTTTCATAACAACATCCGTAAGGTCAGAGAATATCTCGATCCTGAAACAAAGATCATGTATGTGATCAAATCCATGGGCTATGGTCACGGCTTATTGGAAATGGCCGATTTAGCCTTGCAGAGCGGCCTAATAGATATGCTGGCCACTGCCACTGTTGAAGAGGCTGTCTCTTTACGTCAAAATGGTTTTCAAGGCTTTCTGATGATTTTAGCCGGCATACCCAAAAAGGCCTTACCTGCTGTTGTTCAACATGATTTAGTCACAGCCTGTTATAATTTGGAAACTGCTCAGACTTTAAATCAAATGGCTAAAGATGCAGACAAGGTATTATCCGTTCATCTCAAGATTGACAGTGGCATGCATCGCTTAGGAGTCGCCCCCGGTTCAGAGCTAGAATTTTTACTAGAAGGATTAAAAAAGTTAGAAAACTTGAAAGTCGAAGGTGTCTTCACCCATCTGGCCAACGCCGATGAGGCTGATGAAATCGTCAGCAATGCTCAGTTAGATCTTTTCGAGGAAGCCATTGAACAAATTAAAGCTGCAGGATTAAGCCTCAGATGGATTCATGCCGCCGGTAGCGATGCTATTATTGTCTCCCGTCGTTCTCATTATAACCTGGTAAGACCAGCTGCTCTTTTTTATGGCTATGACACGGCTGAGGGTGAGTTCAATCGTTTAAAATTGGAGCCAGTTTTACGTTGGACATCCTTTATTACCCACACTCGCAGGGTTAAAAAAGGAGAAACTGCAGGCTATGGTGGTTTTTTCCAGGCTAAAAAAGATTCAATTATAGCTATTGCAGGCTTTGGTTCCAGCGACGGCTACCTCAGATCTTTGGTCAGCAAGCAGGTGGAAAAGAATGGCCAAGTAATTATCAGAGGACAACGAGCGCCGGTGGTTGCTATCTGCATGGACCAAACTCTGATCGATGTCACCCATATTGAAGGTGTGAAGACCTACGACGAAGTAGTGATTCTCGGTAAAAGCGGTAATCAAGAAATTGATGTCTATGAATTGCTCAAAAGAAGTGGCACTTCAGTGGGCAATGTTCTGGCAGCCATTTCTAAGCGCCCCTTGAGAATCTATCGTTCTTTCAATTAAATATTTCTCCCTACCTTACCAACCCAAGCAAAATATGTTACAATAAAAGCAGCAACAAGCTATGGAGGTGTAAGAATGAAAAAAGAAACTAGAAGAACTCTTATTTTAATCGCAAAATTAGTGGCGTTCGTCGCATTTTTGAATTTAATCGGAT
>JAAYKD010000071.1 GCA_012522585.1 Bacillota bacterium | reverse complement strand
TCTTTCTTCTGATCGACAAGCCAACGGCTGGCAGTATGATCAACCCACCAAAGACTGTAAAGATTCCCGGATATTCCTTTAAAAAAGGAATGGCTAAAAGTGATGCAAAGACCGGTTCAGCTAAGACGGCCAGTGAAACAATGCCGGCCCCATGATAGCCTACCATCCAGTTGTAAATGGTGTGACCTAAAAGGGAGCAGAGTATGCTCATCAAAAAAATCAAAGCCAAATTTTGACCGCTGAGCAAAAAAGCAGAAGCTCCTTTGAATAAGGAAAAAACACCTAAAAAGCCCGCAGCTATAGAATAGACATAGAAGACGTAAAGCCAGATTTTTACAGTTTTCTGTGCTTCTTCTCCTATTATGAGATAGCCGGCAACGGCCATTCCTCCCGTTAGAGCCAGGAAATTCCCCCAGATTCCGCTTCCCGCTGCGTAGGAATCCAGAGCAATTAAGACGGTACCTGTGAGAGCCAGAGCAAAGGAAATCAGAGTCTTGGGTTCCGGGCGTTTTCTTAAAAAGAAGGCTTCGTATAAAATCACGAAAAGAGGGCACATAGAAACTAAAATTGTGCTGGCAGCCACACTGGTATGACTCAGGGAAGCTATCCAAGAGGCAAAATGCAAAGCCAAGAAAGCTCCCGAGGCCAGGCAAAGATAGAGTTCCTTTTTTTCTAACAAAGGAATTTTTCCTCTGTTTTCTCTCAGAGTAAAGGGTAAGACTAAGAAGGAGCTAAAAAACATACGATAAAAAGCTATGAGAATAGGTTCTGCTTGCACAGATTTTATTATAATGGAAGAAAAGGCAGTAAAGATAATTGCCGGTAAAATGAAAAGAGGACTTGGTATCTTATCTTTAAACATGGCTCTTGCCTAAATTAAATTGGAGCGTATAACACCTTCTTCTTGGGCTTTAGCTGCTACAGCCTGGGCTATGGCAGCCGCAATACGCTCATCGAAAGGTCCGACAATAATATAATCTTCTCTTAAATCTTCCGGTTTAATCAAATCAGCCAAGGCGAAGGCTGCAGCCAATTTCATTTCTTCAGTTATTTTTGTGGCTTGAGCCATCAAAGCTCCCTTGAAGATGCCTGGGAAACAGAGGGAGTTGTTGACCTGGTTGGGAAAATCGCTGCGACCGGTCCCGACAATTCTGGCTCCACCGGCTTTAGCTTCCTCAGGAAAGATCTCCGGAGTCGGATTGGCCATGGCAAAAACGATCGAGTCAGGATTCATCTGGGCGATCATCTCTTTATTGGCGATATTGCCTGCAGAAACACCGATAAAAATATCGGCTCCTTTTAAGGCTTCCATTAAACCGCCTTGCAAATTTTCTTTATTGGTCAGGAGAGCCATTTCTTCCTGGGCCAGATTGTTTTTTTCATGGCCCGGCAATAAAATACCATGACGGTCAACCATGACCAGGTTTTTAATACCTGCTCTCAAGATTAATTTGCCCACGGCTATGCCGGCAGCTCCGCTGCCATTGATGACTACAGTACAATCCTCTATGTTTTTCTCGACAAATCTCAAAGCATTGATCACGGCAGACAAAACTACAATAGCAGTGCCGTGTTGGTCATCGTGAAAAACAGGAATGTCCAATTCTTCTTTTAATCTTCTTTCGATTTCAAAACAGCGAGGTGAGGATATATCCTCCAGATTGATGCCACCGAACCCGGGAGCAATGGTTTTGACCGTTTCGACAATTTTGTCCACATCCTGGCTGTCGATCAGGATAGGCACAGCGTCTACCCCGGCAAAGCGTTTAAAGAGAACACATTTACCTTCCATGACTGGCAAGCTTGCTTCGGGCCCGATGTCACCTAAACCTAAAACGGCTGAGCCATCTGTTACCACGGCTACCAGGTTTCCCTTGTTTGTATAGAGGTAAACATCTTCCTTATTTTTAGCAATTTCCTTGCAGGGTTCAGCCACCCCAGGGGTGTAGGCTAAGCTCAAATCATCAACATTTGCCACTGGCACCTTAGAATTTATTTCGATTTTTCCTCTGTTTTTGGCGTGTAAGTTTAAAGCATCTTCGCGCAAGCTCATAAAAATCCACTCTTTCCTTAAATTTATCATGTGAATAATTTCGACATTTGTATGAAATGCTCCTGCTCTTGCATTTATATGATGTTTAATGTTTTATAATAATACATTGAGTGAAAGGGAAGGAGAACGAGGTGTGAAAGTAGAACTATTAGGCGTGCCTTAAAGGCAGAGAAATTACAGGAGGTGATATCTATGGCTTATAAAATCAGCAACGATTGTATTGCTTGTGGTCTCTGCAAAGCAGAATGCCCCACTGACGCAATCACTGAAGGCAATCCTTATGTAATTGACCCGGATTTGTGCATCGACTGCGGTGCTTGTAACGCTGTTTGCCCCGTGGATGCTCCTCAACCCGAGTAATAGACAAAGCGCTCTCTTTTTAAGAAGGGGGCGCCTTTTTCTTTTGACAAATTAGCTAAACTTTGACAAACATCACATTCATACAGGAAAGTGATGTTTGTTCTTTTTTTATTTTGTTAGCTACAGTTGACTTTCCCGTGCTAAAATCGTATAATTAAATCAGGCCAATTGTAAGCGGTGGCTAACATTTTGAACGGAGGCAATATTATGACTTTAGCACAAGTAAACGTCGGAGAACATGCTGTAATAGATCGTATCAATGGTTATGGACCTTTGCGTCGTCGCCTATTGGAAATGGGTTTGACGCCAAACACAGTGGTCTGTGTGCGCAAAATGGCTCCAATGGGTGACCCCATCGAGTTAATAGTCAGGGGCTATAGCCTGACCTTGCGGAAAGAGGATGCTCAACTCATCGAGGTCAACAATATTACCCAAGCACCTCCGGTTTTAACAAGGGGCAGAGGTCGAGGCTTTGGCTGGCGCCGTAGGCACGGAGGACGCAGATAGTGGCGAACAAAATTAGTATTGCCCTGATTGGAAATCAAAACAGTGGTAAAACCACCTTGTTCAATCATCTAACCGGTAGTAACCAACATGTGGGGAATTTTCCTGGAGTAACTGTTGAGCAGAAACACGGCAGCGTTTTAAAATATAAGGATATGGAAGTTGTCGATTTACCCGGCATTTATTCTTTATCTCCTTATACTCTGGAAGAAATGCTGACCAGGGATTTTCTGATTCAATCTCGTCCCAATGTCGTTTTGAATATCCTTGATGCCACCAATCTAGAGCGCAATCTTTATCTGACCTTACAGCTCTTGGACTTGCAAATTCCTATGGTCATTGCTTTAAACATGATGGATGAAGTCAGAAACAGTGGCCATTATATTGATATAGAAGGACTGAGCAAAGAGCTCAATACCCCTGTTTTTCCAATTTCTGCTTTAAAAAACGAAGGCATAGATGAGCTTCTGCAAGGTATAGAAGTTTTATCCAAGGGCCCAGCCGAAAAACCCTGGGTCGATTATTGCAGTGGCGAACTCCATACAGCTCTCCATGCAATTCATCACTTAATTGAAGTCAAAGCGCAAAAACAAGAAATACCCGTACGTTTTGCCGCGGCTAAAATGGTTGAAGGCGATGAGCCCATGGAGGTTGCTTTAGGCTTAGTCGACGAAGAAAAGGATGTTTTACGACGCATCGTTGAGCTGATGGAAAGAAATCTCAAGATGGACCGTGAAGCCGCCATGATCGATATGCGCTACCAATTTATCGACGAAGTGGTCGGTTCTGTCCAAACAAAACAAGAGGACACGATAGAGCAAAGTCGCTCCTATGCTATTGACCGAATTTTGACCCATAAGCATTTTGGTATTCCCATATTTTTCCTCTTCATGTTGATAGTATTTTGGATTACCTTCGGTCCCTTAGGATCGTTTTTTACTGACGGTTTTGAAGATCTGATCGAATTGACCGGCGAATTTGTCGATGGAAAATTGCTTTTATATGGAATAAATCCAATTTTACATTCTTTAATCGTCGATGGAATAATTGTCGGTGTGGGCGCAGTTATCGAATTCTTACCTTTGATTATAATTCTGTTTTTCCTCCTATCGATTTTGGAGGACACCGGTTATATGGCCAGGGTAGCCTTTATGATGGACCAATTGATGCGAAAAATTGGCCTTTCCGGGCGGAGCGTTGTGCCCATGCTGATGGGCTTTGGTTGTACGGTCCCGGCTATTATGGCCACCCGAACTCTGGCCAGTGAACGAGATCGGAAGATGACAATCTTACTCACCCCCTTTATGTCATGTAGTGCTAAGGTGCCAATTTATGCAATTTTTACAGCCGCCTTTTTCTCCTCTCATCGCACTTTAGTCATGTTCAGCCTTTATTTAGGCGGTGTAGCTGTGGCTATACTGTCAGGCTGGCTTTTAAAATCCACCGTGATGAAAGGAAACCCAGTGCCCTTCGTCTTAGAACTACCTGCTTATAGGCTGCCTAGCCCCAAGAGCGTGCTCTTGAATCTATACGATAAAGCCAAAGGGTTTATAACCAGAGCTTTTACTGTTATCTTCATAGGTACAATTGTCATCTGGTTTTTACAGAGCTTTGATTTTAAATTCAATTTTGTTGAAAATAGCGAACTCAGCCTTTTAGCAGCTATCGGGCGCTCCATCGCACCCATCTTCAGACCCATGGGCTTCAATGATTGGCGAGCTGCAACCGCTTTAATTGCCGGTATTACGGCTAAAGAAGTCGTGATCAGCACTTTGGCGATTTTATCCAATGTGAGTGAACTCAGTCAAGTGGTCAATGTTTTGCCCAGTATGTTTACTCCCGCCTCGGCTTATGCCTTCCTAGTCTTTGCCCTTCTCTATGTTCCTTGCTTGGCAGCTTTTGCAGCTACCAAGAGAGAGTGGGGAACTTGGCGAGGAGCCTTTGCAGCTATAGGTTATCAGACGGGCATCGCTTGGATAATGTCCTTTTTAGTCTACCGGGTTGGTATACTTTTCGTTTAGCAATAAATTTTTTGAAAAATATATGGAGGCCAAAAGATGATTTGGTTAGATTTTTTGTTGATAGCAATTTTGGCTTTTGTTGTTTATAGAATTATAAAGAAAATGCGCAGTCCCAACGCTCCTTCCTGCTCAAGTTCCTGTGGAAGTTGCACTCAAAATTGTGCTTTTAGAGATTTGGCACAGAACCAGACTAACACTTCGCCTTACCTAACAGTTCCTAAAAAAGAATAGATAGTATTTTTAAGCGCCTGCCTAATCAGTGGGCGCTTTTTTCCACGGCGAGTAGTAAAACAAAAAGCTTAAATTATTTTCAGAGTGTAAGAATAGTTAGAGCCACTGCACTTTTAAAACAGTGCGGTGGCTCCAATAAATTGTATAATCAATGTGTAAAAGTTATTTTGCTTTCCAGAGGATCGTGGTACAGCTTTTGTTTATTGTTCCATGAACACTTTCGACAAAATAATAAAGTCCATCATCTTTTTTAGAAAACAACTGTCTTTCAACATGTCTCTCGCCGTTAAATGCTTTTTTGTAGCTTTCCACGAGGAAATAGTCACAAGATTCTTCTGGTGTTATCTCTTGAGGAACCCTTGTAGGTAAATATTCGTTTTTGGAGATAACGTTGTTTACACTATCCATCTGATAGATTGCCACTTTTTCAGTTGGGTTCATTGTTGCAATAGATAGTTTTATGCTTGCAGTATATTGGGTAGTTGTCTTATTTACAGTTTTACTTACAGACTCTGTCATAGTTTGGGTGAAAACTTCGCCCTCACTATTGTCGCCACTTGCTTTAAATCCTTGACCACTTTGCAAATACACTTTGCCATCATCCCTTTGATAGACAGGGTTTATATAAATTGGATCGGACATGGCTCCGGAGGCCACATATATAGTCCCCTCCAGTTCTATTTCTTCTTCGTTATCTCCACTTTTAATATGATATTTAGGATCGGAAACTCCGTCACCGGAACTCACTGAAGAATAATCATCCCCTGTGTTCGGGTCGGTGATTGTGGCTACGAATATTGAAATGCCTTCTAAGCCTTCAAAAATGTAGCTTAGCAAAATATGCTTTTCACCATTGTCTTCAGCGGTTAATTCTTCTTCTACTAATCTAGCATAGAAGCGATTATTGTCTATGTTGGTAGAATTATTTATCTCAATATTGCCACCTTCAGACAATTTGATTATGTTATCATTTAAATAATCTTCCAAGTTAAATAAGTTTAAATGTTCATAGGTAACGAATACACCAATAAGTTTGTCCTTTACTTTCGCCTGTGCTAAATCCTCGTGTGCAAGTTGACAACCACTAAAAGTTAGCACTATGAGCAATGTCAGTATCATGAAAAGTATTTTATTCTTCATCATCTTTCTCCTCTAAAACGCCATCGAATTTTAATATATCTCCAACATCGCATTCAAGATAGTAGCAGATTTTATTAATCTTATTAAAGCGAACGCCTTTTGCTTTTCCACTTCTAAGTATTGAAAGATTTGCTTCAGTAATATCGATTAACCTGCAAAGTTCCTTTGATGTCATATTTTTCCTTTTAAGTATTTCTTCAAGGTGAACCTGAATCGCCATAACATCACCTCATATGATACTGTCGCTATCGTCTTTTAGTGCTTTGCTCGCCTTTATAATTTGAGAGAGAATAAGCATTGCTAACACAAAGACAAGAGAGAGTAAGGGGATATTGATATTGCTGTTGATTTGACGAAGCTGGGAAGCAAAAGCGTATTGTAAAAGATTAAATACCATTGTGCTTAGAACAGTCACAATAAGAGATGCTTTGCAAACAGAGGATAATTTGCCGGCATACCTTACGGTTTCTTCAGAATATTGATCTTTGTCGAATTGTTTTACAAGGCGGATAGAAAAAAGAACAACAGCAATACTTGCTACCATTGGAATTATCTCTACAATCATTCCTAAGAATAAGAATAAATAAGTTGCTTTTAGCCCATCAGTGTTTCCGCTGTTTGCGGACTTCAATATTTGGATAGATTGAGGAAAAGAAAAGGCAGTGGTTGATATGACGCTATAAATAAGGAGAACAATGATTATCCAAAGTAGTAAATTTAAGTACTGGCAGAGTCTTTCAATGTTTTTACCTTGAAATAATCGAATCAGTCTTAATATTAGGTAAGTGAAAATTAAGGAATAAATCGTTATTGAGGGAAGCACCGTAGTTGCTACCACTGTGCTAATCAGTGCAGGGTTTATCAGTTGATACATAATGATAAACAACAATATTGTAGTAAGTGGCAACAAAGCATCGGTATAGCTGGGCTTGTGTTTTAACCACAGACTCATAAAAAGCGACATAGGAAGCAAGCAAAATGCAGCATAAAGAATAATTGCAATAATGTTTCCTGTGTTACCTGAAAGGGATAGATGATGTAAGCCACTAGCTAATTGTACAAAGGGAAATGTGATTATGGTTTCAAACATATTTATCGCCTCAATTATTGTTTGTCAATAATTTTTCAATAATTTTTCTAAAAAACTTGAGATAAAAATAAAATGGATAAATTCACCGGTATACAAGAAAAATTAAAAGCACAGAAAGTTTAATTGAAATTATTGCGAAAACATTGGCTGAGGGTGCCCTGTGCAAGCCTATGCCAGCTGGTTCAAAAAAATCTTGCTTTGAATTCAATATTATGCTATTATACAAAAGTCATGCGGGTGTGGCGGAATTGGCAGACGCACCAGACTTAGGATCTGGCGAAGAGATTCATGCAGGTTCAACTCCTGTCACCCGCACCATAATTTTTGTGTCACGATCAATGTATGAAGTATTTCAGATTCAATGAAATCTTTTTGCACGTGGCACTTTTTTTAACACTTTTTTAAACCTGAATCAAAAATATTAAATAATAATCTAAGTTAGAAAGTTTCACCTCAAAAACATTTTATAATCTGGTGAGGCTTTAGTTTGACAGGGAGGGTACTGAAAATGAACTTATTTGATTCGATTGATCGGCGTAAATCATGCAGACAGTATCTGGATGAGCCTCTGAGTAAAGAACTCTTAAATGAGATTGAAGGAGTTTTGGAATCCTTTCCCCTTCTATTTCCCCAAGCTCCTTTGAGTTATCGATTTACCGATAAAACCAAAGGGATGTTTCATGTTCAAGCTCCCCACTATTTAGTGATCGGTGGATTGGGTAAAGAAGGTGAACAAGAAAACGCTGGGTTTGTTGGCCAACAGCTGACTCTCTGGTTCAATTCTAGAGGTCTTGGTTCAGTTTGGTTAGGTGCTTCCAGAGACGCCACAGCAACTCGTCAAGCTTTTGATCTTATCATCATCGCTTTCGGTCAAGTAGAGGGTTCTCCCAACCGTGCCATCGATCAGTTTAAACGCAAGGAGATGACAGAAATCACCAATGCTAGTGACGACAATCTCATCGAGGCTGTTCGTTTAGCCCCTTCAGGCATGAATATTCAGCCTTGGTTTATAGAAAAAACAGAAAACCAATATCATTTTTATCGACAAATACTGAAAGCTCCTCTTTCATTTGCCTATAAATTGACTAAAATAGATATGGGCATTGCTTTGTGCCACTTTACTTTGGCTTGTCAAAATCGGGGCAAGGATTATAGCTTTAATACTAAAGTAGAAGCCGAAACAAAAAAAGGTTATGATTTTTTTGCCAGTGTGGAGATTTTAAACTGAGCTAAAACATAAAGTTAGTAAATAGCCTTTCTTTTTTTTGATATTTGTCTAGTTGTATTTGAGCATGCTAGCTATGCTGTCACTATATGAAAAAGTACTGGCTCATAGGTTAAACCCTTTATCTTGATTGAGTTGCTTTTCCAAAGTTTTTAATTTTGATTTTATAGTTTTAAAATGGAGAATACAGAGACGCTAAGTATCTTGTGAAATTTAAATATGATGGAGGGGAACAATATAAATCGACTAATTGAATTATGGGGAATATCAGGTGAGTTGATAGAAATCCAGCACTCTGTCTGGCGAGTTGGCCAATATATTTTGAAAAGTGGCAGTAAATCTGCCTTGGAGCGCAATGCTCATTTGTTAACCCTGTTAAAAGCTGAAGGAATCCCCGTGGCTGAAATAGTTCCTGCTCCTAGCGGAGAGCTTGTGCTTGAACAGGATAACAAATACTATCTGATGACCAAATGCTTGCCCGGGGGGCATATTGAAAGCATTTATGATGCTGACTATAAGACTATCGGTTACAAAACAGGGGAGACAGTAGCACTTTTACATCGGGCGTTCAGAAATATAGAAAATGATGTGTCCTTTTCCAGAAATTCTTTTGACCAAGAATTAAGGGGATGGATTTATCAGACCTTAGAAAAGGATGGCTGGCAGATTATCTCAAAAGCTGAGTTTGACAATTCTTCATCGACCTTACTTGAACACTACGATAAGCTTCCTAGTCAGATCATTCACCGAGATATGCATTACGGAAATATGCTATTTGACGGTGATACTTTTTCAGGGTACATCGACTTTGACTTAAGTAAGTATGATGTTCGCCTCTTTGATCTATGTTATTTTCTCATAGGATTGCTAGTTGGACATGAAAACCAGCCCCATGATGTTGCAATATGGCGTGGTTTTAAAGATGCTTTTTTAGCCGGATACGAGAACACAGAAGAGCTGTCTGCTATTGAAAAAGAATGCATCCCATACATGATGGTATGCATCGAGATTCTATTTGTTGCATTTTTTATCAGGGAAAAGAAACCGGAGTTTGCAGATAGTGCAGTGAAATTATACCGTTTTATCAGTAGATGTAGGTAGGGGTGATTATAATGGCTGACTATGTTGTCATTGCAAGATTTGATCAAGAAACAGAGGAGAAAGTCTGTGCTCTGCAAGAACATCTTTGCAGGGAAGGGTATATAAAAGGAATTTCAGAATGGCCACCCCATATAACAATTGCTGCATATGAAAATATTGATATTCATGTGCTTTTAAAATGGACGGAAGAATTTTCGAATAATCATTCTCCATTTGATATTATGTTTGCTTCATTAGGAATTTTTCCCCCAAGAGGTGAAAATTCAAAAATCACTGTGATTTATGCTTCTCCCTCACATTCAATAGAGCTAGTAGAGTTTTATTTTGCCTTTCACGAAAAACTAGATGAATACTGCGGAAATCTTGGCTTTTGGTATTCGAAGAAATTTGGTTATCCTGTAATTCATTCGACACTAGGCACATTTGATCTCTTGAGTATACAAAAAGCAATAGAATTGATAATTACCCACAATATCTTTGTTAGAGCAAAAGTTATTGCCTTGGAAGTATACACATATCCAATGGAGCTGATTCAACGGTTTGAGTTATAAAACATTCCCCATGCCGCCATTCATATCAAATAAAAAGAATCCTAGCCGAGTTTAAAACTAAGCCAGGATTATTTTTTATTTTGTTCACTTTGTAGAGGTATAGATTTGTCTAAGAAAGAGATAGTTCAATTACAGCCAGGTAACAGGCATGCTGAAGTTTTTTTCAGTAATATTGATTAAGTTTTCATACATGCAAATAACACATCCGGTTCCAACCTTTATGTTTTTGTTTTTTTCAAGCACAGTGAAGCTTTTAATATGTTCTTTTCCAGGATTGGATGTTTTTTTGATTTCTATCGGATAAAGAGTGCCGCTTTCTTCAATGATGATATCAATTTCATGTGCATCCCTATCCCTATAATAGTAAATAGACGGCTCTAAAATTCCGCTGTTATAATAAGACTTGAGTATCTCTGCAACGACAAAAGTTTCGAAAAATGCGCCTGACATTGCTCCGCTTTCTATTACTTCCGGAGAATTCCATCTGGTAAGATAAGCGGCAAGACCTGTATCCAAAAAATATATCTTAGGGGTTTTGACGGATCTTTTCATTATGTTGTTATAGTATGGTTTAAGCAAATATACAATGTTGGATGTTATTAATACAGAAAGCCATCTATCTGCAGTTGGAACGCTTATTCCGACTTCATTGGCGACAGAATTTAGATTTAGCATTTGTGATGTTCTGCTGGCAATTGCCGTCAAAAATTTAAGAAATTTTTGTTCATCCCCGATTTGGGTGAGATCTCTTACATCACGCTCGATATACGTTTTTGTATAGGAAGCATAAAACATTTGCCAATCGGGATCTCCCACATGCATAGCAGGCATAGAGCCTTTATAAATAAAATCCCAAATTTCCTTATAATTTGCTTTTGCGACGGTAGGCCTTCTTTTGTCTATATAATCTTGTGTTGGTATAAAGGCCTCATTGAAATCTATGCCTTTGATCTCCCGTAAAGAGAGGCCTAATAAATTAATAATGCCTATTCTTCCGGCAAGGCTTTCACTGATGTTTTTCATCATCTTGAATTGCTGTGAACCTGTCAAGTAAAATTGTCCTTTTTTTCCGCTCTCGTCAGCAATCATCTTTATATAAGTAAATAAGTTAGGTGCATACTGAATTTCGTCAATTATTACAGGTGGCGGTGTAGTTTTAAAAAAGTTGCCAGGTTCATCAAGGGCACTTTGCAACATTATCGGATCGTCTAAAGTTAAATATGGAATGCTTTTGATGTTTTGTTTTAATACAGTAGTTTTTCCTACTTGTCTTGCCCCTGTGATAATAACAGCGGGAAACATTTTAGCCGCCTTTTCTATAGTTCTTTCAATATTTCTCTTTATATAATTCACTACCTAACCTCCTCGGCTATTTTAACATTCGATATTATTATAACCTAGAATTCGAGGATTAGCAATAAAAATGAGAAATGGAAAAGTTCGATTAGTTTGCCAAATAATTAAAACAGTACCGCAAAGACTCTCAAAAAGCTCTCCATCGCCTTAACATAAAAGGGTCTGTTCATATATTCTTGGTAATCGATTTCTTCACTGATGGCTATAGTCTGTAAAAAATCCTCTTTGATAGTAGCTAGTACCGGTGTGCCACACATCCAGACACCGTTTTCAAAATTCAAGTTGAAACTTCTGTAGTCCATATTGATGCTGCCGGTAATTCCGTGTTGGTCATCGCTGATGATGGTTTTAGCGTGAATATATCCCGGGGTGTATTCATATACTTTGGCACCAGCCCTTAAAAGCTCTCTGTAATTGGAGCGGGTAACCCCATGTACAGACCAATAGTCGCCAACTTTAGGGGTAATCACCCTGACGTCGACGCCACTTTCAGCAGCACCTATCAGAGCTTCTAACATGGCACTGTCTATAACCAGATAGGGAGTACTCATATAGACATATTTCTGGGCTCTGCTGATAATATTGCGATACATGAATTCAGCAGGATTGTCAGGATTGTTTAAAGGTCCATCGGCAAAGGGCTGAACAAAACCTAAATTTGGATCATCCAGACCGTTGCTTCTTTTATAATTTAGAAAATCGGATTTTTCTCGGGTCTGTCCATCCCACATTGTTAGAAAGGTCATGGTCAGACCCCAAACGGCATCCCCTTCTAAACGAATTGCCGAATCCTTCCAATGTCCATGTTTGGGAAAAACATTAGCATATTCATCGGAAATGTTGGTTCCACCCGTATAGCCAATTTGTCCATCGATGACGGCAATCTTTTGGTGGTTGCGGTAATTAATATACAGCCTGGAAATGTATTTGTGGATGGGATTGAAGCGGACTGCCCTGATTCCATGAGCTTCCATGTCCGTGATAAAGCTGTCTCTTAAAGTGGTCAAACAACCCATATCATCGAATAAGATCTTGATTTCTAGGCCTTCCTTAGCTTTGGCAATCAAAGCATCCTCGAATTTTTGCCAAATTTCCCCGTCGCCAATGATAAAATATTCTAAGAAAATGAATTCCTTAGCCTTTTTAATATCTTCTAACATGGCGGCAAAATGAAGCTCACCTAAAGGAAAATAATCTATTTTGGTATTCTTATATAAGGGAAAATCCTTGCGTTTTAAGTATTCTGCTATGCGGCTATATTGAGGATAAGCTGCATCAAATTCCTGGCAAATATTTTCGTCCCAGGTTAAATACTCTTGGCTTCTTTCAGTTGCTTCGTTCAAGGCCTCTCTATGGGCTCCTCTTGGCCCTGACCGTCCCCATAAAAGATAGAGGATATAGCCAGTTATCGGTAGAAAAGCGATAACCAGGACCCAAGAAATGGTATAATCTCTGCTTCTGCTCTGACTGACCAAGCTGAAAATTTCTATAACTGCTAAAATTTCAACTAGGGCATAGATGTAGACAGCTCCATCTCTGACTAGGCGGGAGAGCAGGATAACTAGGGTTAATTGTAATAATACAGCTAAAACAACCAAGCCCATTCGTTGGAAGTTTGCGTTTTTAAAATGTTCTTTTTTTATCACAAGTCAAAACTCCATATTTTATTTTTTCACCCTCAATAATAGCATAAAACCAAAGTTTAGGATAGTTGAGACAACTCTATCTATTTGTTTAGGCAGGAAATAGCTCAAGGAACAGAGTATTTTAGTTAGGAATGAAGGGAAGTGAAAACTTGGAAAACATTTGTGATTATTGCCAGCATGATCTGTGTATTAAGAGAGTGCCTGTTTTTGCTCCTTTAGAGATTAATGTTTTAGAGGAGATTGTTCCCTATGTAATGCGCCGTAATTATGCTAGGGGAAGCTTAATCGTCCACGAAGGAGATTTGTTAACCTCCCTCTACATAATCAACAAGGGCAGTGTCAAAGCTTTTAAAACCAGTCTGCAAGGCAAAGAACAGATTCTTTATGTTTTTGCTGAAGGAGATTTTTTTGGTGAATCCTATTTGTTCAACAATGAAGAATCAGGCTACAGTATCGAAGCTTTGGAAGAGGTGCAGATTTGTACCTTGGAGAAGAGTCATTTTCAAAACTTCCTTTTAGCCAACCCTGAAGTTGCTCTAAAAATCATTGAGGAATTGGGCCGACGGATAAATTTGTTGGAGATAAATATTCAGAGTATGGGTGTGCGCAGCGTCGATACCAGAGTGGCAGCCTTGCTTCTTGAATACCTGGAAAAGTTTTCCTTTGATGATGCAACCGGTCCGATCATTCAGTTGCCTTTAAGTCGGGAAGGCATGGCTAATTCTTTGGGAATTGCCAGAGAAACCCTGAGCCGAAAATTAACGGCTTTAGAGCAGCAAGGCTATATTCAGTCGGTAGGTAATAAAGCATTAAGAGTTATAGACAAAAGCTATTTGGAGAAAATGGCAGGCCGCTAAATTTTCTTTTCAATTGGCAGGACAGAATTTCGGGCTTGAACTTGCTAGATTGAGTAGGTAGGGAAAAACAAGAAACCGTTAGTTTCCTTCAATCAAGAAAAGATAAAAAAATGGGGGAAAAGCAATTGCTTTCCCCGCTTTTTTTATTGACTTCCCTCAATCGATGGGCTAAAATTAAATTGTTATTGTTTGCACGAGCTGGCAAAATTCCTGAAAATTGAAGAAAAGAAGGGGAAAATATGCAAAAAGTCACTTCTAAACATTTGAAAGTTTTAATTTCAGTACTTCTGTTTGGGGCAGTTTTATTTACATTAAGTGGGTGCAACCCAAAAGAACCAGAAGTTGTTGAACCTCAAACAGCCATCTTTGAATTCACTCAAGTGGATGAATTAGCAGAGATCAGAGTTTTTACCGATGGGCAGGAATTACCCGAAAGTAAAGACGATGGTGAGCTCAAGGTCAGTTTTGAAATGAGTATGGGGGATGAACTTTTGGAAGCTTATGGTACAATCAGAGTTCAAGGCACCTCGACGGCATCTTGGGCCAAAAAGAATTGGACTTTGAAATTCTATGCAGATCCGGAACACAAGGACCCGATCAAAGTGAAAATTGGCGATTCTATCCCATCGGACAAATGGGTTGCTAAAGCTGAGTGGATCGACCCCACCATGTCTCGCAACGGGATTTCTTTTAGACTTTGGGAAGCCATGGTCAATTCACGTCAGACCGAACCTAAGCTGGAAGTTGATAACGCTTTTGCTCATCTGGATCCGGAAGAAATCGAGCCTACCGGAGCTGTGGGTTTTCCCAAGACATTTCCTGCTATAGTATATATGGATGATCAGCATTACGGTTTAGCCCTCTTGCTTTTAGGTCATGATCCAGACAATTTTAATATCGACAAGAATAACCCCAATCATATTTATATGGAGTTCGATGCTCAGCATGGGGAACCTCCGGAAAAGAGCTGGATAAAATTCTCTGCTCAAGGAATAGGCCCTTGGATAGACTCGTATTATCCCAAAAATGATGATTTAAGTCCTGAACAAATAGAAGCAATTGACCAATTAGGAAAATTTCTGAATAGCGAAATGGAAGACTTTGCAGCCAACTTCGATGATTTTTTAGACAGAAGAAATATTATCGATATGCTTTTATTCATGGAAATGATTTACGATTGGGACGCTGTGGCTCAGGATCTTGAAATTGTTACTTATGATTTGAAAAAATGGTATTTCTTACCCTGGGACAAGGACACTACTTTCGGTCTCTGGTGGGATGGAAGTGGTCTGCTTGAAGGTAGCTCAACCAGAAGACTCTACAGCTATGTCTATGAAAGTGTAGAAGAAAAACCCTGGTTTAAGACCTACCATACCTTTACTGATCAAGTCGAAGCACGCTATGCCGAGCTTAGAGATGCAAAGGTCTTCAGTGCAGAGGCTATTTCTGACTTTGCCTTGGATATACTGGAGAAATATGACAATGAAATGTGGGAAGCTGAATATGAGCGTTGGGAAGAAGCTGGGCGCCCCTCGGTTGGGGAAACCGATCTTAATCAAATTCTAAGTTGGTTTGGCGAGCGTTTGATCATGTTGGACGAACATTTTAATTACAATCCTTAGAAATTGAGGATGCTTGCATTTAATTAAAAAATTTGCTATGATAAAAGTGTTAGCACTCTATTGCTTAGAGTGCTAACACTAATTTATTGAGGTGGTAAATTTGCAAAAGAAAGAATTTCAAACGGAATCAAAAAAGTTATTGAATTTAATGATCAATTCTATCTATACTCATAAAGAAGTATTTTTAAGAGAATTGATTAGCAATGCCAGTGACGCTTTAGATAAACTTTTTATAAGGGAAATTGGCAAGGACAGAAGTGGCATCTCGCGAGAAAATTTAAAGATCCAGATTGAGGTTGATCAGGAGAACAGGAAGCTCAAAGTAAGTGATAACGGCTGTGGAATGAGCGAAGCAGAGATGGATGAGCATCTTGGAGTTATCGCCAAAAGCGGAACTTTAGATTTTAAAAACACTGCTGAATCAGCCGTTGAAGTCATCGGTCAATTTGGTGTTGGTTTTTATTCGGCCTTCATGGTCAGCGATAAGGTTCAGGTGATCAGCAAAGCCTATGGCAGTGACCAAGCTTTTTGCTGGGAATCTGAAGGAGAAGATGGCTATACAATCGCTCCTTGCCAAAAAGAAGGCCATGGTACCGATGTCATACTATACTTACGTGAAGATAGTGATGAGGAAGATTATTCTCAATATCTAGAAGAATATACTATCAGGAACATGGTCAAAAAATATTCTGATTATATACGCTATCCGATTATCATGGAAGTAGAGGATTACTCCGCCGAAGAAGGTGAGGAAGTAAAAACCAAAGAAGAGACCTTAAACTCAATGGTTCCCGTTTGGCGTCTGAGTAAAGAAGAACAGGATGAAAAAGCCAACCAGTTTTATAAAGACAAATTCTTTGATTTTAATGACCCTCTAACCAAAATCTCCGTATCCATTGAAGGCATGGTTTCTTATCGGGCCTTACTCTTTATTCCGGCTCAAATACCCTATGGTTATTATACCAAGAATTTTGAAAAAGGCCTGCAGCTTTACAGCAACGATGTCTTGATCATGGAAACCTGCCCGGATCTTTTGCCTGATCATTTTGCCTTTGTCAGAGGTGTGGTCGATTCTGCCGATTTTTCTTTGAACATTTCCAGGGAAATGCTTCAGCATGATCGTCAGCTAAAATTGATTGCCAAAAATTTAGAGCGACGGATCCGTAACGAATTGACCAAGATGCTGACAGATGATAGGGAAACCTACGAAAAATTCTGGTCAGCCTTCGGTTTGCAGTTGAAATACGGTGTTTATCAAGACTTTGGTATGCACAAGGAAGATCTTCAGGATCTGCTCATGTTCCACTCCTTGGAAAAAGGAAAGAACATCACCCTTAAAGAATATATAGAAGCAATGCCTGAAGAGCAAAAGGAAATCTATTATGCTACTGGTGAAACTCATCTGAAAAGCTCAAAAATGCCGCAAACAGAGATGGTCAGAGCCAAGGGTTTTGATATTCTCAGTTTGAGTGAAGAAATTGATGAATTTGCTCTTAAAATTTTGAGAGAATACGATGAGAAGCCTTTCCGTTCAGTTTCCGATGCTCAGTTGGACGTGATGAGCCCAGAGGAAAAGAAAGAGCTGGAAGATTTTAATGCGGAAAATCAAAGCCTTCTCTACGACATGACCGAAACTTTAAAGTCACAGATCAAAGCTGTGCGTCTTTCCACCAGGCTCAAGGATAACCCAGTCTGTTTGGTCAGTGAAGGGGAGATTTCCCTTGAAATGGAAAGGGTTTTAGAAGCCATGCCCGATAGTCGCGGCCAGGTTAAGGCTGAGCGCATTTTGGAAATCAACCCACATCACCCAATCTTTACTACCCTGCAGAGCTTGGCTGGCAAACCCCAAGAGTTGAAAAAATACACTGAGCTGCTCTATGACCAAGCACTTCTGATGGCTGGCTTTTCGTTGGATGACCCGACAGATTTTTCCAATAGAATCATCGAATTCATGACAACAGCCAAAAAAGAAGAAGAATAATTCAACTTAAAACTTAAAAGAAAGAAGGGATTGTTTTGGCACCTTCTCTGAAAATTCGTTATAACTCACCGGTCATTCTGACCTATGCCTTGATTTCTCTGCTTGCCCTAGCCTTGGCCAAATTTACAGATAACCAAAGCAATGCCCTGGTCTTTTCCGTCTACAATGCAGCTTGGCAGGACCCCTTGACCTATGTTCGTTTAATCGGTCATATTTTCGGACACGCCGATTGGGCTCATTTTAGCTCAAACATCATGTTTTTACTATTGATTGGCCCTCTTTTAGAAGAGAAATACGGGAGCTTGTCTCTCAGCTTGATCATCTTCGTTACAGCCCTGATAACCGGGCTGATTCAGATGTTCTTTTTTCAAGGCAGCTTGATGGGAGCGAGCGGAGTTGTTTTCAGCTTTATCATTTTGACTTCAGTAACCGGGACCGACAGAGGTGGAATCCCCCTTACCTTCTTAGTCATCACCGGAGTCTATTTAGGCGGCGAGATCTATAAGATGGTAGCGGTCACCGACAATATATCCCAGATCACTCATATCATTGGTGGGGTTGTGGGAGCTCTGGGAGGCTTTGTTTTGAAGCCTAAAGTAGCTAAGGTGAAATCGGAGGAAAAACCTTACGGTGAAGATGTCTTTATACCGCCGGTCCAGAATTTACCACCCATTATGCCTGAGCCAAATATAGCACCTTTGGGCAATGATTTTGTTCTAGACTTGACTGAGCCGGTTGAGACGAGTCAGGAAGTTACGGTTCAAAACAAAATTGAAGAAACAAAACCCGATAACAAACCTATTATTTAGAACTGGGCATTTAAATGTTCCTGAGTATAATTTGCTGGATTCTCAAGGGAAGCAGACTATGACTAGGCTTAATAAGATAAGTTTACAAATCAATGCTGAAACAGGACTTTGTTCTACTACATCTCTGAAAGATAGAAAATCGAGTTAATCTGCCAAATCCCTTTCTGAATGTTCTTTGTCCATATTTGAATAGAAGAATTTACAGGCTTTACAAGCTTGCTCTTTCAGAACTTTAAAATATTTATGCCCAATAAAATAAAAAAAGCGGCCTTCAAGGCCGCTTTTTTGTTATGCAAATTTCTATAATATCAAAGATCTAATAAAAAACATCTAGATAAAAGTTAAGGAGATGTAAGCCTTTATGTTTACAGATGCCAATGAATTAGAGAGCAATTTTAAAT
>JAAYKD010000070.1 GCA_012522585.1 Bacillota bacterium | reverse complement strand
TCCCGTAATTGGGCTCCGAGGACAGGTTGACTCCCAGGCGTCTAAAGACATTTTCGTCCACTTGAGAGAGCAAGACTGTTGAGTGAGCCTCACATCCGCGCAATTGAGGCAATGCTGCCATCGCCTTGGCTGCTGCTTTGCTGCTGATTGCACTGATGGCCAAAGCGATCAACACTTCGTCCGTATGCAAACGAGGGTTAATATTGCCCAGGACTTGAGTTTTCATGGCCTGGATCGGCCTGATTACTTCAGGCTCAATCAGCTTTACTTCCTTTTCGATACCTGCCAAAGCCTTAACTGCGTTGAGCAGAGCGGCCGACGATGCTCCCAGCAACTCGCTGGTTTTACCGGTTATAATCCGATTGCCCGGTAACTCGATGGCCATAGCCGGTTGGTTCTGGGTATTCTTGCTGCGCTTCAAGGCTGCCGGCACGACAGCTCTGTCTTCCGGTTTAACATCGGCTTGCTTCATCAGCAGTTCTATTTTGTGAACCGCCTCTTCGCCCCAATAACCCTTGCGCCGCATGCCCAAGGTCTCGTAATAGCGCCTGATTATTTCATCTTTAGCGGCTTGTCTGACCGCTTGGTCGTCTTCTATGCAAAAGCCGACCATGTTGACCCCCATGTCCGTGGGCGATTGGTAAGGGCATTTGCCGCTGATTCGCTCAAACATGGTTTTCAAAACGGGGAAGACTTCCACATCTCTATTATAATTGACCGTGGTCACGCCATAAGCCTCTAGGTGATAAGGGTCGATCATATTAACATCGTTTAAATTAACTGTGGCTGCTTCATAAGCTAAATTTATTGGGTGTTTTAGGGAAAAATTCCAAATGGGAAAGGTTTCAAATTTAGCATAACCGGCAACTAAGCCTCTTTTGTGGTCGTGATAAAGCTGCGACAAACAGGCCGACATTTTACCGCTGGCCGGGCCCGGTGCCGTCACCACGACCAAGGGCCTGGTGGTTTCCACATATTCATTTTTACCAAAGCCATTGTCGCTGACGATCTCGCTGACATTTAAAGGGTAGCCATCGATTGGGTAGTGCAAAAAGACCGGCACACCTTGTTTTTGTAACTGGCGGCGAAAACGCTTAGCCGCAGCTTGACCCTCATACTGACTGATGATCACGCTGCCCACATAAAGGTCGATTGCTCTAAAGGAATCGATCAGACGCAAAACATCGGCATCGTAGGTAATGCCTAAATCATTTCTGATTGTTGTACCGTCGATATCATCGGCTTTGATGACAATAATAATTTCCACTTGGTCACTGATGCTTTTCAGCATGCTCAATTTGCTGTCAGGTTTAAACCCGGGCAAAACCCGAGCTGCGTGATTGTCGTCGAACAATTTGCCGCCAAACTCCAAATAGAGCTTGCCACCAAATTTATCAATACGCTTTTTGATCTCTTTAGACTGCTTTTCTATGTACAAATCCAAATTAAATCCATTGGCAATCAAAGCTTTTTCCTCCTTCAGTTTAGCAAAACTAAGTTGCACAAGTTCAAATATACCATAGCCACAGCTTTCTTTCAAGGAAAAAAGGTCAAGTCCTTAAGGATTTATCCCTTCTTCTGTTGAATAATATAAAAGTAAGAAAAGGTAGGTGAAAACTTTGCAAGAACAAAATAACATCCCATTGGAAAAGTCCATATTTCTCTACCCGACTACCGATTTAATGATGCAGGCTGAATATGAGTTCGCCCGCCAGAAAAAAAGCAAAGGCCAAAAAACACCCGGTTTGATCATCACCTTCAATGATTTTATCAAGGCTTTGACTAAGCCTTTTTCTCAAAACAAAAAAATGCTCTCGGCTCTGATGAGCAAAGAGTTGTTTTTGCAAGTTTTAATTGAGTTTGAGCAGCAGGGAGTTTTAAAAAGCCTGCGTTTAGAAGAAGCTCAATTAGAAAGCACTGCTCAGTCTCTGTCTTTGCTCAATCAAGAATTGAGAGAGCAAGGCTTAAAGGAAGAAGATTTACTCCAGCTAAGTCAGAACAGCCCTTACTGGCAGGATATTTACCAGATACTTCAAGCCTATCAGGAGCTTAAAGCCAAAAATCTTTGCTACGACAATTACGATCTTTTCGCTTATATTTTCAATCTGCCTGCCGAGCAAGAACTGCCCCAAATCTTCGAGGGGATGAGAGCTCTCTACGCCCATGATTTTTATTTTAGCAGCAAACAAGAAGAACGTCTATTTGCCTGGTGTCAAGAGCGCTTTACCTTCTGCCAGGTAGACAAAACACCGCCGGCCTCTTGGCAAGATTTGACCCAAGCCAAGCCTTTGGTCATAGCATCTTTCGATTTAAACCGAGAGGTCCAAGACGTTTTGACCGAAATAAAAAGATCCCTTCTAAAGGGCATCAAACCTCATCAATGGGCTATCATCTGCCGGCAAGAGGAGCCTTATTTTTCCCTTTTGCGTCAAGAACTAGAGAGCGCCGGCCTACCCTATAGTCTGGTCCTGAGGCGGCCGCTGGCTGCTCAGCCCTTAATCCAGGCGATTAAAATCATCTTCGAAGCTCTCAACGAACCCTATCGAATCAATTTACCCAAGCTTTTGCGCACTTCTATTTTAAATCAGAATAGCCAGACCGCTCTTGAAGTAGCAGGGCTCTGGCCGGTCAGTGGGCTGCTGGGGGAATTTCAGACTTGGCTCAACCGCTTGGAAAGTGCTCGCCAACACAACAAGCCCTTCGATTTAAGTGCCGAAGAGGAAGCATCTTTAGGCCGCTTTTACCCCGATGAGCTCTTTCGGCAAGGTGAAGCCCTAATCAGAAAATGGCAAGCCGATTTGCAGATCATTCCTCAAAAGGCTTCAGCAGAAGAATATCAAGCAGCCTTGACTAAACTTTTAGAGCTCAGAGGGCTCGACAATCTCCCTTTGCTGATCAAGGAAATGCCCTTGGAAGAAGGGGAAAAGCTGCTCTTACAAAAGCAGTATCAAGGGGCCTATTTAGGCTTCCTCGATGCCTTAAAGCAGATGCAGGATTTGAGCTTCAGCCAAGAGGAAACAAAAATTTGGAGTTTAAAAGAATATCTGCTCAATTTAAATGAAGTGTTAGAAGAAAACCTCTTGCCTCTGCCCTATGGTCAACCTGCCGGCATTCGCATCGGCACACCTTTGCGCTTGCGCGGGCAGGAGTATTATGGGGTGGCGATCCTGGGTCTAAACGAAGACGCCTTCCCCCTCTTACCTGGCAGCAACTGGCTTTTAAACAGGGAATCCATGTATCATTTGCAGCAACTAAAGCCCAATTGGCCCGACAATTTGAGCAATATGGCCAGAGAAGAAGAACTTTTACGCCTGAGCCTTAGTTTAGGCAAGGAGAGACATATTCTCTCCTACAGTCAAAGGGATTTAAAAGGCAACGGCCTCAGCCCTTCTCCTTTCTTGCTTTTGCTCCAGTGGAATCTGCCCGATTTAAAATTTAGCCAAGGCAGAGCCAGCCCCTTCGACGTGGATCGATCTGCCACTTTAAACCCCCATTGGCTCAACTTAACATCTTTGGCCCAGCAAGCTGAGAAACAGGAAATATCCATCGACCGCAATATTAAAGTGGATGCCCGGCTCATCCCCCCTAAATTAAAGCAATCCCCCACCTCCTACAACAGCTATCGCTCCTGCCCTTATGCCTATCTTCTGAGCTTTGGTTTGCGCTTACAAGAGCCTATAGGAGTCAGCGAAACCTTAAGCCCCCTGGACAGGGGCACCCTTTTACACAGAATTTTACACAGGTTGAGCCAAGATTGGGCTGAGCCTCTATACAATAGTCAAGAAGTAAACAGAGACCAATGCATAGAAATTTTAGACAAGACCCTGAACGAACTCTGGCTGATGCCCGACACTTTAAATCTGCCCGAGAGTCTCTGGCAGGCCGAAAAGCTCTTGCATCGAGAGCTCTTGCTCAAATGGCTCGACGAAGAAATCGACTTGTTTGAGAAAACCGGCAACAAGCCCACTTATCTGGAGTGGTATTTTGGCAAAGAAGAAGAATTGAAGATAAGCCCAGATAATTACCCGGTCCAAGGAAAAATCGACCGAATCGATTTAAACCCTCAAGGTCAAGCCGTCTTATACGATTACAAAAGCGGATCAGACTTAAGTTACAGGCCGATTAGAAGAGAACCACTAAAAGATCTGCAATTACCCATTTATGCCCTAGCCTGGGAGGCCTTGATGGAAAAGGAAGCTCAAGAAGCCGCTTATTATTTTCCGGGGCGGGGCCAAGGCAAAGCTAACTTAATTTCATCCTTTGACCAAAGTTCCTGGCCTCAATTAAAGGAAGAAGCTAAAGCTTTGCTCAGCCGTTTCGACAATTTAATTTCTCTGGGATCTTTTCCTATAGAACCGGTGGATGATATTTGCCAACACTGCGCTTTCAATGGTTTTTGCCCTAAAGGAGGGGATGCACTTGAGTAAAATAAAATATTCCCCCAACCAGCTTTTCGCTATAGAAAAGACAGAACAATCTCTGGTGCTCTCAGCCGGAGCAGGAGCCGGCAAGACCGGGGTTTTAGTCCAGCGTTATTTACAATTGCTCAAAGAACACAAAAGCCATGATGCCATTGTGGCCATCACCTTTACCCGCAAAGCTGCCGCTGAGATGCGAGAGCGGATCGGCGCCGAGCTTTTAGGACGCTTACAAGAAGGCCAAGATAAAAAAGAGGCAGAAGTTTTGCAACAGCAAATCTTGCTCTTGCCCACCGCCAACATCAGCACGATTCACGGATTTTGCAGCAAGATTTTACGCAGTTTCCCCATCGAAGCAGGGATCGACCCAGACTTTACCCTTTTAGAAGAATTCGAAAGTCGGCAGATCCTGCAAAACTGTATCACCCAAGAGCTGGCTGGTTTCTTGCAAAATCATAACCACCAAGCCATGTTCTTGCTGCAGAATAGCAACACCAGCAGATTACAAAATGATTTAGGCGATTTTTTAAGCAAGGCCATTGGCAAGGGCTTAAATTTGAAGGATTTGCTTTTAGGTAGACCCCTAAGTCTAAATGAGAGAGAAGAACTCTGGCAAAACTTTTTCCAGATTTTATCCTTATTGGCTTCTTCCGAGCTTGGTCTCGACAAGAGAGGAAGAAAAGCTCTGAGGCGCCGAGACTTTCTTTTAACCATGGAAGAAAAGTCAGCCCATGATTTTTACCTTTTAGATCACCATCAACAGGGCAAATTCTTCCAAAGCATTGCCGATACTTTTCTTGAATACGAAAAAGGAAGCTCTTTAAGCAAGAATGACGGAATTCTTTTTGATTTTTTAAACGATTTACAGTTTTTCGAAACCTATCAAAGCCTCTGGGAAGATTGGCTGCAAACCACTTATGAAAAGGTCTATGTCTTTTTAAATGCTGTTTACGATCGATTTTCCCGAGAGAAAAAGAGAGTTAAGGCTTTAGACTTTGGCGATTTAGAACATTTGACCTTGCAACTCTTAGAGGAAAACCCACAGATCGTCGCCGCTTTAGAAGAGCGCTACCTCTCCTATTTGGTCGACGAATTTCAAGATACAAATTATTCTCAATTTGAAATCATCAAATTGCTCAATGCCAACAGAATGGATTCCAGCCTTTTCGTGGCCGGAGACATCAAGCAATCGATCTATGGCTTTCGCGGAGCTGTAGTCCAACTTTTCTTGAATATGACCCAGCTGATTGACCAATCGGTGGATGCCGACACTCAAGGCCATAAGGTACTCCAGGCCAATTACCGCAGCGCTCCCCAGATCATCGATTTGGTCAATGCTTATTTTTCTGATATCTTGCCCGATTATCAGCCGATGAACAAAGGCCGAAGCCTGCCCGTCGCCTTGCCGGCAGCCGAAATCATCATCAACACAAGGGAAAGAAGCGGTGAAAGTCGTCTCGAAGAAGCCAGAGGCATGGCCCAGCGCATGAGAGAGATGGTCGATAATAAAGAAAAGCTGACCTTTAAAAGAGTAGAAGGCCAGGAAGTGGCAAAGGCTGTTGAGTTCAGAGACATTGCCATGCTCTTTCGCAGTCGCTCAGCCTTAAATATCTATGTGCAGGCTTTAAAAAAGGAGAACATCCCCTATTTGGTCATTGGCAACCGAGCCTTCTACCAAAGAGAAGAAATCCGTTTTATCATCTTGGCCCTAGCGGCGATTGCTCAGCCCGACAATGAATTTGCCATCTGGGGCTGGTTCTCGGCTCCTTATCATGGTTTAGCTTTGAGTGATTTAGCCGAATACGCCCTCTACTGTCGGAAAAACAATCTTAATTTGACCGATCATCTCGATTTGGAAAAATTTACTCTCTGGCAAAATGAAGGGAAAAAAGCAAGCAAAGAAAAATTAAACCAGCTGATTTCAAATTTGAAGAATTGGCAAAATTTAAAAATGTTCTTGGATGTGCCCCAGCTAATTGAAAGAATCATCAGGGACAGCAGCCTCGATACCTTTTATGCCGCCGCTCCTTTAGGCGAACAGGCCTGGACAAATATAGCCAAGCTGATCAGCATCAGTAAAGAGGCGTCTGGCACAAAATATAATGGCATTCACGAAGCCTTGGCTTATTTTCAAAACTTAGCCGAAGAAGAAAACGAAGCTGAACTGACCTTGTTCAGCGAACACCAAAACGCAGTCAGAATTATGACCATTCATGCAGCCAAAGGCTTGGAGTTTCCGGTTTTATTTTTACCCGATTTGATTCGCCAACTGCGCCAAAGAGTTGAGGACTCTCTGCTCTATTCCCCCCAAGAGGGTTTGACCTTGAAACTCGGCACGCGCAAGGGCCATAAATTAGTAGACGAGGCTTTAAACCTGGAGAAGGAAGAAGCCCAGCGTGTCTTCTATGTAGCTTTGACCAGAGCTCGAGACTACCTGGTCTTGGGTGGAGCACTGAACAAGTATGAAAAACGCTCCTATTGGGCACAGTTTTTAGAATGGCTCAAAGCAAGCGAGCAATTGCCCAGTCTAGAAGAAATAGAAGCAGAGCCAGCAGGTTTAAAACGAAGCTACCACGATTTGGAATTTCTCTGGAGATATTTCCCGGAAGAAAACCTTCAAGAAGAGGAACGGGTTTATCCCCGCTTTGACCCAGATCTGGATTTGGAAGATTACATCAACCAATTAAACCAAGCAAAGCAAGATTTAACTGACAAAGAAAAGAATTTAACTAAAGCTAAAGATTTAATCTCGGCAGATGAACCCCATGCTCTGGAATTAAATAACAGTTTTGATGAAACTACCGAGAAGGAACAGGCTGATTCTAAAAATATTTCAGATGAATTTTCTGAGGTTAACCCTGAAAACTCACAACTATCCTTGTTTGCTCAAGAAGCGGAAGAGAATTTAAGCTTAGAAAATTTAGAGATAACACCCTTGCAAGAGGAAATCGATTTAACACCGAGAGAAGAATTTAGAGTTTCGGCGACGGCCCTTTTAGAATACAAACAGTGCCCCAGACGCTATTATTTGCGCTACCGCCTCTGGCTCAAACCCTTCGAAAACTTGCAAGAAGATTTTTTCACCTACGAGCTCTATGACCGCCTGGAAGAGGAAGGAAATGAGGTAGAAAAAGCTGAAATAAACAGGGATGATCCTTTAATTTTCGGTTCCTTGATCCACTATCTTTGCGAAAATTTAGACCTACACAGCGATGGCCAAGAGCTAATAGATCAGGCTTTAGAACTAGAAGAGTTTTCATCTCAAGCTCACAGAAGAGACGAAGCTTTTGAGATCTATCAGAAAATCAGAGAGGATCAGAATCTGGTCGACCTCTTAGAAAAAGCTGAGAGCATAGACAAAGAGCTGAAGTTTTTAATTCCTTTAAGCGAAAATACATTCTTAGAAGGAATTATCGACTTGGTTTTAAAAAATAGCGACGATACATTGACCATTTTAGACTATAAAACCAATAGAGTGAATGCAAACACGATTGACGCTGTGGCTAATCAGTATATCTTGCAATTACAATGGTATGCCCTGGCTTTGCAAGAAGAGTTTTCTAGCAAGGTCGAGGAGGCACATCTTTATTTCACCCGTCTGCCTAAAATCTGGCCGGTAAATTTGGCTGAAGAGGATTTGAACCAAGCCAAAACCCAACTGCTGGAGCTGAGCAAGACCATAGAGACGGGGAAAAACAAAAGCGATTTCATCAAAAAAATTGACCAGCATTGCAAATACTGCCCCTATTTGCAGGTCTGTTAAAATCCTCAAGAAAGGAGAACTATTTCATGAAAATCACCTATTTACACAACAGTTCATTTATTGTTTCTTGGCCAGACCATATGGTCATCATAGATTATTACAAGCACAGCCCCGGCACTAGTATCAGCGATGGTGTTCTACGCCCCCATTATTTTGCCGATCTGCCTCGAGTCAGCGTTTTAGCTACCCATGGCCACGGCGACCATTTTAACCCTGTTATTTTGACTTGGAGCAAAGAAAGACCCATAGACTATGTCTTTGGCTTTGATCTGGCTGAAAAAGTCCAGCATCCCGGGGCCATCTTCATGCGCCCAGGCGAAGTCACAAAACTGGGAGATTTAGAAATAACAGCTTTTGGCAGCACCGATGAGGGGGTTTCCTTTCTCCTGCGCAAAGGTGAAGATTCCTTGTTCCATGCTGGAGATTTAAACAATTGGCATTGGCAGGAGGAATCTACTCCTCAGGAAATAGCTCAAGCCGAAGCTGACTTTTTAAGGGAGCTGCAGGTAATTTCCCTGAGGGCCCAGCATTTAGACGTGGCTTTTTTCCCTATCGACCCGCGCCTGAAAACGGATATCCATAGAGGAGCCCGACAATTCGTCGAAGCTACTAGGCCCAAACACTTAATTCCCATGCATTTTGGTGAGTTTCTTCGTTTGAGCGACAAGCTGAGAGAGGATATTGAACCCTATAGTAAACTCACCTATTTATCACGCCCCGGCGAGAGTATTGAAATATAATTTATTTAAAGGAGGATATATATGAAATTTAAACTAAGTCACAGTAATATCAACGTCACCGACATGGAAAGAAGTCTGGAATTTTACGAAAAAGCTTTAGGCTTAACCATTGCTCGAGATCACACTGCCAAGGATGGCAGCTTTAGAATCTGTCATTTGACCGATGGCTCTGGAGTCTACACTTTTGAGATCACCTGGTTGCGCGACAAAGTCGGCCCTTACGATTTAGGCGACAATGAATCCCACATCGCTTTTGTTACCGACGATTACGAAGCAGCCCACCAATTACACCGAGAGATGGGTGTGATCTGCTACGAAAACCCCAACATGGGCATCTATTTCATTGAAGATCCGGACGGATACTGGCTGGAGATTCTACCCCAACGCAGGTAAAGTTTTAGACCGAAAGCTTTGTATCGACGCAATTAGTTCGTCAAACATTAAAAACTGAATCGGTGCAGAAAAACATTAAACTGCGATAATTCTACCCCAAGGCAGGTAAAGTTTTAGACCGAAAGCTTTGTATCGATACAGTTAATTCATCAAACACAAAAAACTAAATCGATGCGGAAGAACACTAGACTGCGCTATTTCTGCCCCAAGGCAGATAAATCAATTAAAAAGAAACAGAGCCTTTAAACCCTGAGACCCAGGTTTTAAAGGCTCTGTTTTTATCTTTATAAACTACTCTAAGCTAATCAAGGCTTGAGTAAAGTTCAATCGAAGTATTAGAGATATGTTTCGAACCAGCGCACGATTTGGGCCAGTCTATCGTAACGATTTTGTGGCTTACCGGTGCGGCTGAGATCGTGATTTTCGCCGATAAAGCGGATGAATTCACATTTGTTGCCCAAACGCATTAAGGCAGTGTAGAATTGCTCTGCTTGTTCCATGGTGCAGCGATGGTCTTCTTCCGAATGGATGAACATAAGTGGAGTTTTGACATTGGGAGCATAGCGAATGGGGCTACGGCTCATGATGAACTCTTCTCCACCTTCGTCCCAGAGGTCTACTCCGCCCATGCCAGATTTGTTACCAACCCAGCCAATATCGGAAACGCCATATTTTGTATACATATTGGATATTGAACGAGCAGTTACAGCTGCTTTAAAGCGATCTGTTTGAGTGATGATCCAGTTGGTCAGATAACCGCCATAAGAACCGCCGGTCACGCCTAAGCGCTCTTGGTCTATCCAGGAGTTTTCTTTAATAGCCTGATCGGTAATCGCCATGACGTCAGCATAGTCGCCGCCGCCCCAGTCACCGATCACACCTAATGCGTGTTTTTCACCGTAGGTGGCTGAACCGCGAGGGTTACTGATTAAGACTGCATAGCCTTGAGCAGCTAAAAGCTGATACTCGTGGAAGAAACTCCAACCGGAAGCACCGTAGGGGCCACCATGAATGTGGAGGACCAGAGGATATTTCTTTGTCTCGTCAAAACCGTAGGGCTTTAAGATCCAGCCATGAACTTCTACATCGTCTCTGCTGATTGCGGAGAGAGGTTCCATGGGAGCGATATAGGCAGCTTCGTTGAGCTTTGTATTCAAAGCGGTCAAGCGTTGGCCTTTTTCGGCTCCAACTTCTTTGACGTAAACATTACTGGCGTAAATAGAACAGTCGACTATATAGGAGACGGGCATTTCACCGTTCTCGGTTTTAGCCGGCAATGCACTGAAGCTGGTCATGCCGTGCAATCCGGTGGTAACCATAGATTTTTCTTGGTCTTCGATAGTGAATTTATAGATATTGGTCGCACCGGCTTCTGCTACTAAAGCGTAAATACCGCTGCTGTCGCCTAACCATTTGTAAGGCCCACTACCGGCATCTGCTCTGGCGTCGCCACCGGAGTTGTTGCCAATGGTCAAGTCGTATTTTTCGGTTAAGTTGATGGCTGCGCCACCTTCAACAGGCCTGACCAAGATGCTGGTGTTAACACCGTTTCTGCCCTGACCCTTTTCATGGCCCAAATAAGCAATATACTTGCCGTCAGGTGAGAAGGAAGGAGAATGTGCCATGCCTTCATTGTTGGTAACTGCTTTGATTTCTCCGCTTTCGATATCGACAGTCCAGACATTGTTGATTTCGTTAATATCGTCATCTTCAATGCGTGAGCCTACAAAAGCCAAAGTCTTGCCGTCGGGGCTGTAAACTGGTGAGTTTTCAGTGAACTTTCCATCAGTTACTTGTTTGTATTCACCGGTTTTCAAATTAAGGGTGAATAAATGACGAGGTCTGGGATCCAAAAAGCCCATGCCGTTGAATTTGTAACGGATTTTTGTAATAACTCGCATATCCTTGTTCTTTTGTTCCTGTTTACTGCCGGGAACATAAGAGGAAAATGCTACTTCATCGGGGTTAGCCGGGTTAAAGGTCAGACCGGCCATGCCATCTTCCCAAGTTGTTACTTGCTTGGCTTCGCCGCCTTTTAAGGAAATGGCCCAGAGTTGGTTGCGACCACTGCGGTTGCTCATAAAATAGATGCCTTTTCCGCAGGCACTCCAGCGAGGCGTAGTGTCTCGATAGAGTTTGTCTTTGTTTTGATGGTTGGTAAACTGTCTGGGTTCACCCCAACCGTCTTCCTTTTTGTCCAGCATCCACAAAGTGCTTTCATAACCGTTTTTCTCTAAATCCATGGTGGTCAGAGTGAAAACAATATGTTTGCCGCAGGGGCTAAGCTGGCTATCTCCCGGAAACTTCATAGCCATTAAATCGTCGATAGTTATTGGGCGTTTACTCATTGAATCGGCTCCTTTCAATATTTAAGAATTACAAACATTGACCTTACTAAATTCTGTATTGACCTTGCTTTTTCCTTCACTTCAGTCTCTTTTTAGAACTAATAAAATCAATTTAAGTATTTTTCCAAAGCTGCTTTGGCCAAGGCATCACAGCGATTGTTCTCTTCGTCGTCGCTATGCCCTTTGACCTTATGCCAGCTAATCTGGTGTTTTCTGTTCAGTGACAAAAGCTGCTGCCACAGATCTTGGTTTTCCACCGGCTGCTTCTTGGCATTTTTCCAACCATTTCTTTGCCAATTATCCAGCCAACCCTGCTTAAAAGCATTGATCAGATAGGCTGAATCACTATATAAATTGACCTGACAGCTTTCTTTCAAGGCTGCTAAACCTTCGATGGCAGCCTGCAATTCCATGCGATTATTGGTAGTTGCCTTGATCCCACCGGAAATTTCCTTGCGGTTGCCTTTGTATTTTAAAACAGCGGCCCAGCCTCCCGGTCCCGGGTTGCCCGAACAGGCACCATCAGTATAGATTTCTACGATTTTCTTGTCTTTTTCATTCATCGATTTAAGCCTCCAAAAACGGCTGATTTTTTCTTTCCTTCCTTGAGCAAAGGATTTTATCCTTCTTTGGGCGAAATTTACTTTGATATCATAATCAAGGAGTTGTTTCTATGCGTATTTTTATTTCAGCGGATATCGAAGGTATTACCGGTGTTGTCCACGGTGAACAGTGTTCCCCCAGCGGCGGAGCCGAATACACCCGGGCTCGCCTCCAGATGACCAAAGAAGTCAATGCAGCTGCCAGAGGGTTCTTTGCAGCCGGGGCCACTCAAGTAGTGGTCAATGACAGTCATGGCTCCATGCGCAATATCTATATTGAAGAATTGGACCCCAGGGTGCAATTGCTCAGTGGTTCTCCTAAGCATCTCTCCATGATGGAAGGGATCAACGCAGATTTTGATGCCGTAGCTTTTGTAGGCTACCACGCTAAGAATGGCGACTTTGGCGTTTTGAGCCATACTATCTCCGGCGGAACCGTCCACGAAATTCTGATCAACGGTGAAGCTGCCAGCGAAGCAGTGATCAACGCTGCCATAGCCGGCGATTTCAAGGTCCCGGTCATATTTTTAAGCGGAGACCAGGTAATCTGTGAGGATATCAAAAAAACTCTGCCCAATATAACCACAGCCCAGGTCAAAGAAGCTGTCACTCGTTATTCTGCCCTGCATTTACCCTTGGAAAAAGCTGAGGCTCTGATCGAGAGTCAGGCCCAAAAGGCTTTGGAAAATATTGAAGCTTGCCAAGTCTACATACCTCAACGCCCCGTCACCATCGACATGGTCTGCCATAACAGCGGCTTAGCCGACAACGCTTCCCGCACTCCCGGCACTAAAAGAATCGACGGTAAAACTGTCAGAGCAGAAGCTCCTAATTTCCTTGAAGCTTTTAAATTGTTGCGAGCCATGATCGCTTTAGCCAACTAGAAAAATAATTTGGAGGTGACTAAATGAAAGTTTTAATATTGTCGGTATCCACCGGCCAGGGTCATTATGCCACCGCCAAAGCATTAGCCAATCGCTTTGAATCGCTGGATGTCGATTGCGAAATCATGGATGTCTATGGTGAAATCAGTAAATTGGTCAACATGACCATGTCCCACGGCTACCTTATTAGCACCACCTATGCTCCTCGTGCTTATCACTTGGTCTATCAGATGATGGACAAAGTGACGGAACCCTCTTCGCCTTTTTCCATCACTCGCTTGGTCAACAGAGTCATGACCGAAGAGATCAAAGATTTGATTTTGGAAAAAGATGCTGATTATATCATCAGCACCCATGTTTTGGCCTCCTGTATGATGAGCAATTTAAGGCGCCGAGGATTTCTGGAAGATACTTGCGTGATCAATATCGTGACCGACTATACAATTCACCCACTCTGGCAAGAGACGGGCAATTTAGATTATTTTGTTGTGGGCAGTGAGCTCTTGTCTTATTCACTGGAAAGAAAAAACATTTCAGCCAAAAAAATGTTGCCTTTTGGTATTCCTGTTCACAAGAAATTTTCCAAGCGCACCGAGCAGAGCAAGGCCAGAGAAATGTTGGAACTAAAGCCAGATGTGCCTACCCTTTTAGTCATGAGTGGCTCAATGGGCTATGGTCATATAGAAAATACCATAGAGACCTTAGATAGCCTGCCTTTAGTTTTTCAGATCATGGTGGTTTGCGGCAACAACAAAGCCCTCTACCGAGACTTGAAACAAAATGAATATGAAAAAGACGTTCACATCTATGGTTTCGTCGATAATGTTGATTTGATGATGGATGCCAGCGATTGTATCATCACTAAACCGGGCGGTTTAACCACCTCTGAGGCTTTGGCCAAAGGCTTGCCCATGATAATGATCAACCCCATACCGGGCCACGAACACCGCAATGTGGAGTTTATGCTCAATAACGGTCTTGGCCTTTATGCAACTAAGACTTTCCCAATTGACGAAGCTGTTTACAATCTTTTCTCTCATCCCAGAAGAGTGGAGACGATTCGCCAAACCATCGATGTTTTGGCCAAGCGAGATGCAACTTTTAAACTGACTCAATTTGTTGTTGACCATTACGCCGACAAAAATACAGAGAATTAGATTGTTGAAGAGTAAGCTCCTTTTTGTGAGTTTAAATCAAGATAAGAGCTTTCGATAAACCTTAACTCAGTGGCTCATTACCTATTTTCATCAATAGGTAATGGGCCTTTTTACTTTTTATTTTTCGTTAAAAAGGAACAAAACTGTTTAGGGTCACGTCAGATTAAATAAGGAGTTGACATTATGAAAAAGCTCAGTATCTTATTTTTACTTTTAGCCGTGATCTTTTCCGTCCAAGTTTTTTCTAACCCTTTAACTGAATCAGAGCAAGACGGTCATATCTTTTTGCACACAGGTAGCCCGCTCATTTTAAAAGACGAAAGGATTAAAACCATTGACCCTTCTAACCCAGACCTGGCAGCAACGGTCATTGCTGGCCGGACTCTTCTGCCTTTGCGTGCCATCTCAGAACATTTTGGCGCTAAAGTCAGCTATGATGACCAAAATCGCACCGCCATTATTGAATATAAAAATGCTAAATATCTTTTTCCAATTGACCAAAAAAACTATAGAATCGAATCTGCTGGTAAAATTAAAGAAATAGAGATAGATACAAACTCCACCATCATACAAGAGCGGACCATGGTGCCTTTGAGAGTTTTAGCGGAGGATATACTCAAAAAAGATGTTTCTTATTTTGATCGAGTCATAGCCATCGGCAGCGGGGCTATCGATTTAGAGACTCAAAATGATTTGCTCCAACAGATCAAAAGCAAAATCGGCCTTGCTCTGAAAGCCCGAAACATCGATGAAGTTTTAAAATCCGTTTCAGGCACATCCTATCTTTATCATTTCAAAGATCAGATGACAATAGTCGAGGGGGAATTTGGCCCTGTGCCCGGAATGGTTAATGTTAGCGATCTGGGTTCTCCTGAGAGTTCTGAAAGCTTAGAAAGCGATTTTTCTCAGACTAATATTCAAGTAGAGGGTATTGACGAAGCCGATTTAGTCAAAACCGATGGTAAAAACATCTACTTGGTAGCAGAAAAGGCTATTCGAATCGTCAATGCTCAAGATGGAAACTTAGAAGAGATTGCCGTCATCCCCCTTGCTAAGGATAAAAGCGCCCAAGAAATGTTCATTGATGGAGACCGCATGATTATTTTAGGCACAAGGTATGAACAAATAGAAGCTGATTTTGATTCGACCAGACAAAACGATTCGCTGGACATGATGATCATGCCGCCCTTTTATAATTCTAAACATTATTCCTTTATCGATGTTTTTGATATTTCCAGCCCGGAAGCACCTTATTTAATCAAAAGTCACGAAATTGAAGGTCATTATTCCACCAGCCGTAAAAACGGTGATATTGTTTATTTAGTCGCTAATTCAAACTTTTTCAGGGAGATTTTTTTACCGGAGGTCCGTGACAGTGCTACCGGTTTTAAATTCGAACCGGTTGAGCTAAATGATATCATGATCACTCCAGGCTATCCGGCCGAAGGCTTCATCAGTATATCAGCTTTGGATATCCGCAATGACGCTAAAGCAGAAGTTGAACTGATCAGTGCTTATGGCGCCATCACCTATATGAACGACCATGCCCTCTATATTGCTTCCAGCAATTACGGCGAGAAGACTACTATTACCAAGTTCGCAATTAGCGGTCTCAATGTAGGCTATGCCGGTTCAGGGGAAGTCGACGGCTATTTGACCAATCAATTTGCCTTAGACGAATATGCCGGCCATCTAAGAGTCGCCACTACCCAATGGGAAAAAGGAAACAATCTTTATGTTCTCGATTCATCCTTGAACATAACAGGAGCAGTGACCGACTTAGCCAAAGGAGAAAGCATTTATTCTGTGCGCTTTTTAGGCTCGAAGGGTTATATAGTCACTTTCCGCACCATCGACCCTCTCTTCGTCTTCGATTTATCTGACCCCAAGGATCCTAAAGTTACAGGCGAATTGGAAATACCAGGATTTAGCAGCTATCTTCATCCGATAAGTGAAACCCACCTCTTAGGCTTAGGCATGGATGTTGTCGATATTTATCAAAAAGATAAATGGGGCAAGGAAGTCGTTGTTGGCCAACGCCATGGAGGGGTTAAAGTATCACTTTTCGATGTATCCGATATGGGTAAGCCTGAAGAAGTTGCAAATTTGATTATAGGTGAATCAGGCAGCTACACCGACGCTCTGGGCAATCACAAGGCTTTGATGTTCGATAAAAACAAAAAGCTGATGGCTTTTGATGCTTACTTGACCGATGATCCCTATGATTATCAGCTTGAATCTGGAGCGGTGCTGATCAGCTACGAAAACGATAATATCACCTTGAAAAAAATTATTTATTCTGAGCAACCCGATTTTTATAGTCAAGACCTACCATCTGCAAGCCGGATCATCTATATCGACGATCTGCTCTACTATATTCAAGGCAGCAAAATCACTGCCTACCAATACGACGACTTAAGTAAGACATCCACTCTCGTGCTGCAGCCAAATAATTAGACAAGAAAATAAACAGAACAAAGACATTCATTGCAAGAATATACTTTTGTTAAAACAACACCTACCAGTCCAGCGGTTTCAGTAGGATTTCCGCTCTTTGGCTGCAACCAAAGAATTGATAGAAAATTATTGCTAATACCATAAACGCTTCAACGTTAAGGAGCTTAAATAGAAAGCTTGATTTTGGGCCAGTTGAACGATATTAAAGACTGACTAAAATCACTGCCTATCAATACGACAACTTAATTAAAATCGCTACACTCGTGCTGCAACCACAGAAGTGATGGAAACCTATTGCTAATGCCATAGACACTTTAATGTTAAGAAACTTAAATAAAAAGCTTGATTTTGGGCCAGTTGAACGATATTAAAGACTGACTAAAATCACTGCCTATCAATGCGACGACATCAACATAATGTCTACTCTTCTGCTACAACCAGATAATTAATCCAAGGGCTTTGAAATTTTTCAAGGCCCTTTTGCTTTCTTTTTCGAGATGGAAAAGGTGAAAAAAGATGCTCATCAACAAAATTACAGAATCATTGAGAAACTGACACTTGATTATTTGAGCAAATGTTCATATAATATATATGGAAGAATATTTAGCTTCTAGCTGATTAAATAAAGGAGTGAGTTACTCAATGACAAATCTATTTAATTTATACGGTAAAGTGGCCTTGGTCACCGGCGCCTCTTCTGGCTTAGGTGTGCAGTTTGCCAAAGCTTTAGCAAGCCAAGGAGCCAAAATAGCAATTACAGCCCGTCGCAAAGAGCGTTTGGAGCAGGTCAAAACAGAAATCGAAGCTCTGGGTGTTGAGTGCTTGATAGTGCCTGCAGATATGAGCAATTCCGACGAGATTAAAGCCTTAGTCGAAAAAGTTGTAGAGCACTTTGGTCGCATCGATATTCTGGTCAATAACGCCGGCGTTGGCTACGGCATTCCTGCTGAAAGCCAGACCGACGATGACTGGATGAAGACCATGAAGGTCAATGTGGACGGAGTTTATTATATGGCTCGCGAGGTAGGCAAGCACATGATCGAGCAAAACTATGGCAAAATCATCAATATTGGTTCAATCCATTCGGTGGTTGCCATGGCCAACAGCCCCATCTCGGCTTATGTCACCTCAAAGGGTGCCGTTGCCGCTATGACCAAAGCTTTAGCCAACGAATGGGCTAAACACAATATCACCGTCAACACTATAGGGCCCGCCTATTTCCCCAGCGAAATGACTGAAGATGTAATCAACAGCGAAGGCTTTGACCAAGTCATTCAAGCTTACTGTCCCATGGGACGCCCAGGCCGTGACGGTGAATTAGACGGAGCACTGATTTACTTTGCAAGTGACGCTTCCAGCTATACCACCGGCCAATACTTAGCCGTTGACGGAGGCTGGACGACTATCTAAACCTGTGACGCGATGAATTCTACAGCGCATTCATCTATTTTGTTAGTAACGCCTCCAGCTATACCACCGGTCAATACCTAGCCGTTGACGGAGGCTGGACGACTATCTAAACCTGTGACGCGATGAATTCTATAACGCATTCATCTGTTTTGTTAGTAACGCTTCCGGTTATACCACCGGCCAATACTTAGCCGTTGACGGAGGCTGGACGACTATCTAAACCCCTTCCTTCATAAAAAAGAACAGTTCCTATTTTTTAGGAACTGTTCTTTTCTTATTTACTGTTTAAGCTATCTTATAGCTCACATTGACTGTTTCGGGATGGACGTTAACTATAGAATCTAAGAGGAAGACTTTGACTCTGGCACCTTCGTAGTTGAGAGGAATAATTTTTTCTGACTCTCGTTGATCATCTAGACTTCCGCTGGCCAAGGTCTTCATCTCGAGCATTCTGCCATTTTCATCGTAAACAGCAGCAACTAAGGTTCCGCCGGGGAATTTGACGCCCGAGTTATTGCCTAAAGTGAATTTGGCTTCTTTGCGATTGCTGAAAGTCAAATTGTAGAGATAGAGTTCGCTTGGTTTCAAGAGCACTTCGACTTCTTCTGTAATAGAGGCGAATTTTTCTTGGACTGCCTTGTATCTGACATAGAGGTTGAATTTTTGGAAAGTGGGTAGATCGGAGAAGGTAGGCTCGGCTTGCCAGGATTCACCGTCTGAGCTAAATTCATATTTGTCTAACTCGGTCATGGTAAATTCGAGTTGGCCTTCGGCGATCTGCTGGTAAGTGATATTCTCAGGCCTGACCGGTCGAGCAGGAACTTTAATCGGCAATTCAGTACCGCTTGTATTTTCTTTGATATAGAGAGTTTCACCCGGCACGATTGTGCCGCCTGTTGCCAGTTCTTCAGTGGTTTCGTCAACACTCTTTCTGGTAACTGTATAGCCTGAATCAATGCTGATCTTTTCTTCTTCGAAATCGAGGGCATAGCCCTGTGCTTGCATGGACACCGTTTTGCTCATTTGGGTTCCAGCTATGAGAATCTCAATCGTCTCATCGTGGTAACCATCGACACTGATCTTAAAGATATAGAGGCCGTTGGCTGCTTGGTGGTTGATGTAGCTGCCATCATCGCCGAGAACAACAATTGCTTCTTCTTTGCCTTCTTCTGTCATCTTGATGACTAAGCCATCACTAGCTTTGAGCATTTTGCCCAATTGGTCGATTACTTTAACTTCTAGGGCATAGGTAACATTGGTGTCTACAGCTAACACTAGGCCAACGCTTCGGTCAACAGTGAGATCAAATTCTTCAATCTCTTGACTGAGATAACCTGTTTTGCTGACTCGATAAGTATAGGTACCTGCAGGAATCAATTTGGCAATCTTTCCTTGGGCGTTGCTCAATTCAGTTATGATTGTTTTTTCATTTTGGATCAACTCAAGTTTTACATTGTCGATTAGGCGTTTACCTGCATCTTCAAAGATAAATTCCATATTGACTGCCGGTATCAAATCGAAATCGAAGTTTAAATTATTGGCGTCAATTTGCAGCTTACCACTGATTGGCAGATAGCCGTCTTTTTCTAATCTATAGCTGTATTCGCCCGGGCCGATCTCTAATTGAACAATTCCGTTGCCATCGCTCACATAGGTCTGGCCATCTAAAAGGAGTTGAGCACCGGCTAAATTAGCGCCTGCTGCTTTTATTTGCAAGCTGACATCCAAGCTATCACCTAAGATGATCAGGAAGTTTTTAGTTGTCGGTAATTGGGCTTCGTTCTTAGCTGTTATTTCTACACTATGAGTGCCACTACTTAAAGCAGGAAGCAATTTTAGCTCATAATAGCCTTCGCGATGGTTATAATTTGCTTCTTGTTGGGCCCCATCATCAATTCTTATTCTGATGCTGTCTTGGTCGACCATGGATTCACCGTCGTGTACTGTAAACCTAATTCTATCCACCGGTTCAATCAACTGAATATTGCTGTGAGGAGCGACCAATTCGATCAGCGGAGGAGTTGTGTCGGGGTGAGCCAATGTGACTTTGACCAAAGTTGTAGGATCACCCAAGGCATCGTTTTCTCCTTGCACGACTGCATAGAGGTAAACCTCACCGATTAAGTCAATGGCTTGCTCTGCTTTGAAGTTACCTTCAAGATCAGTTGTTATAATTGCCAGCAGACCATCTTCTTTAGGCTCAGCCTTGTAATCTCCGTTGCCATCTTTTTGTGCTACGAAAATATAGACTTTTTGTTCAGAACCGGCTTGGCCGCTGAACTCGACTAGATTGTTGCTGCCAGCAACTAATTGAGCAGCAAACTTGGGTGCAGCAGGTATATCCATATCCAAGCCAATTGCCACATCGATGAATTGACTGTAGGTTCCGTCGGAGTTTTCACTCCAGGTTCCGCTGGAGTATTCAGGGTTGAACTTTGAATCGCCCTTTAGTTTAATCTCCAGTTGACCTGTGTAAATACCTGATTCTCTGCCTGCGGTAGGCTTGACCATGACTTTAACACTGCGTCCTGCACCTTGATCTAAATCAAAAGCTTGATCGAGAGGCTTATTGGCTCTAAAGCCTGAAGCATCTTCTGCTTCTAAACCACTGTAGATTTTTATGTCGTCGGAGGTTAATTTCTTAGCAGAATCATTTTCAACTTCAAGTTCTGGCAAGATGACCTCAATGTCTTTGAGACCTGAAGTCAGGCCAGTTTCGTAGATGTCCAGGTCGATTGTGGCTTGCCACTCACCACTTGTATTTTGAACCGCTTTGACCTTATTGCCTCTGTAGAAGACACCGGCAACGGAATCGTAGTTTGGATGTTCTATGATCTGCAAAGCGTAGCCTCGTTCAATGGAATCGTTGTTGGTGATTGTAATCGTATAGTCTTCTTGGCCTACTCCACTGATGAAGAAATAATCATCTTGATTGAGCAAGATAAAGTCTTCGGGGTTAAACTGACCGGGATGTCTTTGCAGCATCTGCTCTCTATAAGATTTAACGATTTGGTTTTTGGAGTCTCTGACTTCTATAGTCACAGCGCTGTCAACAGAAGCTGCCATAAAGATGCGCAAGTCTGTATTGGCCAGTTTGCTATAGGTTGTAGTCACACTGTCGACCGTGTCATCTTCCTTAGCTGCCAGATAGCCGGCTAAGGGTTGTGTGTAAACAGCCTTTTCTGTTCCTTCTCTAATTTTACCTAAGACATCTTGGCTGTGAGCGTTGAAGGGAGCGACTAGTGGGCCATAAGCCGGAGCTATGGTCATGGTTTCAGCCTCGGATGCATGGAAGGTAAAGACTGCTAAATAACCTGCTGCATCTCTCAAAGCGTTATGAGGTACCATGATTTGATCGGTCCAGGTTGCTTTTTCACCGGGTAACAGAGTTTTGGGGTCTAGAGCTTGGGAGTTGATAAAGCCAAAGCTATCGTAGATTTCTACTAGAGGAGCTATGGTAACCGCTCCCACATGGTCGTTGCGTAAACTCAGGCTGACTTGAGCCGGAGCTTCCAAAGTGCCATCTTCCATGATGACGTCGCTGGCTGCATGAGCCAAAACTTCGATGGGTAATTCCGGGTCAACCTTACGCCATTTATCCAGCGTAATGAAGACATCCAGCAAGTTTTTAGCAATTGCTGTTTCTTTGTTGACCATGAGAGATGTGTTCAAGGCTAACTCGCCGATTGTCTTGGCCAACAGAGTTAAGTTGGTACTGTCGAGAGAATCGAGTGCGTTGACCATATCGGAAGTATCCATGACCTGGGCCGCGGTGGACATGATGCCACCCATGGCACCCACGACCGGGCTGGCTACTGTAAATGCTCCTAAGACTCCACCGATTGCATTGAAAGCAGTTTCGATTGATTTCATCTGGTTGAGCACATGGCGTTGATATACAGCATCGTAGCCTTCGGCTATGGCACTGTCCACTGCCATCTGTAATTGATAGATCTCGTAGAGAGTAATTTGCTCAGGCGCCAGGTCCATATTGTCGGCACTGTAGGTCCAGAGGTTGCGATAGCGACCTACTCGGTTCAGGGCTAATTCTTGACCGTTGATGCTATACATGCCCTTAATCTGTGAATTCAGAGATTTTACATAGGCCAGTATCTGACTGGATGGATAGTAGGCAGTGCTCTTATGGTCGTTTTGGATATAGCCATTGACCATTTCTTGAATGACCTCTAAATCTGCCTTGGCTTCGTTGAGCATATTGAAAATGTTAGTGTTTCTGGTTGCTGCATTTCTGGCTGCATCCAGCTGAGAATGAGAATCGGTGACATTGGCCGCTGCCAACTGTTTGACCGACTGATTATAAGCGTTTAAGTCGAAAACATTGTGGCGGCTCAGCTTAATAGCTTGAGTAATGACAAAGATTAAATAATCATTGCTGCCAATGGCCGGAACCTTATTGGAAGCAAATTCTCTTTCAAGTTTTGCTCTAATCTCACTGGAGGCAATTGCACCGTGGAATACTGTTTGAATAATGCGGTCTATCACCTCGTCTGAATTTGCAGGTGGGGTTTGTTTAATGCTCTGAGCTAAATTACCCATATCCATGACCATGGTAGGTGTTGTCTTCATGATGTTCTCGAGGCTGGACATGTCGACTATGCTCAATTTATCGCTGAGCCAGCTGCTGGCAAATCTGGCAAGAATATCCAGATCTCCCATAGTGCTGCCGAGAGATGAAGCTGATTCGAATTTTTCCCAGAGGCTCTTATTGGAGCTCATATTGGCTATCAGTTCAGATACGGCCATGCCTCTGACATAACCAATTTCTTCTAAGAAATCATTGGTCACTGTCAAGATTTCATCTGCTTCATCCACAACTTTAGTCATTGTAGAAGCTGCAGTCTTCATGCCTTCTGCTGATTCCATGATGCTGTGAGCAGATTTTATAGCTTCGATTTTGGCAACCGTATTGATCAAGGTCTCTTGAGTTGCTAAATCGATTGCTTTGATAAATGCTCCGGCAGATTCTTTAAAGAAGCGGTTGACCTCTTCGCCAATCCAGCCTGTGCTTCGAGCTTCTTTGACTTCATCGAAGAAAGCCTTGTTGGCTTCTTTGAACTCTTGAGCTTGTCTGATCTGGACTACGGCCTGGTCTAAATAGACCTGACTCTTGCTGATATAAGAATCGAGTAAGTCTAAGTCGCTTGTCGACAAAGCTTTATCCAATTGTTTCATGGCTTTGTCTAATGATTCTAAAGCAGTATCATTGAGTTTTTTATAATTTTTGACTTCGGCTAAACCTTTTTCTTGCTTACCGATATCTTCCAAGAGGTAGTAAGCATCGGAGGCTGCCGTTACAAAGTCTTCATAGGAATCGCCCATGTAATCGGTAAAGAATTTTGCTCCTTTAGCAATTGTACTGAAGAGCTGTCCGCCAAAGCCCTGGAAGGCTTGCTGGGCAGAGGCCATGGCCTTGTATTCTGACAGGCTCAATGATTTGCCATCGAGTTTTTCTAAAAGATCTAGGTCAGCAGATTTTAAGGTCTCTCTCAACTTTCCAGGTAATTCATACATGGTTTTGACCATGCCCATGATATTGACTATGCTGGAGGTCATTTCATAAACCCTGGTGATTCCGCTGGCCCCGGCTATATTCCTAGTCAATTCATATTGATCTAAGAGGCTGCGTGCCAATTCAGAGACTGTTTTATCGACCAGCTTTTCTATGTTTTCTTTGAGGTCTTCGATCTCTTTGTCAATTGCCAAGAAGTTTTCGTGGGCTCTTAAAGTATTGACGGCTTCCATTTTCATAGGAGCGACGACAATATTACCGGCGATCATACTCTTGACCGGCATGGCTGGCATTTCTGCCAATTTGCCCAAGGATTGTTTGGTGCCGATTGGGGGTTCGGTTATTTCAACCCTTCTCAACTCGAAATAGACTTTTTCAGTTTCGCCGGGAGCAATGCTGCCTAAAGCCACCACTCCATCTCTGAGGTTCGTGGCTTTAGTGCTCACACCACCGATTAAAATGAATTTGTAGTCTGTTTCCGGTAAGACCGGAGGATTGATATATACACCCTCAGCTATGCCTTCGCCCAAATTGCTGATAGTGGCAACTAGATCGAAAAGATTTGGATCTGATTCATAGGCTTGTAAATTATAGCTGATATAAAGTTTGGGTTGAGGTTTAATGGCAAATTCTCTGGTCGAAGAAGTGTATGTCCTCAAGATTTCTCTGATAGCGCCGTTTTCTTCTAGGCTCAATTGCTCTTCTTCGAACTCGTATTCGAAGCGAGCAAAGATTTTACCAGAAGATCTGTCTTGCAAGAGCTCGGCGACTTCAGGATTGACCTTGGCTATTCTACTATAGATGTCTTCGACATTGTCCAGTTTCATTTGGACATCCAGTTTTAGAGTTTCGCCCATTTTCAATTCTGTTATTTCAACGCTTGTGCCGTTGACGGTGACCTTACTGCCTTTACTTGTTTCGGCCTTGATTAAAACTTCAGGATAAATCTCTTTAGCGCCTGGCAAGAGCTTGCCGTTGGCATCGTAACCGTTGTCGGTCAAGACTAAATTCAATTTCAAATTCTTGTAGCCCGAGAAGTCTGAAGTGTTGGTCAAGCTCATAGTCATAGCGACTGCTTGGCTGTCAAAGCCTGCTCCGGTGGTAAAGCCAAAGCTTAAGTTACCATTGCCGCCTGTATCTTCAGGAATTTCAGGGTTGAGATAGCCCATTTCTTTTAAGAAGTTTTGGCTGTATTTAATAGTTCGATTCTTACCTGTGGTTGCAGCAAAGGCCGCTTCGACAGATATTGTAGGCTCCAGACCTGGGTTTTCTTGATAGGCATCTAAGAGCAATCTGCGACCAAACTCATCTTCTGAGCCCCTGCCTGAACCGAATATTTCGTATTGAGGAGGGAGGTAGATTTGTCTGATTGGAATGATGGTTTCTACACTTTCCTCGTTATCCACTCTGGTTCCGCTGGCCTTTAGGGCAGCATCGTAGAAATAGACTCGATTTTCAAAGTCAATGGGGATGCGATCGCTGGGTTCGCTGAAGGTTCCGTCGCTATTAGGGGCAACCCTAATTTTTACTAAGCCTTGAGCCGCATCGTAGGAGTTGGCTACCAAACTAATGGTGCCGTTACCTAAGGGGTCATTAGCTGAGATATAAGCTTCCAGAGCTTTTTCTTTAACCGAGTCTTTGTCAAACTTCAGTTGGAATTCGCCAGCTAGCTCAGTTGCTTCCACTTGAGCCAGGACAAAGAGTTTATCCAGATCCATGTTCCAGATAAGATCTATTGTTTCACCGGCTCCTAAGCTGCCCACGTAGCGATAAGGGCTATGGCCTAAATCTGTTCTAATGGTCAGCGCATTGACGGGGAGAGAATCGGCATTGATGATTTCAAACTGAACATCTTTCAAAGCAACATTGTCTGAAGGATTGCGGAAGGAGATGATGTTCATATTTTTAGCCGAGATGTACCAGAACTGCTGCTCTTCAGCAGGTAAGTTAGCCTGTAATTGTGGTTCTGTGCTCTCTTGCAATTGCTTGGCCTTGAAAACTACAGAATCGTAACCTACGCTTTTACCGCTGATGCTGGTGGTCAAGGTTTGCTCTGTAGTAGCAATATCGAAGGCAAACTCTTGTTTATCTAAAATTAGTTTCTGAGGAATTGGATCGATGACAGCTGGGATATCAACTGTTGTTTCCAAGGTATTGTGATGGTCCATGCGAACCGTCAGACGATAAGGACCGGCCGGGATATTGGTAAACTTGACTTGACCTTCCTGGTCAGTCTGTTCTTTAAACTCAACCGGATCTTTCTGTTTTTCCAAACCAACCAAAGCCACAGTGGCATTTTCTAAAATGACTTTGTTGACGTTCATAACTTGATAAGTCAAGGTGGCTACATTTTCATTGCCCACAGTGACCATAATTGGAATTTCCTTGCTATCGATATTTGTTTTGAGGGTGATAGTACCCGTATACAAACCGGTTGCAATATATTCGTTAGGGGAGGCTGTTACAACTATGGAAGCTCTGCCCTCGTCATCTCTGATGGTGTAACCTTTATTGACAGGTTTGACCACGTAACCAGCTTCAGGTGCTGCTGAGAATCTGATGAAGGGAATCTCGGTGCTTACTTCTTCGATTATCAAGTCAGCTGTGCCGGGGTTGGTCACTCTGATCACTGAAGACTTCATTTCATTTTGACGCATGGACATGATCAAGGCATCTCTGATCAGGGTGTCAGTCGTAGCTTCGGCTTCACCAAAGAGGCTGATAGTGATGCCCGGTACTGCTTTTTCAACCTTCAAGTTCATTTCAGTACTTGAATCACCAACGGATAATAGCAAGGTGTAATCGTCGGCGGTCAGTGTTTCAGCGGCTGTGAGTTTAAATTGAATTTCTATTTGAGACTCAGCAGGAATGTTCAATTGAGTGCTATCGGTGAGCATTTCCATACTTAGACCATCGGGTAGATTTGCTATGGCAAAATCCAATGAACTGACACTGGTCACGCCTAAATTGTGGATGAAACCACCGACGACTCTGTCATAGCCTTGGACTACACTTTGATTTGGAGCAAAGGCTAGGAACAGACCATCGATATAGAAGACTACCCTATTGCTGAGTTTTATGATGTTGGCATCGTTTGTTGCTTGAGCTACCATGGCATAAGCACCACCGCAATCGTGGGGAAGTTCAATTTTTATCTTGTAACTGCCATCAGATGAGCTCTTTCCGTCGAAGTACCAAATGTCTTCGCCAACCACTCTGACTCTAACGGGCAGATCAGCTAAACCTGTTCCATCTTCAGCCAGAACACGTCCTTGAGCATAGAAATTACCGCCGATACCATAGCTTTGACTGTCTGAGTTGTTCAGTTCAACTTTAAAGACATTGCTGTAAATCAGAGTTTGTTCTATTTCAGCGAGGGCATTGCCATAACTGGCAGTATATTTTATTTGATAATTTCCTTGAGCCTGTTGGGCAAACGTTGTTTTATAGGTTCCACTGATGGAGTCGTAGGTTAAATCTTTGCTGGCGCCTGTGAATTCGAATTGCCCGTCGCTTAACTCTCTATACAAGAAGGCTTTAACTAGGGCTTCGTCGAGAGGAGACCACGGTGTTTCTGTTGAGCTGACATAAATTTCCAACTCGGCGTCGGTGTCCGTTGAATAATAGACCGCTGGCTGATCGAGTTTAGTGATTAAGCCATGGCCAATTTCTATATCCAATGTTTTGTAAGCCAACTTGCGATCTCCAAGAACTATTCTTTGAGTGCTATCAGCATAAACCTTCATGGTTAAGGAACCAGTAGGCCTTATGTCTGCCAGCCATGTAAATGTCAATTCTGTTTCAGCACCAATTGCCAGACCAGAAACCTTCAAAGAACCGATCTTTCTATCACTGACGTAAAGACTTGTGGCAAATTCTTGAGTTATATCACGGTCACCAGTATTTTTAATCTTAACTTTGGTAATCGCTTCTTCACCATAAAGAGGAGAGTGAGGATTGTTACTGATAGAAATCACTTCTATCTGTGCTTTAGTTATCAATAGAGGTTCGTCAAATAGTAGAGAACCCTTATTATTGAGCTTGTTTGTCTCAACAACTCTATTTTCAGGGTCGACTATGACTATGATTTCTTGAGCTGCAAAATCTGGATCTTTCCAAACCAGACTAACACCCGCAGTTGCTTCAGAAGCCAAACTGCCAGTGTTGTTCAGATCGGCAGCCCCAATAAATCTTTGATCAGCATAGAAGTATGCTTTCGTCGGCATGGTCAAAGCCCCTAAACCGATATTTTTGACTGTAGCTGAAAGAACGACACTCAAGCCTTGGGGAACAATATTACCGGTCAGACTGGTTCTTACTTCCTCTACACTTAAATCCGGATAGAGAACGACTAAATCGGTTACGCTTTCTTCTAAAACATTATTCTCTTCATCCATTTCAACCACGGCTGAAACAGGAGCGTCGACCATGAGCTTAAAGGTATAATCGCCACTTACTTCCGGTTTGAAAGTAAATTTGAGAGTTTCTTTCATCGTCGTAGCTAAACCTTCGACAAATTCCGAACCAATCAACTGATCATTGGCATAGAGCAAAACTTTGAAGTTGTCTGCATCTGCATCGCCAATGTTTTCAATTTCTGCAACGATTGTTTGGTCCTTATTCCAAACTAACTCTGCTTGATCGGCAAAAGGCAATGTGATGTTGTTAGCTTTTAAGTCAGCGAAGCTAGTCTGGGTGCCTTGAATTACCATGTCCAAACGATTATTGTTATAATCTGCTTCCTCGATGTAGCGGCCTAAATCATTGGCTATCGCCGAGATCTTATGAGCTGCGCCACCGGGTGGCATTGTCATAGTAAAGCTGACATCCGTTGTAGAGTCTACGGGAATTGACTCTTTAACCGGAGCAAAGCCTAGATATTCATCATCCATATAGAAGCCTACTAAGAACAGACCCTCTGTTGGCTGCAATCCGCCTTCTAGACCTTGAGCAGTACCGTTTCTTATTTTAGCTGTAACAACAAAGTCGGTATCCTCATCAGGGTTTTGCTCAGAGAAGGTTATGCTTTGGACAAATAAATCCGGTCTGTTTTCTAAAACAGTTACTTGCATTACAGTATTTTCATTGAAATCATCTTTGCCATCCCATTGATCTGTAATTATATTCCAATTAGGTGGCCAAGTTGTAGACATATTATTATCCATGACAAAGAGCTTAACTTTGTAGCTGCCCGATTCAGTGTAAGTATGAACAGGGTTTAAACCATAACCACTTTCGCCGTCACCAAAGTCCCAAACATATGAAACAATGTGTCCGTCCTTATCATAAGTGCGGGAAGCATCAAAGCGAACCGGCTGATTGACCACTGCATTGGCTATGTCAGGCCCGGAATTTACCCTGGGTAGATAGTTTATTTGAGCCCTGCCATTGGTATAGATTCCTGTTAGCTTATCCCCAACTTTCAATTCAGCTGTTATAGTGTAGAAACCACCTTCTTCAGGAACCCAGTTGTTACAATATACATAGTCTGTAAAATATGGCTGCAAACCACTGAATGGGATTTCATAGGTCTTTTTGTAGTCTGTACCTTTCTCTACAGTGAAAACAATTACGCCATTTTCGACATTTTTTGATCTGTTATCCAATTTGACTCTGAGACGAACATCGTTATCCTTCTCATCTGGAACAATACCTGTATCATAAAAGACTTCTTCTTTAATATATAAACCTGCTTCAGCTGGGCCAATGTTGATTCCGCCTTCCCCTGCCCTTGCCTTACGGTAGACAAAGCGGGAATAGCCAAGGTCACTCAATGCTATGCCACTGCCGAATTCTATTGTGTAATAAGAATCTAAAAAGACTCTAGTGCCGTCTTCTTCATATTTGACCGGTATTTGATCAACGATATAAATATTGCCATAGTCCTTCCAATAGTTGCTAAAGGCCAAGGTTACTCCTTCACCGTCTTGGCTTAGGCTGCGCTTGACTGCTGAGATGGAAGCACTTCCCTGAGGCTCAGGAATCATGATGATCTGATAGCGTACTGAATTATAATCGAGAGTCGCCTCTGGCTTTTCGGCCTTTACCTGCATGACATTACCATCAGTGCCATCGGCCCCATAAACAATTGTTGTAGTCAAACGGTCCGGAACGAAAATTGGAATTCTCAAACCGCTGTTTAAGTTCATGAGGAAATCGGGGAAACCAGTATTGCCTTCATTAACTACAGCGACTCCACCGTCAAATTCTCCTATTTCCACATCTTCCTTACCGATAATGCGAGTAGTTACACCGACAATCAGAGGATTGAGCTGGACTCCTTTGTAGTCCTTGTGAGTCAGGGTAGCTTTAAAGTCACGGAATTCCCCTTCGTAAACTTCGTCTTCACCTTGAACGGGAAGATTCCATCGAACAATCCAATAACCGCTAACCTGAGTAGGAATCATTTCACCTAGTATCTCATTAGTCTCAGGATCTATTTCTTCGGTGTAAACACCAGGAGCAATATTACCGAATTCTAAGCGGAATCGATTGCCCGAACTACTACCAAAAGAACTGCCTAAAATCTCAAAGTCGGTCAAAAGCCCCGCTTGGTTGCTGGTAATTCGCAATTGGCCTGAATCTATATTCAAATTCCTGGCTTCACCATAACCGCTATTTTCAACGGTAACCGCCAGTTTGAAAGGAGTATTTGATAAAATTTTGTGAGGCACATAGTAATTTAATGTGAGTTTGGGCTGAGGTAATATAGTAATTGGCACGCCGTCAGTTTGTGTCTGGACTAGCCTGCCATTGACGTAGTAGGAAATCAGAGCCTTGGCATAATAGACTTTTCCTTCCATGGTAGTACCACCTAAATTACTACCTGGAATAATTTGCCAAGTCCCTGTCATGGCTTTGCCGGCCCCTAAGCTGCCGTTACCTTCAACACTGCTGATACCTTCCAGACCTGTTGCTATAATGAAGTTCCTGTCGGTAACATCAATACCATCTTCATCGGTAACAGTTACGTCAACCCTCAAGTTTTGTAAAGCAAATTCAGGATAACCATTTGTTATCTTTAAAGTAGCATCGAATGCTTGTCTTTCCAAAGTAGCTGTCTGATTCAAAGAAAGCTTGACTATTTCATAAACGCTGGCGCCGCCTTCTTTGAGCAAATCATCTCTGTTGGCACCGCTACCGGCGATATAGCGCAACTCTTCGATTTGGCCCTCAGGGAGACGCAATTCTTCGACAACCGTGCGTTCTTGTTCACCAGGCATGCGAGTGTTAACCTTAACCGGAGTTTCGCTGGGATTGTAAAGAGGCAACCTACCAGTAATAAAGGCAGCTGGGTCAATTGGTAAGCCTGTGTCTGAATCGAAGGAAACATAAGAACCTTCAAGCTTTACATAGTTGCGTGGTAAACCGCCAGAAGTTGTCGCAAAGGGCAATTCGTATACACCCGGCTGAATTTGCAATCTGATTTTGGCACTGCTATGAGCTGGAATTTCCCCAATATAGCCACCACCTACAATGCTGATGCCGGTCGAACCTTTTTGTTCACGAACTACGCTGGCTACTACATCGGTCAATGCAATCAAACCTGTATTGACAACATTGGCTTCAATGAAGATAGGCTCAGTTACATTTTTAGGTACATTGACCCAGGGAGGATTGAAACCGAAATTGGGCACTGGTATTTGAGCACCAAAGGTCAATTCTAATTCGATTTCATACTCATCGACTATGGTAGTCGGAATGACCGTCCACTCTATGGTTACAGGTTCGTTCTCCATGACTATATCCATAAAGGGTGCACTAGCCGAGGGCATAATGCTACATTCAGAAACCAACTTACGTCTTCCTTGAGCCATCACAATCAAATCATAATCGCCTAAGGGCTTATCGAAAAATTGAGCTATACCATTATTATCACTGCGAGCAGTAAAGAAGGGATAGAACTCCGTCTCAACTCCTTCTATAACATTGACACTGGGCTCTTTAGCCACCAGAGTGACTTCAGCATTTTTAACTTTACTTCCCACATCGTCAACTATTCTAAAGGACATACCGCCTGTATTGGCCGAACTTACCTCGACGTTCAAACCAACATTAGCATAGAACTTTCCTGTTCCATCGCTGACAATTATTTTATCTTGATACTGACCCAAAGTCATACCTGCCGAGGGTGAGAATGAAATTACGAAAGTTGTACTCTCATTAGGTAATAATCTCTTTTTACCTAAATTACCGGCATTAACCCATGGTATAGAGGTGGGTAATGTGATCTTGATATCATCTAAATAGCCCTTACCTTTGTTGGTCAGAGTCACTACTCGACTGATTGTATCATCAGGCTTGACACCCACAGTCACAGTTTTCAAATCTGTCACCGGTATGGGTGTAGCCGGACGTAAAGTAACGGTAACTTTAGCTGTTGCAGTAGCACCTTGATCAGAGTAGAAAATGATATCGTAAGTTGCGACATCATCACAATCCAATCCAGCGCTGACGTTCAAGGATATTGCTGATTGTTGCCCAGGGTTTAAGACTCTGGCTGTTTGACTTAAATCTAAAGAAGCAGAGACGCCAATATTTTCCGAAGTCGGAATTAAAACCGCAGTTATGCCAGTCAAAGGATCACCCTCAGGATTCGCCGGCGCGGAATTGCGGAATTTTATTTCTTTAGAAAACTGAGTGTTCTTACTTGCCACCAAGGTGAGCGCCGCTGGTGATGCTGACATACCCCAGACTTTAAATGAAGTCTGGCTGCCTGTTCCTAAGAACTTTTGATAACCGAATGCTGAAATCAGCCAATCTCCGGCTTCACCGGTGAAAGGCGTAAAGTTGTAGCTATAGTAACCATTGGCATCAGTGGTCACAAAAACAATTTCTTCAGCTGTCCAATACATCAAAATTTCGTTGCCTTTTTCATCCCTGCCTATTAAGGGTTCCGGTAGACGGGGAGCTAATTGGAAATCGAGAACGACTCTTTCATTCTTTGCAGGCACGCCTCCTAACATGAAGCGTCCGCTGACTCTAACCGTTTCATTAATTTTATACTCAACTTTGTTGGTCTCTAATGTGACCACGCCGCTTTGAACTATTCTGATATTACACAAGCTGCTTACCTGATCAACTCCGAGACTACCTATGATTTCTAGGGTGTAAGTGCCGGTTTCCAATTCGGATGTTATGGGCAATTTTACTTCGAAGGAACGATTAATGCTGTTATAGGCTAACTGACCTTGGTCTATCAAGACCGCACCACTCTTCAAGGTGTAGGTAACAGCTGCATCATGGTCGGGTGTTAAAGGAAGCTGACTCAAGCTTTCGTGATAAAGTTTCGCACTCAGTGGGATGTAATTGTCGGCTGTTGTATACAAAACTGCCAAGAAATCGTCATCTTCCATCTTAGCATTGGGGGTAGCTTCCATATGCAATGCCTGCTCAACCTCAATGGTGCTAGTCCAAACCCTTCTGATACTTTCTGAAGGAGTTTCTAAATTGAGCACGTTCATACTGTCGACGAGAATTTGAACTGTTTGCGGGCCAGATTTTTTAGGTATCCAAGTTATAACCACGGGCACAGTGCTATAGCCGCGGATACCATCAATTTCGGCTGCTGCTACAGATTTTCCGTCGACAAATAAACCGACACTGAATCTCTTGAAAGCGGTAGCAACACTTTGGTTGTTAACACTGACTAAGAAGGATACCGGTCTATTGTACTCAACGCTGATTGGTGAATAGGTTACATTACTAATATGAAGATTTGGATAGAGGATGGATAGCTTAGGAATCTGGACGCTTTTTTCTACAGATAGATCTGGGTCAACAACTTCCTTTTTCGAATCAACAATGACTTTAAAGTTATGAGCACCTGCTAAAGCTGCCCATTTGGCCGATATTGTTTTAACTTCACCGGCTTTAAGACCATCAACCTCAAGAGTTTTAAAAACTCGACCATCCATAAGAGCATGGACTTGGAAAGTATCTGTTATTCCAATTCTACTGGTGTTAATGAGCGGCACATCGAACATTATAGAAGTGCCCTCAGTCAAAGTTGTTTCAGTAGGCTTCCAAGTGATATCACCAACTGAAATTTCAGGATAGATGACACTAAAATCATCAGTGATAATGCTCAAATTATTGTTATCTATTCGTTTTTCTATGAGAACAGGATTGATATCATCTACTCTGACTTCAACCTTATGAATACCTATCTGAGGAGTAAAATAATAGTTCAATGTCCATTCACTATTGGGGTCTAATTTTGGTATGACTTGGCGACCTCTGTAATCGTCGTCAATATAAATTGAAACACCAAAGTTTTCAGCGGCTTTATCGCCAATATTTTTGATAATCGCTCTGTAAGCAAAGGGCTGTTGGGTATCAAACTGATTACCCTCAGGTATCCAAGTTAAACTCTCAACAGAAACATCGGGGAATTGTACCTGCTCGTTGCTCATAATTTCGCTGAGACTATTATTACCCCGATCGGTTTCTTTTAGTGTATCCAAAATATCATTGGCCACAACCTTGACCACATGGATCCCAGCCGTAGCAACATAATTGAAGCTCACTTCTTTTGTTTCACCTTGAGCTAAACTGATACCTTGATCATCAACATCGATTTTGACGTAGCCCATATATTGATTATCTATATAGAAACCAGTCAAGAAACCTAAACGAGCATCGCCTAAACCCTTATTGCCAATAGTGGCGGTTATTAAAACCACATCCCCTTCTCTAGTTTGTTCAGGGCTCCAGCGGATAGATTCGGGTTCAACATAGAGATCCGGCCTAGTGTCACCTACAGTAATCTTTTTAGTTGTTTTAGTTATGGCATTTTCGTTATCTTTTACTGTTAGAGTAACAGTATAGAGACCCGGTAAAACATATTGTGTGGATGCTGTTGCACCCTCAGCTCTTTTACCGTTGCCAAAATCCCAGCTGTATTGAACAATCCTTCCATCAGGATCATGAGAGGCTGAATCATCGGCACTGACAGCTGTAAATTCAAGCAGCTTACCGGAGTCATAGGGTGCACTGGGTAACACGATAACAGCCACCGGAGGCTTATTCGTTTTTATTGTATCTCTGATGAATTCATTATTTTCCAAGTTACTGTCTGTTGTACTTGGATCAGTCGTTATTTCTGCTTTGAGTTTAATTGTTTCATCTAGACTTATAGGAGCTTGCCATTTTATTGAAACTTCTCCGGCCAATTGCGCAGCTAAAGTTATATCTTTTGTACCGATACTCACATAATCGGTACCGTCGTGATAGAAGAACTTAACGGTTCCTCTTGCTTTAGCAGCACCTTTGTTGGTTATAGAGGCTTTTATTAGATTTTCTCTGTCTACGATTACTACTGCCGGTTCAGTATAGATAGATTCTATACCTAAATCACTTTCAGCAGTTGGGGTTTCGCTAACTCGATCTGATGGATCTGAAATATTGCCGGCTGTATCAATAGTCAGAACATGATAATAGTAGGTTTGACCATTGGTTAATCCAATATCGGAATAAACCGGGCTCTTTGGGCTTGCCAAGCGCTGGTAATCGCCGGAAATACCGGATGGACTATGATTAAATGTGGAGCCTGTTTCACTGCGCCAAACTTCATACTCTTTAACGTCGGATCCGGCAGTCCAAGTGAGATTTAAAACGCCACTGCTCCGAGGATTATTTATTTCAACATTCTGAGGAGGAATAGGCGGGGTATCGTCTTTAAAATATTTTTTAACAGAAACATCAGATTTGTTTCCTTTATTGAAGACGACTGTTTTAATTGCATAGAGTCCTTCAGTAAGACCGGTTGTTAGCCAATCATAGCGAGCAACAAAACAATCGGTACCAAAAGCATCTAGGTCTGAAGAGTATATCGTTTCATAAGGTATATCCTTTTCATATATAGTATCGATTTTTTCAAAAGATGCATCTTCCGGTACATCGCCAACAGAAGCTTCGCCTATATATGCTTTATATAGCTCTATACGATCGATAGCAACTTCATCTTGAATTTCGAAAACAAACTGTAATCCAGCATTAAAGCGCTGGTTTTCAGCCGGGTGAATCTTTAAAATTACCGGTTCACTTGTCTGTTCTTTTGGTTTTGAATTTTCAACCTTGGCCCAAGGACCAATATTGCCTAAGTCGTTGATCATTGCTACCCGATAGCTATAGCTATTTTGAGGATCCAAAGCCTTATCAATATAAATATTGGAGGTTGTCTGAGCTACCTCTATATAATCGGTATCATCTATGGAGTCTATCGCTCGTTCTACCACATATCCTGCTAAATCAGAACCAATGAAAGGCTTCCAACTAACCATAATATTCCACTCACCTGGATCTGTTCTCAACCCTTCGGGTGCTGAGGGAGGATTGTTGGCTATCTGCACAACCTCAACAATATTAGAACTATTGCCAAGGGTGTCTGTAGCTGTTGCCCTGACGCTATAAAAACCATCGGGATATTTAGATTCGTGGCCGCTTGGTGTTATTAAGATATCCTGAGTATTCCAACTTAGAATTCCTACATCTTCACTGTTGGGAACTGTAAAATCTAATTCTTGCCAAGTAGATTCGGCCCTCAGTCTTAAAGCTCCGGTGGCTTCATCTTCTTCCATAGGATGAACTTCAAACAAGATCTCAACAACTTTTACATTATCTGTTACAACAGTCTGCAATTCCACAATTTCTCTGACAACCTGACGGTCTTCAGGGGTTAGGCTGTGAAATACAGGAGGAGTTTGGTCCAGACCGGCTTGAATCTCAACTACATTCGACGGTGAACTTTCATTGCCTAAATTATCCACAGCGGTAACAAAAAATCTTGCAGTTTCATCGACTTCTAAAAGATGCGTATAAAGAAGGGAAATTACTTCAGCAACAGGCTCACCTTCATGCTCTGCCGGCGTTTCGTCTGTTTCCAAAACATAGACAAAATAATGGGAGAAATCTTCTGGTATAGGTGTCAGAGTCCAACTCAATTTAGCGGAAAGTTCGCCTGGCTCACCCTGGAGAATCGGGGCTTTAGGAGGAACATTATCAATTCTATAAACGACATCTTTAATGGCAAAATTGCCTGCTGCGTCTTTGGCCACAGCCTCCAGAGTTAAATTTCCTTCTAGCAGATATTGCTTACTATCAAATTTGAATGTTCCCGTTTCGGATTCGCCCACTTTTGTTCTTATCTCTCCGACAACTACATAGAGTTCAGTCAAAACAACCTTTACATTGTCTGTTGCCAAGACGCTCAGAGTTATTTCTCCACCCAAGCGTGTACCATCAGCATAAGTAAAGCCAGTGATAACCGGTTTTGTCGTATCAGCTTTAGGAATAATACCTTCTTCACTAGTATCTTTACCGGCAATTTCCTCAACCCCATAGACACTGACCGATTTAATCCTGTACTGATAAGAAGTATCTTCATTTACTTTAGTGTCGCTATAAGTTAATTGGGTCGTGGAAGAATGGAGAGCAAACTCTGCACTCTCACCAACTCTTCGATAAATTCTGTAAAGGGCAATCTCAATTTCACTTTGATCAGGAGCTTTCCATGCTAAATCAATGCGCATTTGACCTGCTTCGGCAGTCAAATCTTTAACTGAGTTGGGCACGGTTTTTATTATTTTAAAATTACGCGTCTCAGGAGTCGATTGATTACCTGCTTTATCCCAGGCTATAGCAAGGACTGTATATTCCTTGTTTTCTTCTAAAGCCGAAGTGTCAAAGGAATGGGTTACTGTATAGTTTTTATTTCCCGTCGGCACACTAACAGCTTTGATCAGGATATAATCATCTTCGGTTTGTTCTTTTTCTTTATAATGGAAATCGACCCTATCCAATTGCAAATCATCTTCAACTGTCACAATTAATATTAAATTTTCATTATCCCTGCTCGTGCTGAACACTTTGATCTCTGGGAAAACATTATCCGGCTCAGGAGTTGCTAAATCTTCAATACTCACATGGCCCTCTAAACCATAAGGATCAACAGCTGCCACTTTGTAAGTATAGACTTTTCCTTTAGCTACTGTATTGTCAGTGAAGCTTGTTGAACCAACTCTACCAGCGAGTAACTCAAACTCTTGCGAGCCTGCTTTACGGTAAATATTATAATTAGATGCACCCGTTACTCGGTCCCAAGTTAAAATGACCTTCATCAAGCCTGATTCAGTTCTGATATTTCCAGGAGCAGGCAATTGAATAGCTTTTGAAGTAAAAGTATCACTCGCAACCTGATTAGTGTTGCTTGCCTTAACGCTGATCGTATGTTCTCCACTGCTTGTATTGGTTATGTAACTCCAGTTGTAGTTTAAATTACCTTTTGAATCTGCATTAGGATTGGCTATTTCTATTTCATCTATGCTGATTTTTACTCTTTCGTTTGGTCTTAAACCGGTAACAATAAGGTTAATAAGCGAGCCTGGAGCCACATCTACTTTAGGGCTTAATTCCAGATCTATTTGAAAATCTCCCGGTATGGCTGTACTTTCCTCACTGTATGATGAATAATTATAGAGATCGTCGTAGGCATCGATTTTATAGAAATACTCTGTGCCCAAATCGACTTGATAGTCTATAAATCCAATTTTACCGGTTCCAAGATCATTGCCTATAGGAGAAATTTCACGATAACGCTGATAATTACCCTCCTCGCCAACCTTCCTATATACCCTATAGTAATAAATATCATTATCGGGTGATTTTGCCCAAGCAACCTGAATGCCACCTGAAAGAGAAGATAGTTCTGGCCTATAAACCACAGGAGGAGTTGTATCAAAAATATAATCGATCGCGACTTCTTCAGATTCATTTAAGGCATCATCAACAGCCACAAATTCCAAGGTATATACGCCATTGAAATTGTGGTTTTTTATTGTAATGTACTTTGTATCACCTGAGCCTGAAAGTGAAATTTGATCTGCCAATAGTTGAACAAAGTCAGATTGTCCTTCTTTTTTTGCCCAAATCTTTATTTTAGTAACACCCACATTATCGGTTGCCGTCAGATTGATCGAGGAAGTTGCACCTAAGCGGGTATTAGCAACCGGTCTTATACTGCTAGAATCGATGATTGGTTTCTCTGTATCTAAATAGGGAGTAGCACTAGCAGTTTTGACAGTGGATATGTTACCCGCATAGTCACGAGCAGAAAGTGAAAAAGTATATTCTTGGCCCGGCGTGAGGTTAGTTGAGCTAAAAGATCTTATACTATTGTTAAAGGTCCTTGTGGTTTGACCATCATCAAGTATGAAATGATAAACATCTCCTATACTCGGGTAACTCCATTCTAAAAATACCGATTTAGCTCCTGCTGTCGCAGTAAATATCGGCACTGGGTCTGGCGCAGTATTGTCTATGCGATAATCCTGATATTTATCCGTTACTTTACCTGCAGCATCTGTTACCCTAATGCGGATAGTGTAAACACCATCACCTAGATTAGTATCTTCTGTTATTTCAGTCGTATCAAACTGGATTGGTCCGCGGAACAGATACTGATTGCCTGAGACCCCTTGGTAAGCAAGGGGTTTTTCTTCTACAACTGTATAATCGACACCATTTTTAGAATAGGCCAATTGGACACTGACAGCATGGCGATCATCATAGACGGTCGGGTTGAAAGTCACTGTTCCTTTGAGATGATAGTGGCCACTGAAATAACCAACACCAGAATAACCTATATAATCGATTGACGGATTAGCCGTGTCAGGCAATAAGGATGCCCTTAATCCGGCAGAATATGCACTCGTATTGCCTAAACGGTCGACTGTTCTAATGGCGTAATCATATTCTCTGTCTAGTTCTAAACGATTTGTTTCAAGATCTAAACTATGAATTACAGAAAGCTTACTGGGTTCGAGTTCGTCGGTTAATATGTAATTTGTTTCTGTACTCTCTTTTCTATAAAGTAAATACTTAGCTAAATCGACATCCACTACCCTAGCCCAGTTTAATTCCAGGGATCGTTTGCCTGGAGTCACTGATAGAATAGGAATCTGGGGAGGTGTTGTATCGACTCTAACGATGGTTTGAGCCACTTCATCGACAGAGGCTGCGATTACTTGAAAATCGTATAAACCCTCAGTAATTCCTTGTGGTAAGGCTATCCTGGCACTAAACTCACCATTAACATCAGTCTTTTGACTACCTGAAGGTGTGACGTCTATTTCCCCAAAGCGCAAAACCACAGATACCAATCCGGTAAAGCCGGAAGCATTGACATTCATATTTGTTCCCGGTCTGCCTTCCGGTAGACTGTCATCGTTTAACAAAGAAACCCTTTGACCACTGACTTCGAGGTCCACACTACCATATGCCAACATATAACTGTTTCTAGCGAGCACCGCTATATTATATGAGCCGGTTATAGTGCTGACAGGGTAGGAATACTGTAAGTCCACTGCCCCATTCAGATCTGCCTGTAGATTTGAGTTTCCTGCCAGGGTAGTAACTTCGCTGGTAATTTCTCTGTTTTCAAAATATATCTTAAAGGTTTCTTCCGGTGCAAAACCGGATAACTTTAATACTATCTTCTCTTGACCCACCGCCTGCTCAATTTCCACAGAAGGAGTATATGAGTAGAGGCTAATTGGCTTGGTAAACACCCGGCCGTCTTTCTGTAAACTAGCCTTTAATTCAACATTGGCCCCGGGGGCGAAGGTCGGAATATCTATAACAAATGAAGCAGTTCCATTTTCTGCCAGCTGAGGAATGCCTTCGGCGCCCTGATAATTTAAAGACACCGAAGCCTTTTCACCTTCGCTCAAGCCGTTTATGGATACAGCAAATTCCTCACCGGCTTGAACCGCAGAGCTTGAAGTTAAGTCTAAAATTGCATTCTCAATCTGGATTGTTTTTTCAGCGGTTTTATTGCTGTTTTTTCCTCTGGCCTGAATATTATAATTTCCTGATTTCAATCCGAAGGGTAAGTCATAATCATACTGAGCCAGACCTAACTGATCTAATTCTAAATCTTCTTTGATTAAATAATTGTTAAAATAAAGATCGATTTTCTCTCCGGGACTGAATTCGGAAAGATAGATGGAAATTTCATCTCCATTTTTAGGAGCACTATTGGAAAGAGTTATGGCTGCAGGCGCTCGGTTTACCCCTAAGGAAATATTCCTATAAGAATAATGTGAATCAAGCCCTGAGCCACAGAAGAATAGTTCTACAGAATCTTCAATGTGATTGTCTGGTAAAACCAATTGAAAGACCGTTTTGCCAGAATCATCTGCTTTAACTCCTGTTTGAGGCAAATTGTTCGTATATACTTCTAAAGTTGCGCCAGCTGCTAAGCCATTGATAGGGATTTCATTGCTCTTGCCCGGAATTAGCAAACCAGTGTAGTCTACCAAAAGGGTATGAGCTGTAGTATTTGGTTTCTGATATACAGCCTGAGAAGCTAGTGAAGTAGTTTTAGCTACAAAAACATATGTCTCAGCATCTACATCCAAACTTGCTATTTCAAGAGTTGCAGTACCGGAAGAGCCTGTGGATTTTCTACCCAATGATACTCCATTAAGATAGAAATCCACATTGGTGTTATTAGGAAATCCCGTTGCCGTGAGAATAAGTGCACTACCTATCTCTGGATTTGGGGTAAAGGCAAGAAGTGGTTTAACCGTATCTTTGGTAACTTCAACAGAAGCAACTATTCGTTTTTTGCTGTTAGTTGAAGCTCTCAGCTCAATGGAATGCCTGCCAACCGTCGTATTGCTGGGAAAAACATAATCAAAATTTATAATGCCATCACTAGAGCGATTGCTTTTTTCATATTTGTTATTTACATATAAATATACAGTTTCACCCTCAACAAAACCCGTCGCTTCTATCTCAAAGCTCTCAGCAACTGAAATTTTTTCAGGCAAATCGATTTCAAGCTCGGGACTATATAATTCCAATTCATAAAATGCAACCGCTTGGCTAGTTTGACCAATGGCAGTTATCACTAGGCGATTGTCATAGAAATCTGCGGGTATCGTATAATTGAAAGATGCACTAGTTCCAGAATAACCGGTTCCATGGGTTCTTTGAACGTCGCTTCCTATATAAAAATCTACTGTTTCGTTGTTTAAAAAGCCAAGGCCTTTGATGTTAATTTGATTACTAGCCGCCGGCAAACCGCTACCACTAAAAGTCACCAAAATTTCCGGTTTGATTTCGATTTTAACTGAAGCAAATGCAGTCAGCTCTGTATCTTTTTGCCATGCCCTGATTGTATATTTGCCCGGAATGATATGTGTAGGTAGATTGAAATTCCCCGTTTTACTATTTTCAGAATAGCTTTTCACAACCAGATAATCAGAGCTCGTGGTACCCGAATCGTCAGGTTTTAAATATAAATATACATATTTGCCTGCGATAAAATCATCTAAAGCATAATCGATTCTTTCTCCGGGAAGGGCTGTTTCTTTATCTAAAATAAAAGTCGGTGCATAATCTGAGACATTAAATTTAACAATTGTGATTTTATCTCTGTCGCTGCTTGAGCCTTCAGCGACAGCTTTTAAAGTGTGCTGACCTGAAGTATTAGCCGGTAAAGTAAAAGAATAAGATTTTTCAGATTCGCTGTAAGAATAATTGTCAATTTCACCAAGATAGCTTTGATCCAAGTAAATTTTTATTGCTGTATATTCCTCGCCTTTACGAGGGGGAAAGCCGCTGACATATACTGTAATCCTACTTCCAGGAATAGGTGGCTGTGGTTCAACCCTCATATAAGGGCTAAAGTCTCCAACTTGAGCTGAGACGATTTCTTCGCTAATCGGGCTGAGATTACCCACCACGTCTTCCACTTGAATTTTATAGAAATACTCTTCCCCAATATTGTTAGGTTCAAAATAATCATACCAAGTTTTATCATTAGATACATAAGTCAAGTGATCAAACGTTCCATCGAAAGCTGTACTTCTATGTAGACGATAACGATAAACATCACCAGATGCCGAAGGAGACCAAGACACCCTGATTTTTGCCGCTAAACCAGTTGCGGCAAAGTCTTGTGGCAATTCTGGGTTAGTTATATCATAAATAAATGTACCGTCGGCAATACTTACATTTCCATATGTATCTTTTGCGGTTACAGTCCAGCTATATTCCCCTTCCGGATAATTCAGATCTTGCATCTCAGAAGAATACCAAGATATTGCCTGGTTTGTCACATTGCTTTTAACCTCGAAGTCTTGCGCAATGAATATGTTTTGACCTTCTATTTTAAGATTAATTTCACCTATAGCAATACTATCAGAAATATACCAACGTATGTATGACTCAGGATCCGAATTGAGATTATAAATATAAGAAGAAATTGAAGGAGGAGTTTCATCTGCCAGAGGGCTCACTCCCTCTTGTAAAAACACTTTCTCACTTTCTTTATTTGCTCTACTGTAATCCAGAACTGTAATAGCATAATAAAATTTATTGTTCATATCTTCGGGATCGGCAAATTTGTCTGTATAGCTACTACCATAAGCGGATTTTTGATAGGGCTCCGTTGCTGCCACTAAAGCTTCAGGAGAAGCCGCTCTGTAAATATTGGATACGTCATAAGGGTTTTTCCAAGTCAAATGAATTGAGCCCGCTCGAGGGTCAGCGACAAAATCGGTGGCTTGTTCGACCGGTGTATTATCAATATCAAAGGGGTAAGCAAAATCATCCTCTACATCATATGGAGTTTCTGCACTCTTTAAGCCGACTTTATCTTCCAAGATTGCCCGCATGATCAAATTTTCCAACCCACCATCGGCGGTAAATTCAGTTGTATCCCAAACCAAATCAGGCATCTGATTTCCCGACAGTTCAGCAGTTCCTATATGCAGATATGTTTCTCCATTATCTTTAGAGACATAATAATGGATTTTTTCAACGCCACTGCCATTACCGTCATCTGTAGCTCCAGCAGTTTTAATAACAACTGTATCAAAGAGAGTAACTTTTGCATTTCCCGTCCCAAAATATGTGTAGGATGTATTGCTTCCGAGTTTAGCCTGAAATCTATAATAAGAAGGATTAGTTAATTTAGGCGGTGTAGAGTCGAACATGTAATTATAATAAATATAATCGCTAATATTTTCATCGGTCACTGAGTAAGCTGTTAAGGTAAAAGCTCCATCCGATGTAATTGGTATTTCAACTGGTGAGGGTTTAGTAATGTAGTTGTTAATTCCTGTATGTCTATATCGAATATCAACACCGTCAGGGGAAGAAATAATAAGTTTATCCGGTCCTAATTGCCAAGAGCCAGAAGGTGTAGCAGGAATAATATTGACAACAGGATCTTTTAATATCTCAGTTACTTCTAGCCTATAGCCAAATTCTTGATCAGATCCGTTTACTTTAAGATTTATCTTAGTTGGGTTTAGTTCCAGCTCTACATAGGGACTATCATAAGATCCATATTGATCTCGATTGAACGGTATGGTTTCGAGTTTTTCTGTCTTATCTGCATTCCAAATTTCCATAGTGCTTGCATAGTAGGTCTCACTATAAACAGGCCTAATTTGGAATTTGTAGATTCGAGGTTGGCTCAAATTGATGAAATAATTCCCAGGCAGATTAGCAAAGGAAGATGCAGCTATTTGTTTATTCAATGTAAGTTCGCTGTCGAAAAGGGCATGATATTTCACAATGATTGTTTCAGAATACTCACCATCAGCATAAGCTCGTGCTTCAAGCTTAGTATTCCTCTCAACAAAAGGCTTATCGTTTTCGTCATAGTCTTGCCAATTATCATCATTAAACCTATATTGAATAGTTGTGCCAGGGATTGAATGGGATAAATCTAAAAAGGTCGGGGCATTCAAAACAGTTATTCCGTTAGGACCAACTGCCGGAGATATTGTTGGTGCAGGAGGCTTCAAATAAAAAAAGCTGTATGTATCGTAACTCTGCAGGCCGCTGCTTCTATCCAGCGCAACTGCGTATATTTCAATTTCATTCCAGGGACTCCCTGAATTTACTAAGCTTTGTTCAAGAAGAATAGGTTCAGTATATTTTTCAGCACTACTTATAAAATCATAAAAATCAGGATGTTTGTTGTTTCTAACTATATAAAAATAGATGTCAGCACTCGATCCAGCTGTTAATTCGAGGTAAGCTCCATGACCAATAGAACCACTTGAAATATTCGTTTCTGGTGATTCCGGAACAAGGTTATAATAGAAGGAGAAGTTTTCTTTTCTAAGCGGTCCATTTTGTCCTTGAGCATCCTTAATAAAACTATATAAGGTTGTATTGTTCATTCTGATTACTATTGGGCTAGATTGATTATATAGTTTGGCATTAATATAAGGATCAGCCCAACTTCTTTCACCTAACTGATAGTAAATTGTGGAACCGGGAGTAGCTCCCACCGGTAAAGAAAGGGTCACTGTTTGGGCATTTTGATATGTTCCGCCAGCCAGACTAAACTCAGGAATGAAATTATGGGTTTT
>JAAYKD010000011.1 GCA_012522585.1 Bacillota bacterium | reverse complement strand
ATCAAGGGAGGTACAACGCCAAAGCTATAGGCTGTATCCAGGCGTTCTAAGAATTGGTGAGCTTCCTTGCTATAAGCTCCAATGTTGATGACCAGCATGGATAGTCAGTTATTTGTAGGCTGCTACTTTTGTCTTTCGTTTTAATTTTCAAAGAAGTTCTTGATGGTCTGTTGAATCAAGGGAGGCACGACGCCAAAGCTATAGGCTGCATCCAGGCGTTCTAAAAACTGATGAGCTTCCTTGCCATAAGCCCCAATGTTGATGACCGGCATGGATAGTCGGTTGATCAGATCGAAATCTGTGCGCTGATATTTGAGATGGGCCGGATAGTTTTCTACATAAGCTTTGAGTGAATCTTCATCGTCGTTTAAACTTAAAAAACTGGAGTCGGCAATATAGGGAAAGAAGAAGCGTTTTTGCATCTTGTATTTTTCTTCTACCTTTAGATCGTCCACTGCTTTTTCAGCTGCCCTGATCAACTTGTGGTGAGATGGTATCTCTCTGTCCAGAGCGATGGCCGGATAATACATGCTGCCAAAATAGAGAACGATTGCCGGAGATTGGTCGGGCAGTTGTTTCCAAACGAATTGCACCATGGCTAGGTTATATTCTCTTAAGTCCAGATTTTCTTTGAGCAAATCCTCGGCCTTTTGCTCCAATTCTTTTTTAAACTCAGGGCCTTTGGCTTTGATAGCCTGATTGACAATATCCTGATAGCTGAGAATTCGGATTTGCCAATCCAATTTTCTTTTGGAAATCCGGTTCAATTGACAATAACGATCAAAGCGCTCTTGAATTACTTCTTCGGCTTCTCGGGCTGCTTTCTCAGCAGCTTTTTTCATCAGAGCGATAATTTCTTCGGCGTTCAGAGCGTGAACGGCAAAATTGAAATAGACTTGGGTGCTCAGATTGGTCTGGACAGTGTAAAAGGTTTTAAAATCCTGGAGTTTCAAGGAGATAGGCGGGGTACTCACTTCATCTGCTGCAATATCACAGTACTCCGGATTATAATTCAGTTCTTTGATCAAAAATGAAGCTACAAAATTCGGGTCCAACCCGGCAAAAGGGTCTCCCACATGGGTTTCCTTGCCCACTATGTAGAAGGCAGGGAGCTGCTTGCCTACAGTGCCATAGTAAAGATAGCGACTGTCATCCCCGGTGTAGCGCGGTGCCGTGTAATCGGCGTTGATGGAGCCGGTCAATTTTAGTCGATGCTTTTTGGTCAATTCTTCGATAAAAGGCAAAGCAGATAAAATTCCTCTGGAATTGTCTTCTTCATCACATTCAGCTAAGAAGACCAGATTGCCCGAAAACTCTGAGATATTAGCCACTATATCTTCCAATGCTAAAATTTGAGCGGCTAAGCCAGCTTTCATATCCAAAAGGCCTCTGCCAAAAAGCCAGTTTGGATCCTCAACGTCCTTTTTGATTTCCTCGGAGAAGTTTAAGCCTTTCAGCTTTTCTTTTAAAGCCGGACTGTCAAAGGCAAACTCTTTTAAATTTTGGTAATCATCTATTCCTACCGTGTCCAGATGTCCTAAGATCAATAAGGTATCCTCGCTTTTGGCTTTTTCGCCCAAGGCCAAGGCTATGACATTATAGCGGAGGCGATCGTCATTGCTGGTTTCTTGCAGGAAGAGATGGTCGGGATGTTTTTTAAAATAGGGTAAATTTCTTAAACGCTTTTCAATTAGCTTAGCGATCTCAGCTTCCCCTGGACTTCCTACCACGCTGTCTGCTTGGACCAATTGAAGACTGAGTTCTTTTGCTCGAACGGCTAAATCCATTACTTCAACCCCTTTTATTCACTCTGGTTTAAATATAACAAAAGCAGCAAATAAAATCAATTTTTTAAATAGAACTAGGATTAGATTGCAAATAAAGCAGGAAGAAAGTAGTGTTTTGGTGAAACAAGTAACGAATTTTTTAAGAGGAGGCGTTTTAATGCCGGCTTTTGTTTACGATCATTATTACGATTTTGCCCAACTTACTGATTCACTGAAAAAACTAGCTGCAAATTACCCCGATTTTGCTAAATTGAGCTCAATCGGTATCAGCCCAGAAGGTCGAGAAATTTGGCTTTTGACTTTAACGGATTTTTCCCAAGGAGCTCCGGAAGAGAAGCCTGCTTTCTACATCGATGGAAACTTTCATGCCGGAGAAGTGACCAGCTCCATGGTGGCACTTTATACAGCCGATTATATCTTAGACAACTCTGCTCAAAGGGAAGTAGCTAACCTTTTAAAGAATACTACCTTTTACATTATACCCAGGGTTTCTCCCGATGGCGCTGAGGTTTATTTGAAGACACCTGCATCTTTGCGCAGTGTGCCTCGAATCTATCCGGAAGCTGAGCAAAAACCGGGTCTGGTGCCTGAGGATATTAACGGAGACGGACAGATCCTCCAGATGCGTCAGAAAAGCCCTTATGGTGATTGGAAAGTCAGTTCCCTCGATGACCGTTTGATGGTACCGAGACAGCCTGATGAATTAGAAGGCGAATTTTATCGAGTCTATCAAGAAGGAATGATCCATGAACCAGAAGCAATCAGTGGCGATCTTCATAGGTCAAATTCTCTCTGGGGTATGGATTTAAATAGAAACTATCCCATGAACTGGGATGTGGAAGCAAAACAATCAGGCGCAGGCCCCTATCCTTTGTCGGAGCCTGAGTCTAAAGCGGTGGCCGATTTTATCATCACTCACCCTAATATCAGCTTTGTTTCTACTCTGCATACGACAGGCGGAGCTCTTTTGCGTTTGCCCGGAGTCAAACCTGAAAAAGAAGCCCCTCCCCTGGACATTCAAATTTTTAAAGCTATCGGTAAAATGGCTGAGGAAGAGACCGATTATTACAGCATCAATGTCTTTAACGAATTCTTTTCCGACCCTAATTTAGTCTTGAGCGGCGCTTTTGACGATTGGCTCTACGGCAATTTAGGCCTGCCTGCCTATACTCTGGAGCTCTGGGATTTAGCTCACCGTGCCGGTGTTAAAAACGTCTACCCCCGAAAGGAAAAATCGGAGAAAGAAATTTTTGAAGAGGCAGTCAAGATCATGCAGTTCAACGACCGAGTTTTGCAGGGCAAGGGTTTTGTCCCCTGGACAGAATTTGAGCACCCCCAATTAGGTTTAGTTGAAATAGGCGGTTATTTGAATAAAACCTTTATCCAAAACTGCCCACCTGAGCTCTTGGCAGCTGAATGTCATAAGGTAGCTGTGTTTTTAATCCGCAATGCTAAGACCTTACCTCAGCTGGTCTTGGATTCATTCAAGCTCCAGGCTGTGGATGAAAATCTCTGGCAGCTACAATTTGTAGTAGGGAATTTAGGTTTCTTACCCACCCATTTAACTCAAGAAGCCATAAATTTAAAACGGGCCAAGGAAATCCAAGTGGAAATTAGCGGTGCTAGAAGAGTCGACAATCAGCCCAATAAAGAAAAAGTTGGTCATTTGGCCGGTCGAGTCGGTCGCAGCTTCTATCATTACAGCGGCTATCCCACTCGCAGTTCTGCCGATTCAACACGCAAAGTAACTTGGATGCTCAAAGGTCAAAAAGGCGATCAATGTGTCTTGAAAATTTCCTGCCCGACTGCCGGTCTGGTAGAAAAGACCTTCACCTTGCAATAATCTAAATTTTAAGGAGGTAAGCTTCATGTTGGAATTCAAATACGATAGCTATTTCACTTATCAGGAGCTGACATCTGCTCTGCAAACCTTGGCCGACAAGCATGCCGATCAAGCTGAGTTAATTTCATTAGGAGTCAGCCCGCAAGGGCGTCATATCTGGTTGATGGAAATCAGCGATGATTCTGAAAGAAAAGCCGAAGACAAACCTGCCTATTATATTGATGCCAATCATCATGCCGGGGAAGTTACAGGTTCCATGGTGGCTCTGCATACTATCGATTATCTGCTCAGCAATCAGGAAAAACCGGAAGTAGCTCAAATGCTCAAACGCTACACCTTTTATATAATTCCTCGAGTCTCGCCGGACGGTGCTGAAGTCTATCTGACCACGCCGGAAAGCCTGCGCTCTGCACCCAGATTATATCCTGAACCGGAATTACAACCGGGCCTCCAGCCTGAGGACATCGATGGCAATGGTCATATTATGCTGATGCGCTTCCTTCATCCTTACGGTGAATGGAAAGTCAGCGAAGATGACGAGCGCCTGATGGTCAAGCGTCGTCCCGATGAAGAAGAAGGTCAATTTTACCGCGTCTTCCAAGAAGGAATGCTGGTGGATTGGAATAAAAGCGAACCGGAAGTGGCTGCAGGGAAATGGGGCTTGGACTTCAACCGCAATTTCCCCTGTCATTGGGGGGTTGAGTCTAAGCAACCGGGAGCGGGTACTTATCCATTATCTGAACCGGAAACCAAAGCGGTGGCCGATTTTATCTTGGCTCACCCAAATATTGCCAGCGCCTCCACTTTACACACAACAGGTGGAGTCATCCTTAGACCACCCGGTATAAAGTCGGAAAAACAAGCGCCCAAACTGGATGTGGAAATTTTTAAAGCCATTGGTGAAATGGCCACGGAAGAAACGGGTTATCCCTGTATCAATATTTACGATGAATTTTTCTCCGACCCCAGCAATTTCAGCAGCGGTGCTTTCGATGATTGGCTCTACGGTCATTTAGGCATACCCGCTTATACGATTGAGCTTTGGGATTTAGCCAACAGAGCCGGGCTCAAGGATATTTGGCCTCGCAAACCTAAAACCCAGAAAGTGATCGAAGAGGATAATAAAAAGATCATGGCCTACAACGATGAGGCTTTAGAGGGTAAAGGCTTTATGCCCTGGACCAAATTCGACCATCCTCAATTAGGTGAAGTGGAAATTGGTGGCTATTATACAAAAACCGTAGTGCAAAATTGCCCTCCCAAGTTTTTGTTGGACGAATGTGAAAAAGTCAGCCGCTTCATGTTGCGCCATGCTAAAACACTGCCTCGCTTAGCTGTCGATTCCTTGAGGGCAGAGCAGGTAGATAAAAACACCTACGCTATTAAATTGAAATTGAGCAATGCCGGTTATCTGCCGACCAATCTCACTCAGGAGGCTCTGAATCTAAAGGCTGTCAAAGCAATCGAAGTGGAAATTGAAGCGGATTTAGTCGATGGCCAGATGAAGAAAAAGAAAATTGGTCATCTTGCCGGCCGAGCTGGTCGCAGTGGCAGCTTCAGTGGCGGCGGTTTCCGCAAGCGCAAAGACCCTGAGTTCTCTCAAGACTTGACCTGGTTGGTCAGAGCTCAAGCCGGTGAGGAAATCAGTATCTCCATTAATTCTCAAAAAGCTGGAAAACTCGTTCTCAATCTAGTCATCTGATTCTTGGTTTTAAAATTTGAAGGAGGTAGGAAAATTGAAACTGTATCTGGACACGGCTGAAATTAACCTGATTGAAAAAGCTGTGGCCTCTGGCATCATTTCAGGCGTAACTACCAACCCTAGTCTTTTAGCTAAAGCTGGGCAAAAGGATGTAGCTCAAACCATCAAAGCCATCTGTCAATTGGTGGATGGGCCGGTCAGTTTAGAGGTAATCGGTCTGAGCAAAGATGAAATGGTTCAAGAGGCAAAGGAGTATGCTCAAATTGACCCTCGGGTTGTGATCAAAATTCCCATGATCCATGAGGGTTTGAAAGCTATTAAAGAATTAAAAGAATTGGGCATTAAAACCAATGCAACTTTGATATTCAGCACAGGTCAAGGGCTTTTGGCGGCCTTGGCCGGAGCAGATTACATCAGTCCTTTCATCGGACGTTTGGACGATATTTCCGCTGAGGGCTTGGATGTGGTGGCAGAATTAGCTCAAATCTTCGACCTTCATGGTATTGAAAGCGAGATTATTGCAGCCAGCATTCGCCATCCCAGGCATGTCATAGGTTCGGCTTTGGCCGGAGCTCATATTGCTACTGTACCTTGGAAAATCGTAGACCAGATGGTCAAACATCCTTTAACCGATATCGGCTTAGAAAAGTTCTTAGCCGATTGGGAAAAAATGAAGAATCAAAATTAGAGGAGGTCAGTGCTTTGGACAGAGATCTTTCATTGGAGTATTTAAAAGTGACGGAAGCAGCAGCTATCGCAGCTGCCAAACTGATTGGTAATGGTGATAGAAAGAAAGCAGATGCACTGGCTGTGGAAGCCATGCGTAAAATGTTTGATCAGGTGCCCATAGCAGGCACTGTCGTCATTGGAGAGGGTGAGATTGACCAGGCCCCCATGCTCTATATAGGCGAAGCCGTCGGCACCGGTCAGGGGCCAGAAGTGGATATAGCAGTTGACCCTTTGGAAGGAACCAATTTAGTGGCCAAGGGAATGCCGGGAGCTATCGTCTGTTTGGCCGTCGCTCCCAAGGATTGTTTTTTACATGCTCCCGATATGTATATGGATAAAATAGCCGTTGGCCCGGAGGCAGCCGGTAAAATCGATATTACCCGTTCGGTCGCCGACAACATCAGAGCGGTGGCTCTGGCGAAAAATAAAAAAGTAGAAGATATTACCGTCATCTGTTTGGAAAGAGACCGACATGATCAGATTATTGCTGAAGCTCGGGCTATTGGCGCCAGGGTTCATTTGATCGCTGACGGAGATGTGGCAGCAGCTCTAGCCTGTGCCGCTCCTGACAGTGGCATCGATATCATGTTAGGAATCGGCGGAGCTCCCGAGGGAGTTTTAGCTGCGGCAGGTCTGAAGAGTTTAGGCGGAGAGTTGCAGGGTAAATTAGCCCCCAGAAACGAAAAGGAAATTGAGCGGGCTATCAGCATGGGCACCGACCCGGAAAAAATTCTGCTCATGGATGATCTGGTCAAATCAGAGGATGTTCAGTTCATTTCAACCGGAGTTACCTCCGGAGATTTTCTCCAAGGTTTAAAATATGCTGCAGATGGCAGTATTATAACTTATTCAATTATCATCAATGGACGGGATAAAAAGACTAGGTATGTGCAAACCATACACAGATAGACGGAAACGGATGGAAGCTTATGAGATTGAAGAACCTGATTAAAAGAGCAAAAAGCAAGTACCCTTTTAGCCTCTTAGTGGCCAACGCGGAAGGGGTTATCCAAGACGAGCCTGATTTAAGGGCGGTTTTTCGTCAGGGCAACGAGCTTATTCTACCTGAGCAAACTCAGTGGATGCCTCTGCCTCCCGGCGTTGGTCTGATCACGCTTCCTGGCTGTCAGCCCCTAGGTCTCGATCATCAAGGCCAAGGTGTCTTGGTTGAAGGGGTGCAAGCCGTTGCAGCTACCTTGCCCCAAGGCTATACCCGCCTAGGCTTACCTGCCTATGAGAAGGTCTCCGAGGATACCTTTCTACCCTTATATGGTTATACAGCAGTGGCTTGGCATGATGGTGAAATTTGGGCAGCAGCTCATCCCACCGATAATCTTTTAGAAAGATGGGATCCCAAGCATTTTAATACCGATGATTTAGAAAGTCTGGTAGTCAGGCGGATGGCTGAGTTTCCCGACAATCGTATTATCGAGCAATTAGCTCACTGTGCTTTGGAATATCATTGTTATACGGCTCAGAATATGTTTTACCGACGCTGGGAGGCAGGCATACCCGTATCGCCTGTCTGCAACGCCGGTTGTTTAGGTTGCATTTCCTTACAGCCTTCAGAATCCTGTCCCTCACCTCAAACTCGTCTGACTTTTATCCCGAGTGTTGAAGAGATAGTGGAAGTAGCCAGCGCTCACTTGGCCTTGGCAGAAGATGCCATGGTTTCCTTTGGGCAAGGTTGTGAGGGCGAGCCCTCCATGCAATATAAAACCATCGCCGCTGCCATTCGAGAGATCAGAAAGCGAACTGATAAAGGTATTATCAATATGAATTCCAATGCCGGTTGGACTAAAGCAATCGAAGAAATTGCTGCTGCCGGCTTGGATGCCATCAGGGTTTCCATCAATTCCCCGCGAATTAAATGGCACCAGACTTATTATCAGCCTCAAGGATTTGATTTAAATGATGTGGGAAACTCGATTTTAATCTGTAAAGCCAGAGGTCTACAAGTTTCCTTAAACTATTTGGTCTTTCCCGGAATCAGCGATCGTCAAAAAGAAATCGAAGCTTTGGTTGAGTTGATCAATCGTTATAAAGTCGATATGGTGCAGCTGCGCAATTTGAATATCGATCCAGATTTATATTGGTCGGCTTTGCAGCCCAATGAGCAGGAGGATGGCCCGGTTTTAGGCCTTTTGACCCTGATAGAAACGATTCGCAGAGAGACCGATGCTTATGTAGGATCTTTTAGTCGCCAACTCTAATAATTCAGCTTTTCCAACCTGCTTGTTGTCAACAGATTCTAATTCAGCGCTATTCAGAATTTCTATTTTCTTATCAGCGTTTTACAGCATCATGCATTTGGCTCGGAGTAATCCTCCTTTACTTGGTTCATCCAACCGAGATTAAACAGGATTACCTCGAGCCTTTATATTTCAGCTTGTTTTAGAGCAAGTCTTAAGAGAGTCGAGAAAAATATTATCTTGCTCGATCTGCAAACACCTGATTTAAGAATAAATTCTTCTATGTTTGGCGCATCCAACCAAGATTGAATATGACTACCTCGAGCCTTTATATTTCAGCTTGTTTTAGAGCTGGCCTTAAGAGAGACAAGAAAAATATTCTCTTGCTTGATCTGCAAACATATGATATAATTTGTTCATTCTAACAGAAAACAGAAATTGAGGTGAAGCCTAAAATGAAAGATAATATTCATCCGACTCTTTATGAAGCAGATGTTGTCTGTGCTTGTGGAGAACGCTTTAAAGCTTATTCAACAAAAAAAGAGATCAGAGTTGAACTCTGTTCAAAATGCCATCCTTTCTTTACCGGAAAACAAAAACTGGTTGATACAGGCGGACGTGTAGATCGTTTCATGCGACGCTGGGGTATCAAAGAAGAAGAGGAAGAACAAGAAGAAGAAGCTTAGCCAAGCTAAAACAAGCAGTACTTGGTTTAAAACCAAGACTGCTTGTTTCCTTATGTACTATTTTCTTTTTCAATCAAGCAGCTTTAAGCTCAAAGGAGGCTGTTCATGGCTCAAGAAACTAAAAAAGAATACAGTGCTTATGGCGGTCAAGCCGTCATTGAAGGCATTGTTATGAAATCGCCCCAAGGCAAATCAGCTTTGGTCTGTCGCCGCAGTGACGGTGAGTTGGTCTATGAAATCAGCGAAGCTAAACCTCTACAGAGCCGTTATAAAGCATTATCCTGGCCCATCATCAGAGGGGTTGTGGCTTTCTTAGATGCTTTAATTGGCGGTATGCAAATTTTGAGCAAATCAGCGGAAATCTACGCCAGTGGTGAGGAAGAAGAATTAGAGGATTGGCAGATGGCCTTGGCCGTAGCTTTTTCTCTTCTCTTAGGCACTGCCCTTTTTATGGTGCTGCCAACCTTGATTTTAAGATTCTTACCCCT
>JAAYKD010000069.1 GCA_012522585.1 Bacillota bacterium | reverse complement strand
TTGTTTAGATCGTTGGTCTGCAGGCGGGTATAGAGGATGCCTCCGCTTAAAAATAAAACAGCTTTGGTCAAGGCGTGGTTGATCACATGAATCAGAGCGCCTCCAGCTGCCAGAGCAATATCTAAATCAGCAGCCACCAAAGCGATAGCCACGGTGATAAAGCCGATTTGTGATAGGCTGGAGCAGGCTAAAGTCCTCTTCAGATTATCTGTTAAGAGAGCTAAGATAGCGCCTAGGAGCATGGTCAAGCAGCCTAAAAACAAGAGGAAGATGGCATAATAGAGGTTACCCCTCATGACGTATTTGGCCACTAGAAAGAGACCGAATATTCCTGATTTGGTCAAGATGCCTGAAAGCAAGGAGCTGGCCGGAGCCGGAGCTTCCGGGTGAGCCTTGGGCAACCAGATATGTAAGGGAAAGACACCGGCTTTGGCACCAAAACCGACGGTCAAACAAAGAGCAATTAGCCATTTGCTTGGAGTAGACAATGTGCTCATGCCGTTAGCGATTGCTGTAAATTCCAATGTACCCAGACGGCTAAACAAGAGGAAGAGGCCAAGGAGCATGACCATACCACCGCCGATAGCAATGGCTAAATAGGTGTTAGCAGCATCTATGGCACTTCTGGTTTCGTTTTGAGCTACCCAAACCCAGGAAGTCAAGGACATCAATTCAAAGAATATGAAGGTAGTAAACAAATCTGCTGAGAGAAAAACGGCAAAGAGTGCTCCTTGGGTTATCAAGAAGAAGGAGTAAAATCTAGCCATGTGAGGCGCGTCTTTAAAATAGGCTTGGTTGGCTAAAGCGCTGAAAAAGAAAACTAAGGATGCCAGAAAAGTTAAGACTATCTGTAGGCTTTGAGCAGAAAAACTTAAACCCAAGGACATTATTCCCGGTAAATTGAGAGGGCTAGTATCATAATATAAGCCCGCAGCTAAAACAATTGAGGCAAACGTGCTGAGCAAAACGAAAGACGGCAATAGGGCAGGCCTTTTGCGCTCTAATAAAGGGATGATCGCTCCTGTAATAAAGGGTAGGGCAATCAAGCTTAAGATGATTAAATTCATTTAATTTTCTCCTTTCTTCAAGCGTTTAAGGCATTGTTAAAATGGTGTTAAACCATTTTTCTATGGGGCCGTCGGTGAAGCCCATGAGTAGGATCATCAAGCTGAGTATGAGCAAGACCAGATTCATCCTTTTCGATTCTAAAAGACCGCTTTGAGCTGCTCGGGCAATTCTCATCAAGTATCTTGGTGATTTTTGTTGACGGTGAGTCGTTCGGGGCTGGCTCAGATCTCCTGGCTGAACTTCAGTGGGGAAATAGACCTGCAAGACTACGCTCATCTGATAGAGAGCTGTCAGTAAAGCCGACAACATGATAGCGGCAAGACCAAAATAGCCGATCTTAGTTCCCAATTCTACAGCAGCCTTGCCCAGAGCAAACTTGCTCCAAAAACCGGGCAAGGGGGGAATTCCCATCAAAGCCAAGGAGGCCAGGGTAAAAGTAGCAAAAGTTATGGGCATTTTTGAGCCCAAGCCGGAGAGTCGGCTGATATACTCCCAACCCGTCTTTGCATAGACAGCGCCGACACAAAAGAAGAGGGTGATTTTGATAACACCGTGGTAGAGCATATGTAAACTGGCCGCTTGTAAGCCGGCTTCAGTCATCAGAGTGACTCCAAACATGATGTAGGATAGATTACTGATCGTTGAGTAAGCTAATCTTCTCTTAAAGTGGTCGCTGCGCAAAGCCATGACCGAACCAAAAACAATGGTTATCACAGTGGCTATCATGGTTATATCCTGAGCGAAGCTGCCGATTAAAAATTCTGTGCCAAAGCCATAGTAGACCAAGCGAATACAAGCAAAGACACCTGCTTTAACCACTGCCACAGCATGTAAAAGGGCAGTTACAGGGGTTGGTGCTACGGAAGCTATGGGCAACCAAGCATAGCCGGGGAAAAGAGCAGCTTTGACTCCGAAGCCAAAGAAGCTGACAGCGAAGATTCCCTGCAGGATATTCTCCATGCCGAGCACTCTGCTTTGGTTGAGAATTCCTCCGATGATAAAATAATCCGTATCGGAATAGGCTGATAAAAAGATTACCGACATCAGGCCTAAAGCTGCACCAATCATGGAATAGAGCAGGTAGCGAAAGCCGGCAAAACGGGCTTTGTCGTCCATTTTATGCATGACCAAGGGTAGAGTAGCTAAGGTCAATAATTCGAAGAACAGATACAATGTAACCATGGTAGCGGCAAAGGCTATTCCTAAGACTATGCCATAGGCCACTAAGAAGAAACCGAAAAACCTGCGTTCGCCTCCTTCGTGTTGCATATAATCGAAGGCGTAGAGGGTGGTCAAGGGCCAGAGCAGAGCTACTAAAAGTGCAAAGATTCGTGATAAGCCATCAACATGGAAAGCCAAAGTGAGATGGCTGGTCAGCTTAAATAACTTTAGAGGATTAGCGGGAGGGAAGATGACCAAGGCCAGGGTAATCAGGCTGGTCAGTAAAACCGAGCCCATAATCCATTTTTCTCTTTGCTTTTTTTCTGGAAGCCAAGGTTGAGTCAAAACAAAAGCTCCGATGAAGGGTGTTAGAAGGCTAAAGATTATCAAAATGTTTGGCATTTCTATACCCCCTTAGAAGAGCAGAGCGTTGATGCTCTGCAATTGATCGGTCAAAATGTTCGGATAAACCCCGATGATAAAGAGAAAAGCTGCTAAAGTCAGAAGTGGAGCCCACATTGTTTTAGTGGGTCTGGCCCCGGAAAAACGATAGGTGGGTTGGCCTGAGAAGAATGCATCTGAAACGATTGGCAGTAAATAGCCGGCGGTAAAGAGTGCCGATAAGAGCAAAATGATTACTCCATTAAAACCGAGTGAACCATTGAATTTCAATAAAGCTCCTTCAGCTAAATTCCATTTAGCCATAAACCCAGCGAAAGGGGGCAGGCCAATCAAGGAAAGAGAAGCTATTGTGAAAGCAGACATGACCAAGGGGTATCTTTTTCCCGTATGTAAGAGCTCGCTGACGTGGGTATAGCCGGTGTATTTTAAAATAGCTCCCGAGACTAAAAACAAAGTGACTTTGGCGAAAGCATGTGACCAAGTCTGTAAAATAGCTCCGTTTAAGGAGGCTGGACTCATGATCATCAGACCAAAAATTATATAAGATAATTGGCTTATGCTAGAATAAGCCAGCCTTTTTTTGATCAGTTTTTCTTTGAAAGCCAAAGTGGAACCCATGAAAACAGTGATCAAGGATAAAACAATCATGACATTGCGTTCACGGCTGAGGAGTAAAACTCCTGGGCCGACTAAAAAATAAGTAATTCTGATTAAACCTAAGATACCTGCTTTGGTTATGATGCCGGAGAGCAGGGCACTGGCAGGTGCCGGCGCTTCCGGGTGAGCTACGGGCAACCAGGACTGTAAAGGAAACATACCTGCTTTACAGGCGAAGCCAATAGCCATGAGCAGCCAAGCAAAGGGTAGTTGGGCTGTGGCCAGACTTAAATCAGGTTTTAAACTAAAGCTTTGGAGAAGGGTTGGCCCTCCCAGTAAAAAGCCGCCTAAAACCAAAGCAGCTCCGGCTATGGAGTAGCCTAAATAGATATAAGAAGCTTGTCTGGCTGATTTAGTTCCGTTATGTAAAACTAAGGGGAAAGAAGCTAAAGTCACCATTTCATAAAAAAGATACATGGTGACTAAATTGCTGGATAAACACATTCCGTTCAAAGCAAATTGAGTCAGAAGAGAAAAGCCCAAAGCTCTGTGTTTGCGATTATCATTATCGTGGTATTCGAAACTGAAATATAAGGCTCCCATAAAAATTATCTGAATCAGCACTAAAAACAGACTTCCCATGGAATCTTGGCTGAAGGATAATTTGATCTGGTCGGTTATTCTTAAAAAAGTAAATTCTTCAAAATTCTGCTGCCAGAGAAAAATTGATGAAACCAGCGTCGCCAGATTGGTGTAAATAACTGCTTTGCGTAAATTTATCTTCCTGTTGTTTAGCACAATTAAGGAAACAATCAAGGGAGCTAAAACAGTCGTTAAACAAGCAAGTGCAAAAAGATAATACATTTACCGGTGCTCCCCCTTTCTAAAGCAAAGCTAAGCCTCGTTGAATGATCTCCATGACATAAGTACCATTGACACCTAAGAAAACAACAGCAATGCTGAGAACCGGAGCTGCTATCCAGGTAAAGCCAATATTATGTTCGACTGGGTTGGCTGTGCTCAATTCACTTCGGGTCCAAATGGCGATAACGCCTGGGATATAGTAAAGTGCATTCATCACAGCGCTGATCATCAAGGTGAAAAGTGCCGGCCATAGTTTGTAAGGATTTTGCATAGCGGCTTCAATCAAGTAATACTTGGCTAAGAAGCCTCCTAGAAGGGGTATGCCTACCATGGAAAGGGAACCTAGGGTAAAGCCGATTCCGGCCACCCAATCCTTATGAGCTGAGCCTCGCAAGCGATAGCTGCTCTTTTCGTGATTGTAAATTTCAGAAAGGCGACCCGCACTGAGAAAGAGCAAGGGTTTGACGAAAGCGTGAACAACTATTTGTAAAAAGGCTGCGGCAATGCCAAGATTAACATCCAAGCCTAGGCCCATGAAGATGTAGCCAATCTGAGCCATGGAAGAATGAGCTAACATTCTTTTAATATGTTCTTCCCTGTAGGCTTCGATCGAGCCGTAAATCATGCCAATCAAGCCACAGACATACATGACATCGGTCACGTGTAAGCTCCGAATCAAATCGATGGTAAATATTCGATAAAATATTTTAACCAATAACATGATGTAGCCTTTTAAAACCAGGCCGGATAAGATAGCGCTGGAAGTGGTTGTTGCTCCTCCGTGAGCCATAGGCAACCAAGTCCCAAAGGGGAAGAGGGCACTTTTGATGGCGATACCGACAAAAAGTAAGCCGGCAATCAAGGTGATGGGCATGGCATATTTACCTGTTGCGATCAGTCTGAGAATTTGCATCTGCAGGTGAGGCATGAGCAAATGACCGGTTATACAATATAAGAGCACGACTCCAATTAAAAAGAGACCGGAGCCCAGCAAACTCAGTGCCAAATATCTGATCGTCGAGCCGATCGTCTTAGGAGTATCACGGGCAACGACGATGGCACAGGCGGCCAGAGTGCTGATTTCTATAAAAACATAACTGGTGAAAAGGTCATTGGTATAGGTCATGGCCAAAAGAGAAGCTAAGAGCATATTCAGCATGGTGAAGAAAAAGTTCCTTTTACCGGGTAGAATATCGTGAAAGAGAGTTTGAACTCCACCGGCTAAAGATAAAAATGTGACCAGACCAAAAACAAAAGCCATCAAAGCTTCCAGAGGACCCACTGCTAACTCGTTGCCCCAGGGAGCGGGAAAGCTTCCCATGGTGTAGACGAAGTATTCGTTATTGGGCACTACCTTGTATAGAAGGATAGCGGACAAAAACGCGACAAAACCGCTGACCGTTAGATTCAGCCTGAGAGCTGCTCTCTCACTGGGCAGAAGGGGAATGACTATTCCGGAAATAAGGCAGGCAAGAATGCTGATGGCCGGTATATTATAATGTAATGGTAACATCTATTCCGCCTCCTTATTGACTAAAAGCATGATTTCGTCGAAGTCGACGGTTTTGTATATATTGTAAAGTCTGACCGTTAAAGCCAAAAAGAAAGCCGTAACACTGACGGAAACGACTATGCCTGTTAAAACCAGGCCACTGGGTATGGGGTTGATATAGACATCTGCATCGAGGATTCCGTCGACGATGATAGGAGCAATGCGACCATTGATGTAGCCTTGGGAAGCTAAAAACAAAAAGATCGAAGACTCCATGATATTAAAGGAGATGATTTTGCGGATCAGATTTTTCTGCAACAAGAGATTCATAAAACCAAATCCGAAGAGCAAGACTGCCGCTATCATAAAACGATCGTTGATCATTGTTTTTAATAGATTGTTCATTTTAGATTTCCCCCGTTGTAAATATTGAGTAGAAACCATACATGGTACAAGCAACAATGATGCCAACACAAACATCCAGGACGAAGATTAAACCACTGCTGAAGATTGCTCCGGGTGTGCCTAAAGGGATGCGCGTATCAATGCCATTGGCTCCCAAGAGGAAAACGTATGTTTTACAGATGGCATAAGTCATCAAAGCGGAGGTGGTCAGAATTTTAAAGGTTTTCATGGTGAAAATTTTTCTGACTTCATTGGTGCCGAAGGCTGAAGCATAGAGAATTAAACCAGCGCCTAAAATTGCCCCTCCTGAGAACCCACCCCCAGGCGATAGATGCCCGTTGATTACCACGTAGATACCGTAGAGGATGATGGCTGGGAGTAAAATCATGGTTATCTTCTGTAAGATGAGATCCCGATTGCGCTCCTCAATTTCCATTTCATAAGCTGCTATTTGATCATCTTCTGGGTCGGTGTTTTTAATATCTTTGAGCAAGAGCATCATCACACTGGTTCCGGCTAAAAGCAAAACGGAGGCTTCGCCCAGAGTATCAAAGGCCCTGTAGTCTAAAATCATGCCGGCAACAACGTTGATGGCTCCTGTTTCTTCTACACCCTTTTCCACATAGCGTTTAATCACTTCGTTGACTACGGGGTTGTCCGGATCGCCAAAAAGAGGCAAATTATATGTTGTCAACAAAAGGATGGAAACCAAGCCTATGACCAGGAAAATAGAAAGGCCTGTAAAGCTGCCTAAAAAAACCTCATCCTTGGTAGGTAAAGGCCTGAGGGTCTGGGTTACACTGGGAACCTTAGGGGATTCCATCATTTTGGTATCAGCAGGCGGCAGAAAATGCTCTGTATCTCCGTTGACCCACATGATCAAATTTTGAAAAAATCTACCCTTGAAAATTTTCAACCTTTATTCATCCTCCGTTCCTTTTAAAGCATGAATTCTTTTGAGAGTTAAAAAGAAGAGTATGCCGGAGACACCGGCTCCGACGGCTGCTTCTGTGATGGCTAAGTCCGGACTTTGTAGCAAGGCCCAAATCAAGGCCATGACTAAACCATAAGACATATAGATGACTACAGAAACCAATAGGCGTTCAGAGGTCATTGCCCCAATGGCACAGATGAACAGGAAGGCCAATAAAATTAACTCAAGCACTACATTCATCGTCAACAACCTCCAATTCGTTTTCTATGCCCTTATATGTCAGTATTTCGGCTCGGGCGATCAGATGGCTGGAAACTGGTGAAGCCAGCCAGATGAAAACCACGATTAAAATCATTTTAGCGGCATGCCAGGAAATACCTATGATAAAACTTAGACCAGAAATCAATAGCATCATGCCAAGGGTTTCACAAAGGGCCGCAGCATGCATGCGATTGAGCACATATTTAAAGCGGTAAACACCAAAAATAGCAGAAATAAAAGTGAAAATTCCGGAGGCGATTAAAAACATACCTATTATAGTGCTGATAGTATTGATCATTGCTCTTGCCTCCAATCGTCTAAGACAGGTTGGCCGCCCTCTTTATCTATTTGTTCGTAGCGCCTAACAATGATCAGGCGGGAAAGAACGATAACTGCTAAGGCGCTGAGCAAAGCATAGACAATTGCCACATCGACTAGGAAACTTTGACCTAAATAGACCGATAAGATACACATGGTGGCAATGACCATGGTGCCAATCATATTGCCTGCGACTAAACGATCGGTGTATCTTGGACCTTTAATAGCTCTGATCAAAGCGGCTATGGCGCAAAGTGCGAGAATGATGCAGCATGTCATGAGGAAATAGGGAACAAACTCAGAAAGTTTCGTCATATTCTTCCATCTCCTTTAAAATCTTGACAAATTCTGAATCTTCTATGCCTTCCATGAGGGCGCCATCAAGGGCATGAACAATAAAATAATCTCCCTGGACCCTTGCTGTGATGGAGCCGGGAGTCAAAGTAATCGAATTGGCTAAAAGAACTTTGTTTCCATCTTCTTTTAAATCGACTTTAAATCGCCTGAGCATTGGTTTTATCTCTAAATCCTTGGTATAAATCATACGTAAAACATCTATGCAGCAGATTACTATTTCTACTACCAATGTTTTAAAGTATCTGGCCCATAATCTTGTGTGTACAGCGGCACTCAAGTCAGCGTTGAAACGATAGCCCAAAATCTTCACCGTGGCAAATTCTAAGATTAAAGATAGAAAAAAGCCTACCATGATGATTTCAACGGTTAAAGGCCCGCTAAAGATCCACCAAAGTACGAAGAGAAGTAAAAACATGAAATACACCTCTTAATGGAATATTCACAGTCATAAAAAGCTGTGTTTTTTTCTCTGAAATTTGTTGAAAATAACAGTTTTAATCGAATTGTCTAAAAGTCAATAAATACTAATAGTATTGTAGAATAATAGAGAAAAAGTTGTTCTTTAGTAAACCTTTTTATTGACTAAAAAACATATTCATGAATATGTTTCGGCACAAATAATTCAGAGAAAAACCATATCCATATTAAGCCTAAACCCTTAAAAAGTCAAGTTAAACCAAGGGTTTAAAGGCCATTAGAGAAGAGTTGTATTCAAGCTCTTTAATCGAGTCAGAACCAGCCTTTTTGCTTGACTTTTTTGTGGGAGCGTGCTAACATGCAAAAGTAAATTAAAAGCAACTAATTTGTTTAAATTGCCGACAAAATTAGGCAATCTATTCGATAAAATGGAGGGTTGGCCGAGTGGTTGAAGGCACCGGTCTTGAAAACCGGCATACTGAGAGGTATCTAGGGTTCGAATCCCTAACCCTCCGCCAAAAAATTTGAGCCCCACCTGAGGTGGGGCTTTTTTGCTTTATTTCAGTTACAACATATTAACCGTAAGACCAATATACTTTTGTGAGTGGATACGGTATACTTTAAGTAAATATAATGGTCAATTTTAAGTGAGTGGGAAGTGAGGCAAATTTATGCAAAAGAGAGGTAAAAATATGAAGTGGCTTATTGGTCTGCTGGTTCTTCTAGCAGCTCTTTTAGTGATGCAAAAATCTCTTTCTTCTGGATTTAAATTTGGCTTTGATTATATTCGGGAGGTGATTCAAGAAATGGTTAACAGATCGGAAATGACGGGGAAAAGAACTGATCGGACAAATAAAAAGGCGCCTAAAGTGATTGAATCAAAAGAGATAGTTTTTTTCAGCTATGAATTTGCGTGTGACTTTTTCCATTTTTATGAAAAAGAGATGGACTTTGAATACTGTTCTTTTATTGTTCGAAAAGATCAAGACCAGGTTATTTTTGAAGGCTCTGCCATCCCTTTGGTTGGCATGAAAGGTTTTGATTTTGAAATAGAGTTGCCTTTAACAACACTGGATGATTTGCAGGCCATCATCGATGAGTATCCGGTGGCTGCTAGTAATGGGACCAATATTTTTACCGCTGGCTTACCCCCTAACATAGGTTCGGATCTACGGATAGATTATGCTAGTGGGGAAGGGATTTATGCTCGAGATAATAGCGGAGCTGCCGTTGATAATAGGGCTACAATCGCCATGTACGATTTTTTCATCGATTTAGCAGAAGACCACGGACAAGATTTATTTGCCTATAAAAGGGAATTGGATGAGTTTTATCAAGCAGTTGCAGGTTATTGGGAAACTAGCGACAAAAAGTTAGCCGTTTGGGTAATATCCAATCAGCTTTATATTTATGAAAATGGCAGTAAGAAACCATCTGAATCGGGTATTTATCATTATGATGAAGGCAAAATTCTTAATCGCACTATTGATGGAACCTTTGACTTTTTCTCCTATTTTAAAGTGGAGGACGAGGTGCTCTACGGCTTTGGTGCCCAAGGAGAGGTAACCGAGTTTTACCCTAGTTCTTGGGAAGATTGATTCACTTAAGTCTATCTCAATTTTTCTATCTGTATTAAGTTATTATTGTTGCGACCCGTTCGGCTATACTTCTAGTTTAAACTGTATTAATTAGAGGTGGTTCTAGCTTTTTTATTGGCTATGGCTCGGGTTAATTGGCTTTCAGCTAGCCTTTCTGATTAGATTATCTAGGCAAGGAAATAAGCAATAGGGAGAATTTACTGATTGAAAATAAATGATTAAATTTTCCGATCGAAGTTGTTGGGTGGTATTTTCTGAAAACTGGCATAGCCGGGGATGTTTCGTGACTAAAACCCAGATTTTTCAATAGGACCAAAAAGCTTCTGCGAGCTAGCAGAAGCTTTTTTTATGCAACATGAAGTGGGGAAATGTATAAAATCGATGTGGAATGGTCTGAAAACCTCGTTTTGATTGAGCCAAAACACCTACTCCAGGCCATTGGATCAATAGTATGATGTTCCATTTAAACGAATAGAGTAGTATTCAAATAATTATTGACAGTTAAAGCCATCTATGCAATAATAGATGTAATTTATAAGGAAAAGGAGTAGGTTTTATTGCGTAAACGATTGTTATTTTTCTTATCTCTTTTAATCGTTGCCCTGGCTTTGGCCGGTTGCAACCCCAGTGAACCACCCCCATCTCCTGAAGCTGCCCCAAAAATATTCAAATGGATAAGCAGTGGAGAGGACAACTCCATCAACCCTCACGATTGTAATGCTGCACCAAACTATGAAATTGTAGACTTTATTCAAGTGGCACTCTATCAGATAGTACCAGCTGAAAGCCGCGACAAATCATATTATGTACCAGCCTTAGCTGAGGACTATCCTGTTGCTGAAGATGATTATGTCTGGACAATTAAAGTCAATCCTGAAGCCAAATGGGCTAACGGAGAACCAATTGATGCCAATACCTTTATCTATTCTTGGAAGATGGGCTTAGATCCAGATCTAGCCTGGAATTCTACCAGTAGTATTGCCAATCAATATATTCTTGTCAAAAATGGTTTAGAGTATTACCAACAAAAAGGTACTGATAAAGACGGTAACCCCAACCCTGCAGTAGATTGGGAAGATGTTGGTTTAAAAGCTTTAGACGATTATACTTTGGAAATTACCACAGCTCAGAAATACACCGAACAAGAAGTTATTCGCCATTTTGCTGTTAGATCAACCAGTCCTGTTTATGAGCCCATATATGAAGAATGTATGAATGCTGACCGGACAGGCAATAGCTATGGCACTTCGTTAGAAAAATTCATGGGATGCGGACCATTTAACCTGACAAATTGGGTTAAAGCATCGGAAAGAACCTTTGAAAAGAACGAAAACTTCATCAATGCTCATCTGATCAAATTAGATGGAATCGAAGGCCGAGTCGTTTTAGATGAAGCTACCAGATTAGAGCTCTTTGAAAGTGGAGATAGTGATTATGTGGCTCTTGGTGCTAATGGTTTAGCCAAGTATGCTGAAGATCCAAGTTTGATTTCTTACGATCAAAAAGCAATTCGTACCATCGAAGTCAATAGAAACAACCCAGATAAAGCTTTCTTACAAGATCCTCTGGTGCGTAAAGCCATATTCCATGCTATTGACAGAAATACAATTGCCGATTTAACCTTTACCACTGCCGCTCCCTTCTTCTTATCTTACTCAGGTGTATCCTTCGCCGATGGCACTCTCTATCGTCAAATGGAAGAGGCCAATGAATGGCTGCCAGCCAATGGAGGCTATGATCCTGATTTAGCTAAGGAGCTTTTCGACGAGGCACTGGAAAAATACAACTTAGATAAAATGAGTCTGAGTTTGCATTATAGCGAGGGAATGGACGCATTGCGTACAGCTTCTGAATATATTCAGAACCAATTGCCTCAGATTTTTGGCGAAGATAAATTCGAGCTGAAATTGCAGGCAATCCAACATACTGCAGCCTTAGCCTTGATGCGCACTTCTAATGAAGGTCCGACGACCGAATGGGATATGTGTTGGTCAGGTTGGCATTTAGGAGCAGAAACTTATGAGCCTCATAAAAAGTTTGCCCCTTATCGCAGTTATGCAACAAACAAATATTCTCCTTATAGCAATGACTTCCTCGATGATAATTATGAAAAATTATTAACAGAAGAGTATCGTTTCGACGAGCGTAAAACCTTCGATGCTACTGTAGAAATAGAAAAGTCAATTATCTTGGACGATATAACCTGTATTCCTGTAATCCAAGAGAAAGCTTTTGTGCTCTGGTCTGAGCGTATAGTTCTACCTGTAGACGAATATACAGTCGGTCTCGGCTTCGGCTGGAGATTTATGGATATGGAAGAATAATCGATGTTCTAATTATGGACAAGGCGTCAAGATTTATTTCTTGATGCCTTGTCATGATTTAATAGGTTTTTTTAAAGAGTGAATTATGAAATATAAAGCATTTTTAGATCCATTTTTTACTAGAAAGGGGAGGTATAATCCATTATGCTTAAATATGTTCTTAAGCGCCTCCTAGCAGCAGCTGTTACTCTCTTCATCATTTTGGCACTTGCTTTTGCAGTTGTTCGCCTCATGCCAGGGAGTGTCTATGATGACCCTAACTTAGACCAAGCCATAATAGATATGTTGATAGAACGGGCCCATTTGGATAAACCTATCCATATCCAGTTTTATTATTTTCTCAAAGGCGTGGTTATGGATAAGGATTGGGGAACTTCGGTTAAAGTTGAACCGGGAGTTCCAGCTTTCCAAGTTTTAGCCAATAGGATACCAGTCTCTTTACAAATAAATTTGATTTCTCTGCTGATCTCTGTGCCTATAGGTATAGTTGCCGGTATTGTGGCAGCTTTGCAGAAGAATCGAGGGGCGGATACTCTGATTTCTGTCGGTGTAATTATCTTTATTTCTGTTCCTTCTTTTGTTTTTGCTTCTTTGATGCAGTACTTTTTAGCCTATAAGCTAAAACTCTTTCCTATTTTGTATCAGCCCTCAGCGGTAGGTGCTCTGCGATTAAAGTCCATGGTATTGCCTATCGCCGCCCTATCCTTGAGCCCCATAGCAACCATCACCCGTTATCTCAGAGGAGAATTGATAGAGGTTTTGGGCTCTGAATATATGCTCTTGGCCAAGACGAAGGGGCTAGGCAGGTTTAAAGCTACAGTTAAGCATGCTTTCCGTAATGCTTCTTTACCGATGATGAATGTTATCGTGCCCATGTTCGCCAATATAGTAGGAGGCTCCATGGTCATAGAAAGGCTTTTTTCCATACCGGGTGTAGGCGGGACTATGATAAAATCAATCAATGCTAATGACCACTCTTTGACCGTGGCAACATTGATGTTTTATGCGATGATTTCAATCGGAACAGCCCTACTCGTAGACTTATCTTACGGTTTAGTTGACCCACGTGTCAGAGTAGGAGGTAAGAAGGATGAATAAAAAATTGAATTCCCGTCTTGCTCCGGAAGATTTTGTTTTAGTCCAGTTAGATGAAGATCTTTTTGATGACAGTTTTGTTGGGCAACCGGTCAGTTACTTCGGAGATGCTTTAATCAGGCTTTCCAGAAATAAATCAGCTATTATTGCCTTTGGAATAATTGTTTTTATAATTATTATGGCTTTGTTCGGGCCGGCTATGAATCAATTTGGCTATAATCAACAGATGGTTGATCGGGTTAATCTGCCACCTCGGATTCCCATATTCGCTAAATTTGGAGTGTTTGATGGTACCAGAATTCTTTATAATCGTCAGGTAGCCAATCTTACTGATCCCAGCAGGTACCCCGAAGGAAGTATTCTTGAAACGGTCAGAACCTTTACCAGCAGGGATATAGCGATGGCCGACATAAAAGCGGATATGTATAAAATGCATGATGTCCCTGATGATATTAACTTCTGGTTCGGTACCGATTATTTAGGTCGAGATTTGTGGACTAGAACCTGGCGAGGAGCTAGAGTGTCTTTGATGATTGCTGTTATAGCAGTTTTCGTCAATATAGTCATCGGCACAATTTATGGGGCAATAGCCGGTTATTACGGTGGCAAAGCGGATATGGTGATGATGCGCTTTACTGAAATAGTAGGGGCTTTTCCTCAATCTATCTTGGCTACCATGCTGATTTTAGTCTTGGGTACAGGTATTCGTGCCATAATTATAGCTTTGGTTGTCAGAGGCTGGATAGGTACAGCCAGATTGATCAGAGCACAATTCTTGCGCTTTAAAGGTCGAGAATATGTTTTAGCTGCCAGGACACTGGGAGTTGATGATCGCAAATTGATTTTTAGACACATCTTACCTAACTCTATCGGGCCGATCATAACTCGGGCCATGATTGCTGTTCCCGGAGCTATCTTTAGCGAAGCTTTCTTAGCCTTTATCGGTTTGGGAATTCAAGCACCTGAACCATCTATGGGTGTTTTGCTTTCTGATGCTCAGAAAGTGCTCACATCCTATCCCTATCAGACTCTGTTTCCTGCCATCCTGATTTCCATCTTGATGATTTCTTTTAACCTCTTTGGAAATGGTTTGCGGGATGCTTTTGATCCGACTATGCGCGGTGTAGACTAGAAAGGAGGAGCTATGAATAATCAAATCAACGATGAAATAGTATTAGATGTCCAGGATTTAACAGTCTCCTTTCGAGGTTTTGTAGGTAAAGTGCAAGCGGTCAGAGGTGTTTCTTTTCAATTGCCCAGAGGAAAAACTGTGGCAATAGTAGGGGAGAGTGGTAGCGGTAAGAGCGTCACAGCCAAGAGTATCATGGGAATTTTGGCAGGCAATGCTATCATTGAAAAAGGCAGTATTCTCTATGACGGTGATGATCTGACTAAAATCAGCGAAAAGCAATTTCAAGATATCAGAGGTAAAAAAATCGGTCTGATCTTCCAAGACCCTCTGTCTTCTTTGAACCCTATTATGAAGGTAGGCAAACAGATTACCGAGATGATTTTGGAAAATCAAAAGGTCAGTAAAAAAGAAGCGAGAGAAAGAGCCTTAGATCTGATGCGAGATGTTGGCATACCCGATGTAGAACAAAGATTCGAACATTATCCCTTCCAATTATCAGGGGGAATGCGCCAGCGCATTGTTATAGCCATTGCTTTGGCCAATGAGCCGGAAATACTGATTTGTGATGAACCGACAACGGCTCTTGATGTAACTGTTCAAGCTCGTATTTTGGATATGATCAATGAATTAAAATACCAAAAAAATCTTTCCATTGTCTTTATTACCCATGACTTGGGAGTTGTGGCCAATATGGCAGACTTCGTCTATGTTATGTATGCAGGGAAAGTAGTAGAATATGGGACCAGCGAAGAAATTTTCTTCAACCCCAAGCACCCATACACCTGGGCCCTGCTATCTTCTATGCCAGATATGGACTCAAAGGAAAAGCTTCTGGCTATTCCCGGAACCCCTCCCAATATGCTTGAACCCCCGGTTGGAGATGCTTTTGCTTCTCGCAACCGCTATGCTATGGAAATCGATTTTAAAGAGCAACCGCCCTTTTTCAAAGTTAGTGATACTCATTATGCAGCCACTTGGCTTTTGCATGAGAATGCGCCGGATGTAGAGATGCCTGAAGTTTTACGCAATCGTATCGACCGCATGCTGGTGGAGGAAGAAGAGTATCATAAAGGAAGGGGTGAGGGCAATCAGTGATTCAAGGAAAAAAATACTGGAAGTAAATAATTTGAGCATGTATTTTTATAGTGGCAGCGGTAAAAGCCAGCAGGTCGTTAAAGCCGTAGATGACGTGACTTTTCATATCTATCAAGGGGAAACTTTTGGTTTGGTAGGGGAGTCAGGTTGTGGCAAGACCACCACGGGGCGCTCGATTATTCGTCTTTATACCCCCACCTCAGGTGAAATGTTTTTAGATGGCGAGGATATTTCCGGCCCGATGAATAGCAGGCTGCGTCGCTACATCACCGATAAGGTAGCGATGATTTTTCAAGATCCTGTGGATTCCTTAAATCCTCGGATGACAGTTCGGGAAATCATCGGAGAAGGCTTGGAAGTCAGGGGAATTAAAGATAAAGCTGTAGTTGATGAAAAAGTTTACAGCATCCTGAATAAAGTAGGCCTGACCAGAGAGCATGCGACTCGTTATCCTCATGAGTTTTCTGGAGGACAGCGTCAGCGTATAGGCATTGCCAGAGCCATAGTAGTTGAGCCGGCCATGGTCATTGCCGACGAACCGGTTTCTGCTTTGGATGTTTCCATCCAAGCTCAGGTTATAAATTTGCTGGGCAGTCTCAAGGAAGATTTAGGTTTAACCATTTTGTTTATTGCTCACGATTTAAGTGTAGTCAAGCATTTTTCCGATCGTATCGGCGTCATGTACTATGGAAAGTTGGTGGAAGTGGCAGAGGCAGATGAACTCTACGACAATCCCATCCATCCTTATACCAGAGCTTTGCTCTCGGCCATACCTCATCCCAATCCCTTGAGTGAGAAAAGACGCAGGCGGATTACCTATGACGGCTTGGAGACTCATGATTACTCTGTTGAACAGCCTTCCATGGTTGAGATATTACCTGAACATTTTGTCTATTGTTCTCCCAGTGAGGCAGAAAGCTATCGGCGAGAATTCAAGAGAAAATAATAGAAAAAAACAGTCTGGTCTTAAATTTGAAGACCGGACTGTTTTTATTTATGCTTAGATTTTATTAGCTTGTTCAGCTTCCAGGTTAGAAGCTTCTTTGATCAATATTTGAACTTATGTTAAAGCCATGTTGTATCCTGGTACGATGATTACTTTTTTATCAGTGAACTAGGCAGCCCATAGTGTTCCTTAAAAGTCCTAAGTGCAAATAATAAAATAAAAAGCAGCTTCAGACGAAAATCTGAGGCTGCTTTTTTAATTTATTGAATAAGGATTTTATTTCAATTCTTCGAGAAGGATTTCTAAAGATGCTTTGGCATCACCTAGAAGCAAAGTCACATTCTCCATATCGTATAGGGGGTTGTCTACGCCGGAATAACCTGGGCTCCTATCCAAGTTGCAGACTATGATGTGTTTGGCTTGGTCTACATTTAAGATGGGCATCCCATAAATAGGTGTGTCCTCGGCTGTATTGGCCGCCGGGTTGACTACGTCATTGGCGCCCACTACGATGACCACGTCGGTTTCCGGGAAGAGAGGGTTGATATCGTCCATCTCTCTCAGTTTTTCGTAAGGAACATCGACTTCTGCTAAGAGAACGTTCATGTGGCCGTGCATGCGTCCTGCCACCGGGTGGATGGCGAATTCCACCTCTGCACCCTTGGCTTCTAGGGCATCGTAAACACTTTTGACTAGAGTTTGAGCCTGAGCTAAAGCCATGCCATAGCCTGGTACGATGATGACCTTTTTAGCTGCGGCTAAGACTGAAGTTTGAGCTACTGAAGTTGGTTCTGCTTCTGGGGCTGCTGAGGGTTCTGCCTTGAAGATATCCAGTATTTTATTCAGGCTGTCCTTGGCATCGCCCAACAAAAGAGTGACATTGTCCATCTCGTATAGGGGGTTATCCACACCGGAATAACCTGGGCTTTGATCCAAATTGCAAACCACAATATGCTTAGCTTGATCTACATTGAGAATGGGCATGCCGTAAATGGGTGTGTCCTCAGCTGTGTTGGCTGCCGGGTTGACTACGTCATTGGCGCCCACAATGATGACCAGATCTGTTTCCGGGAAGAGAGGGTTGATATCATCCATTTCTCTCAATTTTTCATAAGGAATATCGACTTCTGCTAAGAGCACATTCATATGTCCGGGCATCCGTCCTGCCACTGGGTGAATGGCAAATTCCACTTCTGTTCCCTTGGCCTCCAAGGTTTCATAAATCTCCTTGACCTGGGTTTGAGCTTGGGCTAAAGCCATGCCATATCCAGGCACGATGATGACTCTTTCAGGTTTAGCCAGAACAGTGGTTAGAGTGTCTGTTCCTTGAGCTAGAGGCTCCGGCTCTTTGGCTATAGGTCCTTGTTTAAACTGGTCGATCAGTTGAGTCAGGCTCTCTTTAGCGTCGCCTAAAAGCAGAGTCACATTATCCATTTCGTATAAAGGATTATCTACGCCGGAATAGCCAGGGCTTTTATCTAAGTTACAGACAATTACATGTTTGGCATTTTCAACTGATAAGACGGGCATACCGTAGATGGGTGTGTCTTCTGCAGTGTTGGCTGCCGGGTTGACTACGTCATTGGCACCAACGATGATGACTATATCGGTTTCCGGGAAGAGAGGATTGATATCGTCCATTTCCCAAAGTTTATCGTAAGGCACATCCGTTTCTGCTAAGAGCACATTCATGTGACCGGGCATTCGTCCGGCTACAGGGTGGATGGCAAATTTGACCTCTTTGCCTTTTTCTTCCAAAGCATCAGCCAACTGTTTGACCAATGATTGGGCTTGGGCTAAGGCCATACCGTATCCGGGAACGAAGATAACTTTTTCTCCTTGGTGCAATAGTTCTAAATAGGAAGGAGAGCTTGGAGTTTTTTCTTCTTCGATCTCCTGGGGCTCAGATTTCTTTTCCTCTTTAAATTCAGCCAGTAATTGCTTGAGAGTTGCTTTGGCATCTCCCAAAAGGAGTCTGACATGTTCCATCTCATAGAGAGGATTGTCTACGCCAGAATAGCCAGGGTTTGTATCTAAATTGCAAACGATTACATGTTTGGCGTTTTCTACGGAAAGAACAGGCATTCCGTAGATGGGGGTATCTTCGGCTGTGTTGGCGGCTGGATTGACAACGTCACAAGATCCAACCACGATGGCTACATCCGTTTCGGCAAAGAGAGGATTGATATCGTCCATCTCTCGCATCAATTCGTAGGGAACATCAACCTCTGCTAAAAGGACATTCATATGTCCGGGCATCCGTCCGGCTACGGGGTGTATAGCGAATTCTACCTGTTTACCCTGGGCGATGAGTGCATCGGTCAGGGCTTTTACTTCATTTTGAGCCTGAGCCAAGGCCATGCCATAGCCTGGTATGATGATGACTCGTTGGGCTTCTTTTAATAAATCCCCTAAACTTTTAGCAACTTCTTCTTTTATGGGCTCTGTTAAAACGGGCTCTTCCACTTTCGCAGGCACGACCTTGGGTTTGCTACTCGGTTTGGAGGTGCCTCCGCTTAAGACACTGCCTAAGGAGCGATTCATGGCTTTACACATGATTTGAGTCAAAATCAGACCCGAGGCTCCGACAATGGCACCGACTGCAACCAAAAGTGGCTCACCTATGGTAAAACCAACTATTGCTCCTGCTAATCCGGAAAAGGAGTTTAACAAACTGATGGTGATAGGCATATCAGCTCCGCCTACTCGGACAGAGAAAAGATAACCATAGGCTAGGGATAGTATTAAAATCAGGAAGGATAAGAAAATATAAGGTGAATTGTCCAATAAGGTGAGAAAAGTGGCAACAATCATGATGACCAAACTACCGTTGGCTAAAATATTGTGGCCTTTGAGGACTACGGGACGTTGACTCATCCTTCTGTCCAACTTGGCTGCTGCAATCATGCTGCCTGAGAGGGTGATACCACCGACGATTAAAGCCAATTGACCGCTCACTTTACTAAAAGCGTCCATTTGATTAAAGTTGCTGAGAATTTCAGCTGCTGCAACTAAAAGGGAAGCTCCGCCTCCCAATCCGTTTAAAAGAGCAACAACCTGAGGCATTTGAATCATGGTGACTTTCATACCCAGAACATAGCCGATTATACTTCCGATGGCTATTGCTGCCCACAATAGAGGGAGACTTAAAATATTGTTAGTCCAAAGCACCAAAATTACTGCCGCCAACATACTGAAGGCGCTGATTAAATTACCTTGGACGGCTGTTTTGGGAGAACTCATGAGTTTGATGCCGAGAAGAACGAGAGCTGCTAAAACGATAGAGATAATGATATAAATCGGTTCCATCTAGATAAGCCCTCCTATTTACTTTTAAACATTCTCAGCATGCGGTCGGTGACTACAAAACCACCGACTAAGTTTATACATGCTAAAACGATAGCAACAAATCCCAATAATCTGCTCCCCAAGGCAGCAGCGGCTGCAGTCGAGACCAAGGATCCTAAAATAGTAACTCCTGAGATGGCATTGCTGCCGGACATCAATGGTGTGTGCAATAATGATGGAACTTCGCTGATAACTTTATATCCCAGCAAAGTGGAGACGAGAAATATTGCAAGCAACCAGATTGCATTCATTCTATGGCCACTCCTTGAATTTATTAATTAAGGCCTAAAGCCTCACGGGTACCGGCGTGAACCAGTTTTCCATTTTGACAGACCAGGGTAGAATCGGTAATTTCATCGTTTGTGTCGATGATAATCTTTCCGTCTTTGACGATATTGGCAACAAAGTTGACTATATTTTTAGAGAACATACTGGTTGCACTGGTGGCTACCATACCGGGAATATTCTTAGTTCCGTCGATGCTGATGCCGTGGCGTTCGATTAATTCGCCGCCCACTGTCAGAGCACAGTTGCCTCCTTGGTCAATGGAAACGTCGACGATGGCTGAGCCGGGTTTCATGGCTTTGACCATCTCTTCGGTAATTAAGGTGGGAGCCATTCTTCCGGGAACTAAAGCAGTTGCTATGACGATATCTGAATTGATGATGGTATCGTAGAGAGCAGTTTGCTCTTTGACAATCCATTCTTGGGGCAGGGCTTTGGCATAGCCACCTTCACCGATAGCAATTTCGGCCGGAACACCAGTTTCCACGATTCTTGCTCCTAGGCTCTTAGCATGCTCGGCAGCTTCCGGTCGGATATCTGCAGCATAGACCACGGCGCCTAAGCGTTTAGCTGTGGCGATAGCCTGTAAACCGGCAACTCCTGCTCCTAAGACAGTTACATTGGCCGGTGGCATCATACCGATGGCAGTGCCGATCATGGGCAGGAATTTTGGTACTCGGTTAGCTGCCATCAAGACTGATTTATAGCCGGCAACAGTGCTCATGGAAGTCAAAGCGTCCATAGCTTGGGCTCTGGAAATACGAGGTATTCCATCTAAAGTCAAAGCCGTTACACCTTTAGCCGTCAAATTTTGAATCATTTCGTGGTTGGCAGGAGCTGCTGGATGTAAGAAGGTTATCAGAACTTGCTCCGCTTTCATCAGATCCACTTCATGTTTTCCTACCTGATGGTTGAATTGAGGCTCTTTTACTTTGAATATGATATTGGCTTTGGAGAATAATTCTTCTACATCACCGACAATAGTAGCACCGGCTTCCACATATTCTGCATCAGAAAAATAAGAACCTAAACCTGCACTTTCTTCTACTAATAGGGTGGCTCCTTGGGACACGAGTTTTTTGACTGTTTCCGGTGTCGCTGCAACACGTTTTTCACCAGGCATAATCTCCTTAGGTACAGAGATGACTAAACCTTGATACTGCATTGACCTACCTCCTCAAAATTTGTCGAGCTTATTTAATTTTAGCTCTGGGAAAATTGTTTAAATATTATTAAATATTCCCTTTTTTCACAACTAAACTTCAACATTTTGTTCCTTTATTCCTTCCTTAGTCGAAAGAGTTGGGTTGGCTTGCTTAGCCTATCAGGCCTTGAAAATACCATTTAGGCTCTAGAAAATCGGATTTTAGATACAGATTCCTTCTATTTGCTTTGAACAAAGAGCTAAAGCTGGGTTAGCTTAGCCTTTTCATCTTCAATATCAGGGAAAATTATAGGAAGCTGTATAAAATAGAATGTTGTAACAAATTGGACTCTGAAAGCTAAATTTTCCCCCAAAGACAAAATTTAGAAACTAACAAGCAGGACTGTTGCAATGGTCTTGCTCGATTATCAAGCTTGCATTTAGAACTCAAAGCTTTTCAGAGAAATGTGACTATCTCACTAAAACCCTTAGAATTATAGACATTTCGTCAGTCATCAGGTATAATTATAGAGAGATCACTAAAGGAGGATATTATTATGAGCGTTTGGTTAGAATCATTGATAACCGCTACTCCTCAAGAAGGGTTTGAATTAGCAATTACTCTTGCTCGTAAAGGAGTAGGTTATATTCAAAAGGATGAGGCTGTGAAAGCCCGTTTACGGGAAGATTATTCCAATAATGCAGATAGTTTGACTTTAGCCTCGCAAGTCGTTGCCATAAATTTCCAAACAGTGGCAGCTGCAAATAATTATTGGCGAAAATAAAAAAGGGTGAAGTAAATGAAAAAAGTTGCTGTTTTAATTGAAAACCAATTCGATGAAAGAGAATTAATCTATCCCTACCTGAGACTGCTCGAAGCAGGTTATGAGGTTCACTTAGTTGGCCCCAGAGCCGATGCTACCTTTGCATCTAAAGCAGGTGTTACCGAAAAAAGCACCCATGCTTCCGATGCCATCAACGCAGATGACTATGCAGCAGTGGTGATTCCCGGAGGATTCTCACCCGACTTCATGCGCAGAACTCCGGCAACGGTAGAATTTGTCAGACAGATGGATAAAGCCAAAAAGCCCATTGCGACTATTTGTCACGGTGGCTGGATGCTGGCTTCCTGCTGCGATTTAAAAGGCAAGAAGGTTACCAGTTTTTATTCCATCAAAGATGATTTGATCAATGCCGGTGCAATCCATGTCGACGAAGCCGTAGTCATCGATGGTCATTTAATCACTTCCCGGACTCCCAGAGACTTACCCTATTTTATGCAAGCAGTTTTAAAAGCTATTGAAGAATAAAATTCAGAAAACAGGCACCGAGGTTTAAAACCTCGGTGCCTGTTTTTTCTTGCTGAAATTTCTATCTCGATTGAAAAATTTCAACCTTCTTTTTAAAGAGGAATTTTCTGGGATGCCTTGCTGATCGCATCAGTCGGGCAGACCTGGTAACATTTGCCACATTCCAGACAGCTGTAATGGTCTATATAATGATGTCCATCTTTAACCAGGATTGTATCCATCAAGCAGCTCTCTGCACAAAGGCCACATTCGATGCAATTGTCTTCTATATGGTAGAGGAAAGGCCGGATCTTTCCCTGACCGAAGCTAAACCTCAATCTGAAAATCTTTTCATCCTTGCGCACATGGAAGAATTCACCGTAACCATTTTTAAGTTTGAACAAAGCAAAATTGCTCAGATCCTTTTTATACATCTCTTTGGTGCCAGGGTTTTGTTGCCAGTATCTTTCCATAAGCAAAGGTGAATCCATTTCTTCAAGATCGGCGTAGACCCTGATGGCAATAGAATAGCCTCCTGAATCGAGGGGCAGACTTTTAAAAGCACTGGCCGCTATGAAATTCTGTTCCTTGATTTCTGTATAGGATGGTTTACCGGTGGAGAGACCAAAATAGACATTGCCTTCCTCATCTAAGCGATGCACTTCTAGGCCTCTGATATTTGGTTTACCACTCTGATCGGTGCTGGCAAAGAACAAACTACCACAATCAATGATGAAGTCAAAAGCTTTGGATTTAATTTCTTGATTGTCAGCATTCTTAGTTAAACCCAAGATCGGTGCATTGGAATCGTAATTTTGCAGCAAAGCTATACCTCCTTTTAGATAACTTGTGGATATAATTAGCATTTCAACCCATAAATTCGACGGGTATGATTATAATCCTTTGCGATTTTTTTTGGCTGGAAAATTTGAAATAACTAAAAACGGCATAAAAAAACGAATTGAAACCCTTGACAATCGTTAGGAACCTAACTATACTATAATTAGTAAGGAACCTAATTAATTGAAAGGAGAATTTGTATGAATGAAGTAATTGAAAAATCTTTAGTAGAAGAAATAATCAAGCTAGCTAGACGTATTCGTCGTTTTACAGCACACAGTGATCGTCATTTGAGCCGATTGGATACATTGAAACTCATGCTTTTGGAAAATCCTGGAATAAATTTACGCGATTTAGCTCGGCGTATGGATATACGACCTCCATCTTTAAGTGAATGGTTGGACAAACTTCTGGAGGAGGGGCTTGTAACAAAAGAGCGGGATGAAAAGGACAAAAGAGCAATTCAGCTTTTCCTGACACCTACCGGACAAGATCAAGCAAAACAGTTAAGAAAAAGAGGGGAAAGTCCTGATTTTCTTTCAGAATTTCTAACTTCAGAAGAAAAGGAAGAGTTTTTTAAACTCTGTCAAAAGCTAAATGATGGAATGGATGAAAAACGAAAGCAAAGGCACAAAGATAGAAAGTCTGGAAAGACTAAAAGTCGCAAGCATCATAGTAAGCATAGAAAACCAAGAGAAAGAACTTTGCCCAAGAAGGATCAAGGTTCAACAAATGAAAGTGTAGAAGCAGAAAAGGAAGGTGAAAGTCTATGAGAGGTGGAAGACGCGGACGTTATTTAACCGAAGAGGAAAAGGCAAATAAACCGGAAGTTACGCTAGAGTTAGTCAAGAGAATCTTCTCTTATCTGGTGCCTTTTGCTCCCCAGATGATTTTAGTTTTAGTTTTAATCATCGTGTCATCGGCTTTTTCACTATTGCCTTCGCTGCTCACCGGAAGAATTATTGACGACGGTTTGATCGGCAGAGATTTTAATCTTTTAGTCAAGCTGATCGGCTTGTCCTTTGGTGTTTTGATACTTTCTAATTTGATTGATGTATTGAATGCTCAGCTCAACACCTGGATATCTCAACACATTACCTTGAATATGAAGACCGAGCTATACTATCATCTCCAGTATTTGTCTCAAAGCTTCTTTTCAACCAGCAAACAAGGTGAAATAATAACCAGGATGACCAGCGATATTAACGGAGTGCAAAGAGTTGTTGCCGGAACCTTGGTCAGTTTTATCCAAAATGTTTCTTTGGTCATCTTGGCATTGATTGCCATGTTTCAAAAGAATTGGATTTTGGCCTTGCTGGGCTGTGTTTTAGTTCCCTTTTTCATCTTGCCAACTAAATATGTGGGCAAGAGAAGATGGGAATTGACTAGAATTGCTCAACAAAAATACGATGAAATCAACCAGATTTTGAACGAAACTCTTTCTGTCAGCGGACAACAATTGGTCAAGATTTTTGCCAATGAAGAGATGGAATATGAAAAATATGAAAGAACCGCTAAAGAAATGACCGAATTGAATATCAAAGAGAGTATTGCCGGCCGTTGGTTTAGAATGGTGATGAATGTCTTTACCAGCATTGGCCCCATGCTGATCTATTTGGTCGGTGGCTATTTGATGATTATCAAAGGCAACGATCAGTTGAGCGTCGGTGATATTACCGTCATGGTTGCTCTCTTAGGTCGACTCTATCGACCGGTCAACTCCCTCTTGAACTTACAAGTCGATTTAATCAGGTCGATGGCTTTGTTTACTCGCCTCTTCGATTATTTTGATATGCCGATAGAAATTCAAAACTCACCTGAGGCCATAGTTCCAGCTAATATTTCTGGAAATCTCAGCTTTGAAAATGCTAATTTCCATTATAGTGAGGATAAAGAGATTTTAAAGGATATTTCCTTTAGCGTCGAAGAAGGAAAATCAGTTGCGATTGTCGGTCCCTCAGGTTCGGGGAAAACTACAATTACAAATTTAGTCGTCAGACTTTACGATGTCATAGCTGGAGCAGTAAAAATCGATGGTATTGATGTCAGGGATTTGGATTTAAAATTCCTGCGCTCTTCCGTAGGTATGGTGACCCAAGAAACTTATCTCTTCAATGGTTCCATTAGAGAAAACCTGCTCTATGCAAATCAAAACAGCAAAGAAGAGGATTTGATCGCAGCCTGTAAGGATGCTAATATCCATGAATTCATCATGACTTTGCCTCAAGGCTATGATACTCAAATTGGAAATAGAGGAACAAAACTTTCCGGAGGAGAGAAGCAAAGGCTGTCCATTGCCCGAGCGATCTTGAAAAACCCCAAAATTATGATTTTGGATGAAGCAACTTCTTCATTGGACTCCATCTCCGAAAGCCTGATTCAAGATGCTATTCTACCACTTTTGCAAGGTCGAACCAGTATCGTCATTGCCCATAGATTATCCACCATCATGTCAGCAGATGAAATCCTGGTCTTAAAAGAAGGCCGGATCGTCGAGCAAGGCACTCATAGAGAGCTCTTGATGAAAAACGGTGTCTATACTGAATTATACGAAACTCAGTTTAGAAAAGCCCTGGATGAGCATCTGGAAATAGAAGAAAAGAAACAAAAAGTAGGATAAGAAGGAATCTCAGATCACTGTCCTGTTTCTTTAGAATTCGAATAAAAAAACAAAAAGGCTGTAGCAAATTTTTGCTACAGCCTTTTTAGGTTTGAAAGTTAATTTACTGATTTCTGTTGAAGATCAACAAAGGGTATGATTGCCTACATATAAAGATTTAACTATATGTTTAGCAGTTTCGACTGTTCTTCCTAGAGCATCAACAAAGAGTAATTGCTAACACACAGGTTTATCTTTAAGTTTAGCAGCTCGATTGTTCTTCGTAGAGCTTAATCAAGGCTTGAGTACCGTCGTCTTCGAAACCGGCTTCAGCCATCTTCAGATAGAGATTCAAAACAGTATTGAGCATTTCTAAATGAGTATCTCGCTCTTCCATTTCCTCATTGACAATTTTCATATCCTTGATGAAGTGTTTGACGAAAAAGCCAGGGTCAAAATCCTTTTGCAGGACTCTGGGAGCCATATTCTGTAATTGCCAGCTGCCTGCCGCTCCGGCTCCAATAGCCTTGAGCATAGCTTCCGGCTCCAAACCAACTTTTTTAGAGTAAACGATTGCTTCTGTCATGGCAGCAGTTGCTCCGGCGACGGCAATTTGGTTGGCGGCTTTAGTATGTTGACCATTGCCAGCCACTCCCATGTGAACTATGTTTTGGCCCATCGCTTCAAAAAGAGGCAGGGCAGTTTTGAAATCTTCTTGATCTCCTCCTACCATGATGGATAGTGTCCCGTTGCGGGCTCCTGAATCGCCCCCTGAAACAGGTGCGTCCAAGAGTTTCAAACCTCTTTCTTGACCGATTTGGTAGAGTTTTACCGCTAGGGAAGGCAATGAGGTGGTCATATCGATGATCAAGGACCCTTTTTTGGCTGAATCGAAAACACCTTGAGGTTTCAGCATCACTTCTTCCACATCATGAGGGTAACCGACAATGGTGAAGATGAAATCTGCATCCTTGACAGTTTCGGCTATTGTGTCAAAGGCCTTAGCTTTGATTTGTTCCGCTACCTTAACAGCTTTGGTGTGGGTGCGGTTGAATAAAAAAAGTTCATGGCCTTCTTGGCTCAAATGACCTGCCATGGAAGCTCCCATGACGCCGGTTCCAATCCATGCAATTTTTGCCATATTATTCCTTCTTTCCAGATATATAAACTCTTTAGATTAATTTTCTCAGATAAGGATAGTTATTAAAGCCTAAAAACAAACTTTAATAATGGTTGTTCTTCAAACGGATATAGATTAATTTGACATTGCGACCTTCTCCTGCCGGTTCGGCTCTCAGTTCAAATAGTTTTAGAGATTTTAAAAAAGGAGTTAATTTTTTAAAACCATAATTGCGCACATCAAAATCGGGGAATCGTTTAGCCAATTGATTGCCTACGTCGCCAATAAAAAGCCATCCATCTTCGTCGCTGCTTTCTTCGGCCAGAGCTAAGAGAGTCTTTTTAATAGCTTCTAAGTCCGCTTGGGTGTTGTTATAATCGTCTTTTATGTGATGTTGTGAAACTCGGATAATGTTGGATTTTCGCTCTTTCTCTTGATTTTCAGTTAAAATATCCAGATATTTAAACTGATTACAGGATGTAATAAAAGGTTTAGGTGTTTTACGCTCTCCCATTCCTATGACAACCATGCCGCTTTCTCTTAAACGAGAGGCCAGGCGGGTAAAGTCACTGTCTGAAGAGACGATGCAAAAACCTTCGACATTTCCCGAATAGAGAATATCCATAGCATCTATTATCATGGCCGAATCACTGGAACTCTTACCATAGGTATAATGATACTGTTGAATGGGAATGATGGAATTCTCCAATAAAACCGTCTTCCATGAATTGAGTAGGCTACCGGTCCAGTCTCCATAGATTCTTTTATAGGTAGCAACTCCAAGATTTGCGGCCTCATCCATGATGGTTTTAATGTATTTGTCGGAAATGTTTTCTGCATCAATTAAAACTGCCAATCTTTTTTCTTGTTCTTTTTGCATGAGATCCTCCTTTCTTAAAGAGTTCATTATTTTAACTAATTCCTGTTGACCTGCTCTTTTTCCTGCTCCGGCTGGAAGCACTTTAATCTGTCTTTACATAAATTTCCAGCAATGATACAATAAAGATACTAATAAAAGGAGGCAATGTCATGGAACAGAAGTATGTGGATTATATGCTGGATGTTTTAGAAAGATTGTTAGAAATCCCTAGCCCCTCAGGTTACACCGGTAGGATTACTGAATTTTTGCTCAAAGAATTGAGAGGAATGGGTTATGAGCCCAACACCTTGCGCAAAGGCGGAGTTACCGTTGATTTGGGCGGGGAAGGTTCACCGGTCATGTTCTTTGGCCACGTCGATACTCTGGGCGGAGCAGTCGCTACAATTAAAAGCAGCGGAGCTTTGATGCTCAGCAATATTGGCGGCTTAAACCCCAACAATACGGAAACAGAAAATGTCATAGTCATTACCAGAGACGGTCAAGAATATGAAGGCACCTTACAAGTAGCCAATGCTTCCACTCATGTCAACCCCAATGTCAATAACCCTCGTAATTTCAGAGATAATGTTGAAGTGCTCTTAGATGAATTTGTCACCTCTGCAGCTGATACTGAGGCTCTTGGAATCCAACACGGAGACTTCATCTGTCTGGAACCTCGTTTTAGAATTACTTCTAAAGGCTATATTAAAAGCCGCTTCCTCGACGATAAAGCATCCTCTGCAGTTTTGCTGACCTTTGCTAAATACTTAGCCGAAGAGAAGGTTACACCTAAGCGCAACACCTGGCTCAGCTTTACCATGTTTGAAGAAATCGGTCATGGAGGAGCTACGGGTATTCCTGACATCATCGAAGATGTTATCGCAGTTGATATGGGTTGTGTCGGCCAAGGCTTGAAATGCACCGAGCGTATGGTTTCAATCTGTCCTAAGGATTCCGGCGGTATCTATCACTACGATCTGACCAACGAACTGATTGCTGCAGCTAAAAAAGCAGGAGCAGATTATGCTTTAGACGTTTATCCTATGTATGGTTCCGACGTAGAAGTTACATTAAGAGCAGGCTTTGATGTCAGACACGGTCTGATCGGTCCTGGTGTTTATGCTTCTCATGGCTACGAGAGAACTCATATCGATGGATTGAAGAACACCTATAAAGTAATTCATTCTTATCTGATCGACGACTAAATAAAAAAACAAAATAGATTTCATTCCAAAAAAACAAGCCACCTTCAATTTAGAAGGTGGCTTAAATTTTTTAGACTTATTTATCCAAACCTAAAACTGTATTTAAATTTTTGACCATTGCGTCGGCATCGATGCCATGAGCATTACAGCCTTGCTCTAAAGTTTCGAACTGAGCTGCTGCACAGCCTATGCAACCCATGCCAGACTGCATTAAAACCATGGCTGCTTGGGGGTATTTTTGAATTAATTCAACTATATTGATGTTTTTGTCGATCATGATAAATCGCTCCCTTTTGTCTATACTCTGGTAAATTGATTACCAAAAAGTATTATATCATAGATCTCAAAGAAAAAAAAGAGATTTGAATCACAAAATAAATTAAGTTTTTCATTTTTTTCAGTGAAAAAAAGCAGAATGGCTGCTTTTGGGTCTTTAAATCAAAATAGAACAGAATTATTGCTGTTCCTTTGCATATTCAAGTCCCAAACATGATTATCTCCTTTAAAACTTCTTGTCTGCAGCTTTGAATCTTGGGCTGGCTGGTGGGGGCAAGCAGGAAAAAAAGGGAAAATTGCTGAAAACTCCCTAAAAAAGGGGAGCTAAATATGAAAAAAATGACTAATCTTCATTACCTTTGCCTAGGCTTGGGTTTGGGTATTTTCATATGCAGCTTTGGATTTTGGCAATGGCAGAAAAAGGAGCAGAGCTTTAATATAATTCCCGCAGAAGGTCAAATTCAATTAGTCAATGAGCAAACAAGCGGTGAATTAAAAGAAGTGGTGCAAGAGAGTGAAGAGGAGATTGTGGTTCATATAGCCGGAGCCGTTTTAAAGCCTGGCCTGGTCAGAATAAAGAAGGAATTGCGCCTGGGAGAAGCCCTGATTTCAGTTGGAGGAGCTAAAGAGGACGCAGATTTAGACAGGTTGAATTTAGCCATGGTTTTGCAGGATGGCTGTCGTTATTATGTGCCCAGTTACACAGAAGACGACTTGACTGTAGTCAATCTAGACGATGGCAAGGTGGATATCAATCAGGCAGATCTAAGCCAATTGATGACTCTCAGTCAAATCGGTGAAACCAGAGCTCGAGCCATCATCAACTATCGGGATAAACAGGGCAAATTTCAGGCCATTGAGGATTTGATGAATGTTCCCGGCATAGCTGAAGGCATCTTCTCCGCCATTAAAGATCAGATTAAAGTCAGATGAAAAGAATTAAAAAGCCCATAGTCGCAGCTGCGGCTATGGCTTTGGGAATTGCTTTAGGAGAGCAAAGATACGGTTTCTCCTATTTGCCTTTTTTGATAGTTCTATCTTTTCTCTTAATTATCTTGGCTCTCTATAGAGATAGAAAGACAGTAGCAATTTTCTTAGTTTTCATGATTTTAGGCTATTCCATTTATTCCCTCCATGAATTTAAAAAAGCGAAAAGGTTGGATTCAATCCCTACGGATCAAACAATAGAAATTCAAGGACGGGTCAGCGGCTTTCCTTTTAAGGACAATCAAAACAGATGGCGCTTTCAGTTAGAGGAGTTTTCTATTTTAAAGGAAAATTCTTGGCACTCTCAGGGTGGTAAAGTCGATGTCTATCTGGAGAACAAGGAAGATCAACTATATCCTCCAGGCACCTTTATCTGGCTTAAGGGTAGCTTGGGACTGCAGGGGGGCAGAGTAAATTTCGGAGATCCCAATTGGGATTTAATTCAGAAAAGAAAGAATATTGTGGCTCGCTTTTTTGCTCAGGAGGGAAAAACCTTGGGAGGGCCAACCTTGACCGACCCTCTAGCATCTATCTGGAAATTGAGAAGAAATCTCTACATGGCTCTTTACTCTAAGGGGCAAGATGGAAACCCTAAGCTGCAAGAGGAGACCGCTTCTCTTTTGATGAGCTTGTCATTTGGGGTGGCAGATGATTTGGCCGAAGACTTAATTGAAAATTTTCAAAAGGCAGGTCTTCTGCATCTTCTGGCAGTCTCCGGGGGCAATGTCGCTTTTTTCATTGTGGGGTTGGGCTTGTTTTTAAACAGACTTCTTTTAAGTAGAAAGTCGGAATATTTTCTCTATCTGGCCTTAATAATGTTTTTTATGCTCTTGACAGAATTGGAACCTTCGGTTGTTCGAGCCGGAATCATGGCCATCATCGTTTTCTCAGCTAAAATAATCTTGAGGCGAACCCATTGGTCTACAATATTAGCCTTGATGCTTTTGATTCTCCTGCCGCTTTGGCCTAATTTACTCTTTGAAACGGGTTTTCTCCTTTCCTTATGTGCAGTCTGGGGTCTTTTTGTTTTCACCAGACCTATTTCCACAGCTTTAAAAAAGCGATTGAAGTTAGCTGATTTTTTGATCTTTCCTATGGCTGCCACTCTGGCAGCTCAAATCGGTGTCCTTCCACTAAGTCTCTATTATTTTCAGGAAGTGTCTTTAATCGCTCCTTTGAGCAATTTAGTTTTTACTCCTTTGATCATTCCCGCCATGCCTTTATTGCTTTTATTATGGTTGAGCATCCCTTTTAGCTCTTTGTTCTTTTGGCTCTACGGATTGGCCGAAGCCTATGCTTGGCTGTTGATCAAAACGGGAAGTCTCTTTGCTTCCTTGCCTATGTCTTCATTATATTTACCCAAACCCAGCTTGTCAGTCGTCTACTTGGCCTATATCTTCTTGTTTTTCCTGAGCTCAGGGATTTTACCTAAGTATAAAAGCCTGGTTAAAAAAACAGCTCTGTCTTTCCTTCTCATTTTAGCCCTGCTCTGTTGGCATCCTTGGCCCTATAAATTGGAAGTTCATATGATCGATGTTGGCCAAGGTGATTGTATTTTTTTGCGTTTGCCCAATGGAAAAACCATCCTAGTGGATGGAGGAGGCTCGGGTACTGGCAGCAGTGAAATTGGAAAGAAGACGGTGCTTCCCTATTTGAAAAGATTGGGATTGAATAGTCTGGATGTTCTGTTATTGAGTCATGGCCACTCAGACCATTTTCAAGGCTTAATTCAAGTGGGAGATAAACTTCCTTACAAAAAGTTTTTACACGGCCTGGCAGATTTAACGAATTTACCTGCAGAATTGACCGATTGGCTGAGCCAACAGCCGGAAAGCCAAAAGATCCTCTTGTTTGAAGGGGATCAAATAGTTTTAGACAAGGATGTTAGCATCGAAGTAGTGCAATCTCAGGTTTTTAAAGATGGAGGCAATGATGACTCTTTAGTTATCCATCTAGTCTATCAAGGAACGGATTTGTGGCTTGCTGGAGATCTGGAAAGGGAAGGGGAATTCGCCCTTTTGCCAAAAATCAGAGCTATAGAAGCCCAAACCCTCTTTAAAGTTTCCCATCACGGGGGAGCCAGTTCTTGCAGCCCTGAATTTCTCGGTAAAATTACACCGGAGATCTCCATCATCTCCGTCGCTGTTAACAACCGATATAATCATCCGGCCGATTCCACATTGGAAATTTTAAAAAGGCACAATAGCATAGTTTTGACTACGGCTGCCCAAGGAGGTATCATCTGCCAAAGCAATGGCCGTTACTGGACTTGGCGAACCTGTTTACCGTAGCCTAGTTTTGACTAGGGCAGCTCAAAGGAGGTATCATCTGCCAAAGCAATGGCCGTTACTGGACTTGGCGAACCTGTTGACCATGGCCTAGCTTTGACTGGGGCAGCTCAAAGGGGAATCATTTGCCAAAGCAACGGTCGCTACTGGACTTGGCGAACTTGCTGACCATAGCCTAGCTTTGACTAGGGCAGCTCAAAGGGGAATCATCTGCCAAAGCAATGGCCGTTACTAGACTTGGCGAACCTGCTGACCATAGCCTAGTTTTGACTAGGGCAGCTCAAAGGGGAACCATCTGCCAAAGCAATGGCCGTTACTGGACCTGGTGAACCTGCCTACCTTGAAAGCTATTTAAAAGGTATTTGCTGCTTTAAAAAAGAATACCAGTAAAGAAAGTAGGTGAGGCTATGGATTTTCGGCAATTGCAGAGGCAAATAAAATCGGGAAAGGTTTCCAATCTCTATCTTGTTTATGGTGATGATACTTGGCAAGTCTCTCAGGCAATCCAGGCATTACAGGAAACAATTCCTTTGGAGGAGCGGCTTTATAATGTTCTGAAGTTGGATGGAGAAGATTTAACTCCGGCTCAGCTTGAGGCTAATCTACAATTAGGGCTTTTAGGTGAGGGAAAAGTTATTCTCATAGAAGGCTCACCCTTATTTAAAAGTGGCAGTAGAAGCAAAGAGAACAATGATCAGCAAAGTCAGGGTAAGAGCAATCTTGACCAAGAAGAAACATGGCTTCAATTGTTTGAACAAAGGGACCATATCTTAGTCTTCTATGACTATGCTAATTTGGATAGGCGCCGACGTCTGGTCCGCAAGGTTTTAGAAATAGGAACCTATGTTCAATGCTCTCAGCTAAAAGGCCAGGATATGACTCGGGCAGTTCAAGATATAATGGCGGCTCAAGGATTAAAAGGGGAGTTTCGACTGATTGCTCATCTTGCTCTGATTGCAGATAATCAATTGGGCATAGCTCAAAACGAAATCAGCAAACTGGCTTTGAATTTTCCTAAAAACAAAGTGATTACTCTGCCAGAGGCTCTGCCTTTTCTTTCCGAAGGGGTTGAAGCCAATGTTTTTGAGATTATTGATTTAATAGCCAAAAAGGAGAATGAACAAGCCCAGAAGATTCTGAGTAAAATTTTAGATCAAAACCAAGAGCCCATGCGAATTTTGGGGGCTTTGCGCTTCCAATTGCGCCGCTTATCCAGAGTCAAGGTTTTGCGAGAATCAGGCCTGACTGAGGCTGCTATGGCTAAGAAGCTTTCTCTACACAGCTATCTAGTCAAGCAATCCCTTATTCAGAGCAGAGTCTTTTCCACATCCTCTTTGAACAATTTATTGTTTGCTTTGAGTGAGACGGAAGATGCCATTCTGTCAGGGAAAAGAGACAGGAGATTGGCCTTGGAGTTTTTCTTAAGTCAGGTTATAGCTTCGGTTCAATAAGTTTAAAAATAAAAAAGCGCCCAATCAAAAGATTAGGCGCTTAATTTTATTCGGCTTAAACGCTGACCTTATTATATGCTTTGGTTAAACGGGATTTCTTCCGGGCTGCTGTATTTCTATGCATAATCCCTTTGGAAACGGCGCGGTCGATTTGGCTCATCGCTTGTTTGTATGTTGTATCAACATCTTCGCTTTCATTTAAAATAGCTAGCTTATGTCTGCGGATAGAATTTTTCACTTTGGATCGAAGAATTTTATTGCGCGCAGTTTTCTTGGCGGTGATTCTCACACGCTTTAAAGCAGATCTACTGTTGGCCATGCGTTTCACCTCCTTCGTTCACGGGTTCTATCCGTATAAATGCTTGGCAGCAGTATTCATTGGATAAATAACATCAGTAATTGTAACATGTAATATAATCTTTGGCAAGTTGAAAATGTCATTTAGATAGATTTTTTTGCTTGGAAAATTTGTCACATTCAGTAATTTTCTAGAGCAAGGGGCCTTATATGAACAAAGCCTTAGTTAGAGTAAAGAAAAAGAAGCGCTTTGTCAAGGCTTGATGGAAGAAAAATCTTTGAATTAAAAAGGCGGCTCTGGCATTACTGAGATTAAAGTGTTATAATGGACTGTAAATTTTAAATTATTGGGAGGGTTTGCAGTGGCTCCTAGACCTGAAGGTTTGAAAAATGAAAAACAGCTCTATCTGGAAGCAATCGAAGAGTTTGCTGAGAACAGCTATCAGACAGCCTCGATCAATGAGATATTAAAAAAGGCCAAAGTTTCCAAAGGTAGTTTTTACCATCATTTTAAGGATAAATTGGAACTCTATCTGCGTACCCTGACTAAAGTGGCGGCTGTACAAGCTGAATTTGCTGAAAAGCGATTTCAGGAAATCAGACCTGTCGGTCGCTTGGATTTTTTTATTCTTCTGAAAGTTCAAGGCAGATTGATCTTAGATTTTGCTGATGCTCACCCTATAGAAGCTGCCTTTTTGCGCCAGGTGCGCAGTGAGCCGGAAGAATTGCAAATAGAGATAGCCAAACACTATTCCATAGAAGGTTTGGATTATTATATTCACATGATTGAACAAGCCATAGCCCGAGGTGAGTTGCGTAGGGATTTGCCTATTGAGGTCATGGGCCGCTTGATCAACCATGTTATGTTAAACTTGTCAGACTTTGCCTTGCCTAAGAGCAATTTTTTGGGCAGTCGAGATGAACAAGCCATAGATGTTCAATTGGATTATTTGCTCAGTCTGCTGAGCAGCGGCATGCGCCGTTAAGATTGATTTAGAAAGTAGGAAAATTAGTGAACCACATGGAAAACATTCGCAATTTTTGTATTATTGCCCATATTGACCATGGAAAATCAACTCTAGCCGACAGGCTAATCGAACATACCGAGACTTTGAGTTCCAGGGAAATGGAAAAACAGATTTTGGATTCCATGGATTTGGAAAGAGAAAGAGGCATCACCATAAAGCTCAAACCGGTGCGTATGAAATATCAGGCTAAGGATGGCCAGACCTATCAATTGAACTTGATAGATACTCCCGGACATGTGGATTTTAGCTATGAAGTTTCTCGTTCTTTAAACGCCTGCGAAGGTGTTATTCTGGTTATTGATGCTACTCAAGGTATAGAAGCTCAGACTTTAGCCAATGTTTATCTGGCCTTGGAACAGGACTTGGAAATTATTCCGGTGATCAATAAAATTGACCTGCCCAGCGCCGATCCGGAGAGGGTTAAAAAGGAAGTTGAAGAGGTCATAGGCATTGATTGTAGCGATGCTGTTTTAGCTTCAGCTAAAGATGGAACAGGCATCCCGGAGATTTTAGAACAGATCGTCAATTTGATTCCAGCTCCCCAAGGCGATGAAGAAGAACCTTTGCAAGCTCTGATTTTCGATTCTCATTATGATAATTATCGTGGGGTAATCTGTTATATCAGGGTCATGCATGGAACTTTGAAAGCTGGAATGCGGATTTTGTTGATGGCTACCGATAAGGTCTATGAAGTTTTAGAGGTCGGTACATTCCGGCCAGGTATGCAGCCTTTAGATGAATTGAGAGCCGGAGAAGTCGGCTATTTGGCTGCAACCATCAGAACTGTTCAGGATACCCGGGTTGGAGATACAATCACCGATGCCGATCGACCTGCCCAGGAGCCTTTACCCGGCTATCGTCAGGCCACTCCTATGGTCTTTTGTGGTATCTATCCCACTGAAACTTCAGATTACCCAGCTTTAAGAGATGCTTTAGAAAAACTACAGTTAAACGATGCTTCTCTTTCCTATGAAACGGAAACATCGGCAGCCTTGGGCTTCGGCTACCGCTGTGGCTTTTTAGGCCTATTGCATCTGGAAATTGTGCAGGAACGTTTGGACAGGCATTATAATTTGGATATTATCACAACTGCTCCGACGGTTATCTATCGGGTGACCAAGACCAACGGTGAAGTCCTGACCTTAGATAATCCGGCTCAAGTTCCTGAACCCAATGAAATCGAAATAATTGAAGAACCCTATGTGAAAGCTACGATTTTGACTCCCGATACATATATAGGAACAGTTATGGATTTGGTTATAGAGAGAAGAGGAGTCTTTGACCACATGGAGTACTTAGATCCCCATAGAGTTTTGTTGCTCTATGAACTCCCTCTTTCCGAGATTATCTATGATTTCTTCGACCAATTGAAATCACGGACCCGGGGTTATGCTTCCTTAGATTATGAAATGTCCGAGTATAAAGCAGCCGATTTGGTCAAGATGGATATTTTAGTTGCCGGTGATGCAATTGATGCTTTGGCGGTTATCGTCCATAGAGAAAAGGCCGTTCCCAGAGGCAGGGCTCTATGTGAGCGTCTGCGCAAGGTCATACCAAGACAACAATTTGAAATACCAATTCAAGCAGCTTTAGGTAATAAGATCATAGCCAGAGAGAATATCGCAGCTTATCGTAAAGATGTTTTGGCCAAATGCTACGGGGGAGATGTTTCTCGTAAACGTAAACTTTTAGAAAAGCAAAAAGAGGGTAAGAAGAGAATGCGCCTAGTCGGAAACGTAGAATTACCCCAAGACGCCTTTATGGCAGTTTTGAAAATCGAGAAATAAAAATTAAACCGTGCTCAGATTGTATAAATTAAGAGTACGGTTTTTTGATTGGAGGAAGAAATTATGACAGGTCTCTATATCCACATCCCTTTTTGCCAACAAAAGTGCTTTTATTGTGATTTTCTTTCTCTGCCAAGTGATCATGATCAAACTGGAGAGTATCTTAAAGCTTTGCTCAAAGAGATGGATTATTATAGTCAAAGCATGGATGCAGGCCAGGTCTTTGATACGGTTTTCATCGGCGGCGGCACTCCTTCTCTTTTAAAAATTGAAGAGCTGGAAGAAATTTTCCAGGCTTTGTTTAAAAAATTCAAGATAAATCCCGTTGCTGAGATTACCATCGAGTGTAATCCTGAGAGTTTGACTTTTGAAAAGATTGTTAAGCTTAAAGATTTAGGAGTCAATCGATTTTCTTTAGGCGTTCAGAGTTTTGATCAGGGTTTATTGGAAAAGATGGGCAGGACCCATAATCGTGAAAGGGCCGTTGAGGCAATTGCGGATTTAAAAAGAGCGAAAGTAGAAAATTTCAGTTTGGATTTTATCTATGGTTTGCCCCAACAGAGTTTGGAGCAATGGCAGGAAAGCCTTCGTTTAGTTTTAAAATTTAAACCCAATCATCTTTCTCTCTATAATCTGATGGTTTCTGAGGGAACGGTCTTCGCTGAGTTGGCAAAGCAAGGCCGGCTGGAACTACCTTCTGAGGAAGAGCAGGTCCAGATGCTTGAAATGGCAGTAGCTCTCTTGGCAGCCGAAAATTATAGCCATTACGAAATAGCAAATTTTGCTCAACCAGGTTTTGAGTCGAAACACAATCTTATCTACTGGCGCAATCAGCAGTATCTAGGCCTAGGTGTGGGAGCTTTTTCCTATTGGCAGGGTGAGCGAAGAGGCAATACTCTAGATTTAGGGGAGTATATAAAAACCTGGACTGAGGATTTTCAACCTGTTTTTTCTGAAATTGAGAAGATTACGCCCCAGCAAGAAGAAACTGAAACTATCATCATGGCTTTGCGCCTGCAAGAAGGCATCAGCTACGAAAAAATGAAAGAGCGGTTTCAAATTGATTTCTTGGTTAAATACGAAAAAGCGATAGACTGGGCCATCTCTTCGGGTTTGGCTGAAGAGGTTGAGGGCCAGGTCTTTCGCCTGACAGAAAAGGGCATACCTGTGAGCAATCAGGTGATGATTAAGTTTCTGCCCTGACCTATTTGACCTTTCCTGACTTTTGCCTGGCAACCCCTTGACAAATAGAGAAAAAAGGTGTATCTTTGAGTTGTTAGCACTCTGCAAGGTCGAGTGCTAACAACTATATTTTTTTAAAAGGCAGGGGATTTGCGTGAGTTTGGATGCACGGAAACAAAAGATACTGCAAGCAATTGTGCGCGACTACATACTCACAGCCGAACCTGTGGGCTCCAGAACGATAGCACGACGCTATCTGATGGATATCAGTGCCGCAACAATTCGCAATGAAATGGCCGATTTAGAAGAAATGGGTTTTCTACACCAGCCTCATACATCAGCCGGACGTATTCCCTCAGAAAGTGGTTATCGTTTTTACGTTGACAATCTTTTAGATGAAGCAACCCTAAGTGAGCAGGAAGTTCAAGCTATCAAACAAATATATCATCAACAGGCTCAAGTCTTAGAAAATGTGATTCAAGAAGCAGCTCACCTCTTATCCTCACTGACCGATTACATGGCTTTGGCCTCCGGGCCCCAAGCAGGCAGTAGTCGTTTACAAAAACTTCATATGATGGAAGTTCAAAAAGGTAAAGCTCTGGTAGTTGTGGTATCCGACAATGGTCTTGTCGCCAACCGGATGATCAATTTACCCGATGATATAGAGCAAAGCGATTTAGATGGTATTAGCGATTATATTAACCGTAATTTCTATAATGTAACCTGGAATCAGATGTTAAAAAGTGGAATTCTCAATGTGCGCCAGGATATTGGTCGCCGCATCGAACAATTCGACCAAGTAGTTGAATTGATCCAAGAACTTCTGTTGGGTGAGAGTACCGCTGATATTTATTTAGGCGGGACGGCGCGCATTTTAGTGCAACCTGAATTTCAGGATGTCAATAGGGTTCGTAGTATTTTAAAACTTTTAGATCATCGCGAAGCAATGCTTTCTTTAGTAGGTGAAAAGCAATTCACCGACAATGTTCAGGTCACCATTGGTTCTGAAAACCAATTGGAAGAAGTTGAAAATTGTAGTTTAGTCACTGCTCTGTATAGATGGAATGGTGCTCCGGTGGGCTGGGTTGGCGTTTTAGGGCCAACCAGAATGGATTATGCCAGAGCCATGACAGCAGTCAGAGAAGTTAGCAAGTTGTTGACCGATATTTTTAACAAGGGATAAAGGAGAAAACGAATATGGCAAATAGTGCACCCAATCGAGAAATGGATGAGAGAAGCGGAGCCTTGGCCAACAATGCGGCGGCGATCAGAGCTGTTGCAGCGGCTGTAGAAGGGACTATTGGTCCCAAAGGCTTGGATACCATGCTGGTTGATCGCTACGGCGATGTTTTGATCACCAACGCCGGCGTGACCATTTTAGAAAAAATGGATGTGACTCATCCGGCAGCTCAGCTTTTAATCAATGTTGCTAAAGCCCAACAGGAGGAGATTGGCGACGGCACGACCACAGCCACCATTATGGCCAATGCCTTGATTTCAGCAGGTGCTGAACATGTCTACCGGGGCGTTCCGGTGGCTCGAATTATCGATGGTATGCGCTTTGGCCTGCAAGAGGCTAGGAGTTATATCACTCAATCCAGTCAAGCTATGCTCACTTTAGATGAGAAGATTTTAAAACAAATAGCTCTGGTAGCCGGTCGTGAACATGAAGACATTGCCGATCTGACTGTGCAAGCAGCACTTTTGGTTGGAAAAGAAAAATTGGAAGAAGAAGATTTTAAACTCTCCCAATTGATTTTGGCCAAAGAGGGTGCAGAAAACGAGGTGTTTGCTGGCATCATCTTAGAGAAAGAGCCTTTAAACAAGGATATGCCGGAAAAAGTGGAAAAGGCTCGCATACTTTTAATCGATGACGCACTAGAGCCTGAGGAAATAGACGATGAGGCCCTGACAACCGAAAGTGGCTTTGCCCGCTATATGGAATTGCAGAATGAGTTTAAGCAGATGCTGGAAAGAATTCTCCAATTGGAAGTTGACCTCATTTTAACTGATAAAAATCTCCATCCTTTAGCTGAGGAGGTTTTGACAGATGCTGGTATCATGGTAGTGACCAGGGTCTTGAGGCGCAGTCTGCGTCAAATAGCAGAACATAGCGGAGCCAAACCCATTAAAAGAAATGCTTTAAAAAGAGAGTTGACTGAGTTAAAGGGTCTTTTAGGCCAAGCGGATTCGGTTATTCATGATAAAAAATTGGGTTATCTCCGAATTTTGGGAGGACAAGGGCAGAAGACAGCTACTATTCTGGTAGGTGCTTCCACATCAGCCGTGGTCGGAGAGCGAGAAAGAATCGCTCGGGATGCAGCTTCAGCTGTGCAGGCTGCGGTCAAAGGTGGAGTGGTCAGCGGAGGTGGAGCAGTGGAAATCGCCACAGCTCGGCACATAGCTCCCTTGAGAGACCAACTCAAAGGCATGTCTGCCTATGGTTTGGATATTGTGGTAGAAGCTTTAAAACGTCCCTTAGCTCAAATTATCCATAATGCTGGATATAATCCTTTAGAGAAGATCGAAGAAGTTTTAGCTGCTCAATCTGAAGAGAAAAATGAAAATCTCACAATTGATTGCGATAGCGGCGAAGTTAAAGATTTGAGTTTGCAGGGTATTTTAGATCCGACTTTAGTAAAATTACACGCTTTAAAAGCTGCCGGTGAGGTAGCTGAAGCAATTTTACGCATTGATACCATTATCAAAAAGAAAGATCAAAGCCCTGAATACTAGTCAATCATATTTATCTGGTTGCCAACTATTGCTTGAAGAAAGGAATGAGCCTAATTGTTTCTAAGGAAAAAGGATGATAAAAATTCTCAAGTCGAAGAAAAAGAAGCAATAACCCCTGAGGTTATGCCTCCCGAGGAGGAGCTTCAAGAAGAAGTAGACATTTTAGAAGAATTTGCTGAAAAATTAAAAATAGCCGAAGCCAGAACAATGCGTCTGCAAGCGGATTTTGACAATTTCCGCAGGCGCTCAGCCCGGGAAAAAGAAGAATTGAGCGAATATGCAGCTCAGAAATTGATTACCCAGATGCTGCCAATTATCGATGATTTTGAAAGAGCAATTGAAGCGGCTGAAACGGATAGTCAATATGAAGAAAGCTATTTAGCCGGGGTTGAATTGATCTACCGTCAGCTGATCAACCTGTTGACCAATGAAGGATTGCAGGAGATTGAAGCTTTAAATTTGCCCTTCGATCCTAATTTTCATGAAGCTGTAACAACCTGTCCCGCACCTGAAGGGGTAGAAGACAATACAGTGACCATGGTTTTGCGCAAAGGCTATATGTTAAAAGAGAAAGTAATCCGTGCCTCTATGGTACAGGTTGCACATATAATAAAAAATTAAGATAAAAAGAAACGGGAGTGTATAAAATGAGCAAAATAATTGGAATTGACTTTGGAACAACGAACTCTGTGGTTTCCGTCATGGAAGGCGGACAACCTACAGTCATCCTCAATGCCGAAGGTAGTCGTCTAACCCCTTCTGTTGTGGCATTTAGAGGCGATGAGCGTATGGTCGGGCAGATTGCCAAAAGACAAGCGGTCACCAATCCGGATCATACGATCAGTTCAATCAAAAGGGAGATGGGCAGCAATTATAAAGTTACCATCGACGATAAAACCTATACCCCACAAGAAATAACTGCCATGATCTTACGCAAACTCAAAGAAGATGCCGAATCTTATTTGGGTACTAAAGTTGATAAAGCTGTAATTACAGTGCCTGCTTATTTTAACGACTCACAAAGACAGGCTACCAAGGATGCAGGAGCCATCGCTGGTTTAGAAGTTATGCGGATCATCAACGAGCCTACAGCTGCAGCCTTAGCTTTTGGCATGGATAAAGAAGAGGATCAAGTCATCATGGTCTATGACCTAGGCGGCGGCACCTTCGACGTTTCCATTTTGGAAATCAGTGAAGGCTTGGTCGAAGTTAAATCGACCAATGGCAATACCCGCTTAGGCGGTGACGATTTCGACCAGAGAATCGTCGATTGGTTGGTAGCAGAATTTAAAAAAGATAGTGGTATCGATCTCTCCCAGGATCGCAGTGCCATGCAACGCTTGAAAGAAGCGGCAGAAAAAGCTAAAATTGAATTATCCGGTTTGCTCACGGCTAATATCAATTTACCCTTTATCACAGCAGATGCCAGCGGTCCTAAACATCTGGATCTGACCTTGACCAGGGCTAAATTCGATGCAATGACTGCTGATCTAGTGGAACAGACCATGGGACCTGTTCGCCAGGCTTTAAAAGATGCCGATTTGACCCCCAACCAGGTGGATAAAATTATTTTAGTCGGTGGTTCAACCAGAATACCTGCCGTGCAAGAAGCAATCGATAAGTTCTTAGGCAAAGAACCCTTTAGAGGAGTCAACCCTGATGAAGCTGTTTCGGAAGGTGCAGCCATTCAAGCCGGAGTTCTCTCAGGTGACGTTAAAGGTATGGTTCTCTTAGATGTGACTCCGCTTTCTTTAGGTTTGGAAACCTTAGGCGGAATCTTCACCCGTCTGATCGATCGCAATACAACTATTCCCACTTCGAAATCTCAGATTTTCTCCACTGCTGCTGATGGTCAAACCTCTGTAGAGATTCATGTTTTGCAGGGTGAAAGAGAAATGGCAGCTCATAATACAACCTTAGGCAGATTCATGTTGGACGGAATCATTACAGCACCCAGAGGTGTTCCGAAAATTGAAGTCACCTTCGATATCGATGCCAATGGCATTGTCAATGTAACAGCCAAAGACCAAGGCACCGGTAAAGAACAGCATATTACCATCACCGCTTCAACTAATTTAAGCGATGAAGAAATCGATCGCATGGTCAAGGAAGCCGAAATCAATGCGGCAGCCGACAAAGAAAAGAAAGAAGAAGTTGAACTGCGCAACCAAGCTGACAACCAAGTCTATCAAACTGAGAAGACCATCAATGATCTGGGCGACAAATTGAGTCCGGAAGAAAAAGCTGAAGTTGAAGCAGCCATAGAAAAAGTTAAAGAAGCTTTAAAAGGCGATAATTTAGAAGCCATCAAAGAAGCATCTGAAGCTTTGAACCAGCATCTATACACTTTGAGCTCAAAGATTTACGAAGACCAACAAGGAGAAGCTCCTGTTGAGGAAGAAAAAACAGAAGATGGCGATACCGTCGTCGACGCAGAATATGAAATTGATCCGGAGGATCCAAAATAAAACAAGCAAAAACCGATGAATCTTTTTTGAATAGCCGGTTTTGCTCTGAAGGGATGTTGAATAATGGCAAAACAAGACTATTATCAGCTGCTGGGCGTTGATAAAAATGCAGACGAGGCGACTATCAAAAAAGCCTATCGCAAATTGGCCCGGGAGCTACATCCTGATGCCAATCCTGATGACCCATCAGCTGCCGAAAAATTTAAAGCAGTAAAAGAAGCTTATGATGTTCTCTCAGATAGCCAAAAGCGCAGTCTTTACGATCAATATGGTCATGCGGCCTTTGATCCTGAACAGGGAATGGGCGGTGGCTACGGTTCCTATGGAGGCGGCTTTGGAGGCAGTGGCTTTGGCGATATCAGCGATATATTCGAAACATTTTTCTCCGGTGGCATGGGTGGGATGGGCCAAAGGGCACATACCGGCCCGGTCAAAGGAAACGATCTGAGGGTCAATTTGACCATAACCTTTGAAGAGAGCTATTTCGGAGTTGAAAAAGAAATACAGATTCAAAGAGAAGAACATTGTTCGACTTGCTCGGGCAGCGGTGCTAAACCGGGAAGTAAAGTTGAAACCTGTCCGGTCTGTAATGGCAGCGGTCAAGTTCAAACTGTGCAGCAGACCATGTTGGGCAATATGATGAGTGTCCGAACCTGTAGCAATTGTCAAGGCACGGGACAGATCATCAAAGAACCTTGCACCACTTGTAGCGGCAGCGGTCGGGTCCGTAAAACCAGACCTGTCAAAGTCAAGGTTCCTGCCGGTATCGAACACGGCCGACGTCTGCGCTTAAATGGCGAAGGAGAGCCTGGAGAGCGCAATGGCCCCAACGGTGATCTCTATGTCGTGGTTTCTGTCAGACCCCATAAGGATTTCGAGCGTCGTGGTGACGATATTTATACAGATGCCAGCATTACCTTTACTCAAGCTGTCATCGGCGAAGAGGTCAAGGTGACGACATTAGAAGGCACAGCATCCTTGCGAATTCCCGCAGGCACAGAGTCTGGAACTCATTTCCGGATGCGAGGTAAGGGTTTCCCTAATTTAGGCGGTTATGGCCGCGGCGACATGCAAGTTCAGGTTAAGATTGAAATACCCAAAAAGTTAAACGATAAACAAAGAGAAGCCCTGACCCAATTCGCTCTTTCCATGGGTGAGGAAGAAATTGCTAAAGGCAAAGGGTTTTTTAGCAAAATGAAGGATATTCTCAAGTGATTGTTTAAAAAAGGCTGTTAGGTTTAAGTTGTTCTTAAACCGCAGCCTTTTTTGTATGTAGAGGAGAAAATAAGATGAATTGGTTGGAAATTACCATCTCGGTCAGAGATGAGGCTATAGAAGCAGCCTCAGCAATTTTGTTGGAAGCGGGAGCTAAGGGAGTAGCCATTGATGATCCTTTTGCCTTGACTAAAGTGGAAAATCAAAAAGGTAGTTGGGATTATGTGGAAGCAAAGCCCCCGGTGGACCCTGATGCTGAAGCCCAAGTCAGGGGATGGTTTCAGGATAGTGAAAAATTCCCTGCTCTCTTTGAGGAGATCAAAGCTCAAGCAGCTCTTTTAAACAGCTATGGCCTCGATGCCGGTTCCTCTAGGGTCAGAGTTTTTCAGGTGGAGGATGAGAATTGGGCCACGGCTTGGCAGCAATATTATAAGCCTTTCCGCCTGGGTAAAAGTTTAGTCATCAGGCCTCATTGGGAAGACTTTGTTTTAGAACAAAATGATCTGGAAATTGTGTTAGATCCGGGTTTAGCCTTTGGCACCGGCATGCATCCAACCACAAAATTGTGCTTACAGGCCCTGGAAGAGTATTTGCCTAGAGGAGCTAGCTTTTTGGATATAGGTTGTGGTTCTGGAATTTTAACCATTGCAGCCTCCAAATTGGGAGCTGGAAATTTGATTGCTGTGGACAATGACCCCTTAGCCATAGCCAGTGCCCGTCAGAACCTTAAATTGAATGGTTTGACAGGAAAAGTGAATCTGATTGAAGGTAATTTGGCAGATCAAGTCAAGGAACCTGTGGATCTAATCGTCGCCAATATTGTGGCTGATGCAATTTTAAGCCTTCTAGCTCAGGTCAGAGAACTGCTCTTACCTCAGGGAATATTCATTTCCGGAGGCATTATTAATAGCCGTAAAGAAGAAGTCGTTCTCATGATAAAGGAAGAGTCCTTAGAAGTTTTAGAAATTAAAGAGGAAGGTGAATGGGTGAGCATCATTGCCCAAAAGGAATAATGCAGAGATTTTTTATTACCAATGAACAAATACGAGGCAATAAAATAAATTTTGATCGGGAATTTGCCCATCAAGCGACCAGAGTCTTGCGCTTGAGAAAGGGCAATTCCATTCTTTGTATTGATCCTGAGGGTCAAACCCATCAGGTGGTTTTGAGTTATCTGGGTAAAAATCAAGCCTATGGAGAAATCACCGAGAGCTTCACTGAGAATAAAGAGCCAGAGCTCGAGATCACCTTGATTCAAGCCATTCCCAAAGGGGATCGTTGGCCTTATATCCTGCAAAAATGCACGGAGTTGGGTGTCAAAGCCATTCAGCCTTTATTATCAGAGCGCACTGTCTTCAAATATAATGAGGATAGGGACAGTAAAAAACTGGAGCGCTGGCGCAGAATAGTCAAGGAAGCAGCGGAACAATCCCAAAGGCAGATGATTCCTCAAGTTTTCCCACCTACAGATTTAATTTCACTTGCCAATATTTTGCAGCAGTTTGATTTAGTCGTCTTTGCTTGGGAAGAGGAAAAAGAGAAAAATTTAAAAAAATTGTATGAAGCCCATGAAAATTCTGAGAAGATTGCCCTGATTGTTGGACCTGAAGGGGGATTTAGCCAGAGAGAGGCAGAGCTTCTAACCGAAGCAGGAGGAAAAGCCGTTGCTTTAGGGCCCCGGATACTGCGCAGTGAAACAGCTGCCGTGGTTTTAACTGCCATCACTTTATATCAATATGGGCAAATGGAGGTTCAAAGATGAAAAAAGCAGCTATTTTTACCTTAGGCTGCAAAGTCAATCAATATGAAAGCGATTCCATAGCGGAGCAGATGAAGGTAGCCGGATATGATCTGGGGCCTTGGAATAAACAAGCTGATCTTTACATAGTTCATACATGTGCTGTCACGGCTCAGGCAGCAGCTAAATCTCGTCAGCAGATCAATGCAGCTCACCGTCGAAATCCAGAAGCGGAAATAATAGTCATGGGCTGTTATGCCCAGATGGAGTCGACCAAGCTGGCTCAGTTCCCCGGAGTCAAGTATGTAGTCGGCACAATGGAAAGACAGGAGTTTTTAGATAATCTGCTCTTGGTTGAAGGGGAAGAGTTGGATTCAAACTTAGTTCGCCCCTTTGCAGATAATGAAGAGTTTGAAGAGATGAAAGGCTTTGAAGTCGCCAATTATACTCGCCCGATGATTAAAATTCAGGAAGGCTGCAATAATTTTTGCAGTTATTGTATTATTCCCTATTTGAGAGGGCCTGAAAGAAGCCGCGAGGCTGCCAATATAGTTGCGGAAGCTCAAAGATACGCCGAGGCAGGCTATAAGGAGCTGGTTCTCACAGGGATTCATCTTTCAGCCTGGGGCCAGGATTTTCAGGAGAAGAAAAATTTAGCTTATCTTTTAAAATTACTGATCAAAATTCCAAAACTGGAAAGAGTGCGTTTATCTTCGGTGGAGCCCACCGACCTGGATGCTGAATTGATTGAACTGATGGCCAGTACAGATAAAATTTGTCGCCATCTCCATATCCCTCTGCAAAGTGGCTGTGATTCTGTTTTGAAAAATATGAATAGACGCTACGATACTGCTTATTATCGTCAATTGGTCAAAAATATCAGGTCATCTATACCCGATATAGCCATCAGCACCGATGTTATAGTTGGTTTTCCTCAGGAAAGCCAAGAGGATGCAGAATCTACCTACGAGTTTTGCGCTGAGCTGGAATTTTCCCGCATGCATGTCTTTCGATTTTCTGCCAGAGCCGGAACTAAGGCAGTTACCTTGAAACCTCAGGTAGTCAAAGAAGAAAAAGAAAAACGCAGCCGGCAACTGCGTCAATTAGGAAATGAAATGGCATTGGATTTTGCCCAAGGTTTTTTGGGCCGAAACTTGTCCGTGCTTTTGGAAAGTTACGATCCTAAAAAGCAGGAAGCTGAAGGCTATAGTTCAGAATATTTAAGAGTGAGAGTGCCTTGGCAGAGTGATTTGCCCATAGGTGGGCTTTTGCTCGATCTGAAGGCTGAAAGTGTCGAAGAGGGGATCGTCAGAGCAAGCCGTATAGAAAAGGAGTGAAAAATATGCAAAGGGATATTCTTGATCAGGGCTATCAAGAGAAGCCTGGAATAAAGCGGATTTATTTAGCCGGCGGATGCTTTTGGGGAGTTCAAAAGCTGATGCAGAATTTACCCGGAGTACTAGCGACCAGCAGCGGTTATGCCAATGGTAATCAAGCTATAACTCCCAACTACAATTTGGTCATACGAGGAAATACAGATTATCGTGAAACGGTGCGAGTGGAGTATGACCCCAAGCTAATCACCTTAGATGGCATCCTCTTCACTTTTTTTAAAGTTATAGATGTAGGAGCTAAAAATTATCAAGGTCCTGATTTTGGCAGTCAATATCAAAGTGGTGTTTACTATTCTGATTTGGAAGATTTACCCACCATTGAAAGAATTTTTTCCGTGGTTAAAGGAAGAAGCAAAAGCTTCCATGTGGAGCTGGAGCCTTTACAGAGGTTTTTTGATGCAGAGGAATATCATCAAGATTATTTGAACAAAAACCCCAGGGGATATTGTCACATTCCCTTCTCTGCCTTGAAAGAAGCCGAGTCCTTCTTAATCGATCCCGGTCATTATCCCAAGCCAGAAGAAGAACAAATCAAATCGATGCTGACTCAATTACAGTATGAGGTGACGCAGAAGAATGGCACGGAACCACCTCATCAAAATCAATACGATAAGCATTTTGAAAAAGGCCTCTATGTTGATATAATAACCGGTGAACCATTGTTTTCCTCCCGGGATAAGTTTGCCAGTGGTTCCGGTTGGCCCTCATTTGCTCGGGTCATCGATCAGGATGTCGTTGTTTACTTAAAAGACCGCAGCTTCTTCATGGAGAGAATAGAAGTCAGAAGTCGCAGTGGCGATAGCCATCTGGGCCATCTCTTTGAAAATGATCCAATTTCACCTACAGGCAACCGTTATTGTATCAATAGTGCAGCCTTGAGATTCATTCCTGCCGAGGAGTTGGAAGCCCAGGGCTATTCCTATTTGCAAGATTTAATTTAAATGAGATCAGTTAGAAAGGGGTTATTTGTGTGCATATTAGCATCTTTGATGTCTTGGGTCCTATCATGATCGGGCCATCCAGTTCTCACACCGCCGGGGCTGCTCGTTTAGCTTATATAGCCAGACAGATCGTGGGATGTGATTTTAAACGGGTTGATTTTTATCTTCATGGTTCCTTTGCCCAGACTTATAAAGGCCATGGCACCGATAGGGCTTTGGTCGCCGGAGCTCTGGGTTTAAAAGAAGATGATGAAAGACTGCCTCAAGCTTTTATATTGGCCGAAAAAAAGGGTTTAACCTACAGTTTCCAGCCCATAGAATTGGAAGGGGTTCATGAGAATACAGTCAAAATGATCTTTCATCTGGAAGATGGACAAAAAAACACCATCATCGGCTCCTCTTTAGGAGGTGCTCAGATAATTATCAGCGAAATCGATGGTTTTGCCACAGAATATCGAGCTCTTTCACCCACTTTGCTGATCACCCAACAGGATAGGCAAGGGGTTATCAACAAAATAACTTCTGTCTTAGCTGCTTTGGATATCAATATCGGTGTGATGAAAGTCAGCCGTAAAAATCGCGGCAGCATAGCTTCCTGTATCATTGAAACCGATGAGCAAATACCCGCTGAAGTGGGAAAAATCTTGAGAAGCATACCTCAGGTGAACAGCGTCATCATCATCAACGCTTTGTAGTTTAAGGAGGAATCGTATGTACACAGATGTTCAGGAATTACTGCAAAGAGCAATAGAGGAAAATAAGCCTCTTTCTTTTGTGGTTTTGCAAAGTGAAATGAAGCTGACGGAGAAAACAGAGGAAGAAGTCTTTGCCGGTTTGAAGCAAACTTTTTCTATCATGGAAAAATCAGCTACAAATGCCTTGGAAGAGCCTTTGAATTCCGTTCATTCCTTGATTACCGGAGTTGCTCACAGGCAGTTTTTATATAGCAGTCAAGAAAATTCTTTTTTAGGACCGGTCTTAAATTTGATGATGGCTCGAGCTCTCTCTTCTTCCGAGACTAATGCGGCCATGGGCTTGATCTGTGCAGCCCCGACAGCCGGAGCCAGTGGCATTGTGCCTGCCGTCATTCTGACCGCAGCCGAACACCTAGGGGCTGATCAGAAAAAGGTTTTAGAGGGGCTTTTAACAGCTTCCGGTATCGGAGCTATCATAACCCGCAATGCCACGGTCTCAGGAGCAGAAGGAGGCTGTCAGGCGGAATGTGGGGTAGCTGCGGCCATGGCAGCTGCGGCTATTGTGGAAATGGCCGGGGGAAGGCCCCAACAGTGCATTGAGGCGGCATCCTTTGCCTTGATCAATGTGATGGGTTTAATCTGTGACCCCATAGCTGGCCTGGTTCAATTGCCCTGTGCCTATCGCAATGCTTCTCAGTCAATTAATGCCTTTTTGAGTGCTGATTTAGCCTTAGCCGGGCAAGTTTGCCCCATCCCCTTAGATGAAGTCATAGACGCCATGTTTAAAACTGGCAAGATGTTACCCATGCAGTTGAGAGAAACAGCTTTGGGTGGTATTGCCGCTACTCCCACAGGTCGAAAATTGGCAGAAGAAATATACAAAAAATAAAGGTTTTCTCTATTTGGTTCGTAAGTTTATCCGAGAGAGTGCAGTTTCAAAAATTCAAACCTACTCTCCGAGAATTCTGAAGTTAAGTTGACACTTAATAACTATTGAGAAATTGCATAGTAAATAGAAGCAGTAGTTTTCCTTTCTTGTTTAAAGTATTTAGAAAGCACTGATAGTGAGTCTGATAAGATTCTAGAAGAATAGATTGTTGAGTCTGAGAATTTAAATTTCATTTAGCATCTAAGGATTATCAAAAATCTGTTTTAAAAATAAACATATAATTTTGCTCCTGGTTAGATGCTTTTAAGAAAAGCATTTATAGTTAGTCGGATAGCTCTCAGGAGAACAAATAATTTTGTTGACAAATTGAGAAAATAAAAAGGGCCTCCCTTAATTTCTTAAGGGAGGCTCTTTAATATTTTAAGTTCTTTAGGATTTGTAAATCTTATCAATCTGTTTGAGCAATTCTTGGACGCCTTGATTGTTTTTCTCTAAGGTTGCATCCAGTAAGCTTTCTTCAGTTGGGTAGGGCAGGGAGATTCTATTGGTGCCATCTTCGTGATAGAGTTGGTTCCATTCATCTGCAGTGGTGATGGCATTTTCGTTGCGGGCCCAGGCTCTTCTAGCAACACCGCTCATGACATCCCAAGGCATGGCCATCTTCAAGACCGTATCGACTCTCTCAGAACCGTCTAAAACCATACCGAAGCCACCATTGATGGCTTTGCCAATGCCAACGCCGCCACCGTTGTGTAATGCGACTAAGGACATGCCTCTGGCGGCATTGCCAGCGTAACAATGGATTGCCATATCAGCAGTCAGATTGGAACCGTCTTTAATATTTGAAGTTTCTCTAAAGGGAGAATCTGTACCGGAAACGTCATGGTGATCTCGACCCAGCATGATCGGGCCTACCTCGCCATTTCTGACCATCTCGTTGAAGCGCAAGGCGATGTTGGTGCGTCCCCAGGCATCCTGATAGAGGATTCTGGCTTGGGTACCGACAACCAATTGGTTTTTCTTGGCATCTTTGATCCAGACCCAATTGTCTCTATCCTGATAGCGTCTTTCCGGATCGATGATTTCCATGGCAGCTGCATCAGTTTTGGCTAAATCCTCTTCTTTACCGCTCAAGCAGACCCAACGGAAGGGGCCGTAGCCAAAGTCGAAGAGTTCAGGCCCGAGGATGTCTTCCACATAGGAAGGCCAGATGAAACCATCCAGGGTGTTGAGGCCATTCTTGGCGATTTCCTGAACGCCAGCATCGAAAACTGCTTTCATGAAGCTGTTGCCATAATCAAAGAAATAGGTTCCTTTTTCGGTCAAACCGCGGATTACATCATAGTGACGTCTCAAGCCAATGTCGACTAAACGACTGAATTCAGCCTTATCGTCTCTGAGCATCTTGGTCCGTTCTTCGAAGCTCATACCGACTGGGCAGTAGCCCCCTTCGTAAGCTTCGTGGCAGGAGGTTTGATCGGATAAAAGATCGATATGATGATCATTTTCCAGGGCATATTCCAGTAAGTCAACTATATTGCCCAGATAAGCAATGGCAGTGGCTTCTTTTTTATCCTGGAATTCCTTGGCTAATTCTAAAGCTTCTTGAGGTGTTCTGGTTACCGAATCGACCCAGCCTTGCTCGTGGCGAGTTTGCACACGGCTCTCGTCAACTTCGGCGACTAGGGAAACGCCACCGGCGATTTTACCAGCCTTGCCTTGGGCTCCAGACATGCCTCCTAGACCGGAAGAAACGAACAGGAGACCTGTCATATCGGTGGCACCGGGTTTGATTCTTCTGGAAGCGTTTAAGACAGTGTTATAGGTTCCGTGAACGATTCCTTGGGGCCCAATATACATCCAGCCACCGGCGGTCATCTGTCCGTAATTGGAAACACCTAGGGCAGCTAAACGTTTGAATGATTCTAAATCATCGGCAATACCTATGGTCATGCCATTGGTCAAAATAGCTCTGGGTGCCAGGGAGTGGGATTTGAACAAACCGACAGGATGGCCGGAATCAACCACTAAAGTTGTCTCTTCGGTGACCTCTGCCAAGTATTTTTGCAGCAGGCGATATTGCATCCAGTTTTGACAGACTTGCCCCGTTTCACCGTAGGTGACCAGTTCGTAGGGATAGAGTGCCGTAGCAAAATCTAAATTGTTGTCAATCATGACCATGAAGGCTTTGCCTTCGGTGCATTTGCCTGGATACTCATCTATTGGTTTACCATAGATTCTGCCTTCTGGGCGGAAGCGGTAGCCATAAATACGGCCATAGGTCAGCAATTCCTGTAAAAACTCTTGGGCCAGCTCTTCCTGATGGGAAGCTGGGATGTAGCGCAAGGCGTTTTTTAGGCTCAATCTGATGTCAGATTCTGAAAGCTGAGCCGTCCGGCGAGGCGCTCTGCGAATACCGGGCAGAAAGTCGGGAGTCTTAGCGGGAATGTCCTCCGAACTCAAGCGTAATATGTAAGGTGCGTCAAACATGAATAGTCCTCCTCATTCTAAGTTTAAATCACCCTAATATATTCACCATTACCCTTAGGCTTTTCCTTCTTTTTCTTGATTTTTTTCCTTTATTCGAGAAACTTATAGAATTTTTAAAACAAGGAATTCAATTCTAAGGCGGCGAATTTTTCTAATAGAAAAGTCAATCGTACGAAGAAGGTGCATTTATGGAATATCGAGTCAGAAGAGCTCAGTGGTCAGATTTGGAAAGAGCCTGTGAAGTTGAGGCAGCGGCCGTCAGAGGTCTTTATTATTTAAGAGCAGTTGCCGACGAGTTTTTTAACGATCAGGTAGGTGAGTTAGGTGTCGTTGAGGTTGATGGGGTCATCGCTGGAATCGGCAAATATACCCATCTTTATGACGGTGGTGTTTGGTTGGAAACCTTGAGAGTCGATCCTATTTATCAAGGTCGGGGTATCGGTAAAGCTTTTTACCGTCGTTTTTTTGAACTGGCCGACCTGCAAGGGGTCAATCGCATGGGGATGTACACCGGCTTGAACAATCTTGTCAGTAAGGGTTTAGCCTTAAAATTCGGTTTTGAAGTCAGCGCTACCTATCGAGGTGCCAACCTTCTGTTGGCCCAGCATTCAGAAGAATTGCCTTTTGTCGACCATGGTTTTAAGCTTTTAGACGAAGAGCAAGCCCTTCTGCTTTTAAATAAAAAAAGCCCCTGTTGGGGTCAGCATTTTGTCATGAATAGAACTTTTTATCCTTTGAATGAGGAATTGTTTAAAGGCTTAGCTCGGGAAGAGAAAGTTTATTACGATGAACAAGGTGATAATCTTTTGGTTTTAGGTGCTAGGTTCATGCCTGAAACAGCTCTACATATTGCTTTTTATGCTGGGGATTATCGCAAAATATTTAATTTTGCCTATCAAGAGGCAGTGCAGAGACAGGTAGAAAAGATTACCATAGTCTTTTCTGCTGATCATCAAAAAGTCAGAGAAGAAGTTTTGGCCGCGGGTTACACATTGGAGCCCAGCGATTTAATAGTCTGCGAATGGTTTAGAAAATAATGATTGAAGATTTTTGGCAAGGAGGTGTTGCCTTTGACTTGGTTGTGGTTAGCAGTTGTCTTATTCAGTTTGGTTGTTGAAATTTTAACCAGACAATTGGTCAGTATTTGGTTTGCAGCTGCCGGAGCGATTGTTCTTTTGCTCTCCTATAGTCCGATCAACGAAGTCTTTCAGATTGCAGTTTTTTTAATTCTTTCCATTGTTTTCCTAATTCTGGTCAGACGTTGGACCCAAACTAAATTGAAAAAAAGCACAGTTGCCACCAATGTGGATAGTTTTATTGGGCGTCGAGCCATTGTTACAGAGACTGTCGATTTGGAGGGCAAAGGTCGAGTAAGAATCGACGGGGTAGAATGGGTTGTGCTTTTACAGGATGAAGATGAAATTATTCAAATTGATGATGTGGTGGAAATCACAGCAGTTGAAGGGGCTAAGTTTGTGGTTAAAGGATTTAAAAAACATTAAAACAGGAGGTAACGTATGGAAGTTTTAACGAGTAGTCTTGCTGTTCTCATTCCTTTATTGATTTTAGTCGTGTTTGTTTTAGCCGTTTTGGTTAAATATGTCAGAATTGTGCCTCAGTCAGAGGTTTATGTAGTTGAACGCCTAGGTGCCTATAATGCCACCTTGAGCACAGGTTTGCATTTTCTGGTGCCAATAATTGATTATATCTCCAATCGGGTTTCCATGAAAGAACAGGTGGCGGATTTTCCCCCTCAGCCTGTCATTACCAAAGACAATGTGACCATTCAAATCGACACAGTCGTCTATTACTTTATCACTGACGCCAAGCTCTATACCTATGGGGTGGATCGGCCTATTGTAGCTATTGAAAACCTGACAGCGACAACTTTGAGAAACATCATCGGTGATTTGGAATTAGACGAATGCCTGACTTCCAGGGATACGATCAATGCTCAAGTTCGTTCTATTGTTGATGAGGCTACAGACCCTTGGGGTATTAAAATCAACAGAGTAGAATTGAAAAACATCATACCCCCCAGGGATATTCAAGACGCCATGGAAAAGCAGATGCGTGCTGAAAGAGAGCGCCGCGAGCAGATCTTACGAGCCGAAGGTGAAAAAAGAGCTGTCATCATGGGGGCTGAAGGTGAAAGAGAAGCAGTTATTTTAAAAGCTGAAGCGGCTAAAAAAGCAGCTATAACGGAAGCAGAAGGCCAGGCAGAGGCAGTCATCTTGATGGCAGAAGCTCAAGCTCGCAGTATAGAATTGATTTCCAAGGCTGCTCCGACTCAGGCTTATCTAACTTTAAAAAGCTATGAAGCTCTGGAAAAAGTAGCCGATGGTCAAGCCACCAAGCTGATTATTCCCTCAGACGTGCAAAAAATTGTCAATACAACAGCTACTATAAAAGAGACCTTCAATGCTCTGACTGAGCATGTTGAGCCTGAACAGAAAGAGGAGCTCGAAGCAGAATAGTTTTTTGAAAGAGCAGCTTAAAAGAATGTTTTTAAGGAGAAAATAAAAGGAGGCCGAAAAATTTGGCAAAGAAAATAGCAATGTATCCAGGTACATTTGACCCAATTACCAATGGGCATATGGATATTATTAAAAGAGCATGTAAATTATTTGACGAGGTCTATGTGACTATTTTAAATCATCCGACCAAGGTCACCATGTTTAATTTAGAAGAGCGCCTCTATCTGATGGAATGTGCGATTAATGAAAACCCTCAGGTTAAAATAGCTCATTACACAGGTCTTTCCGTTGATTTCTGCAATGAAATTGGAGCTAAGACCATAGTCCGTGGCTTGAGGGCCATGATGGATTTTGAATATGAGTTTCAAATTGCCGCAGCCAATCAGTTTTTGGACGATGATATAGAGATGTGTTTTCTCATGACAAAACAGAATTTAGCTTTTGTTTCATCCTCAACTGTTAAAGAGATCGCTTCTTACGGAGGAAAATTGGAAGGCTTGGTGCCTGAATGTATAATTCCTGCCTTGTATGAAAAAATGTATAAAAAATAAGATTGAAGGGGGAACTTAAATGCCAACATTAGTCTTTCGCGGAGTTAAGCCCAGTGATTTGCAAACTTTAGCTCAGCCCCTGATTGAAAAATTATCTCAAGTTGCTCAATGTGAAAAAAGAGTCTTCACCCTTGAATTGACCCAGACCACCCATTTTGATGAATCAGGCTTGATTGAAAGTTATCCGATGATTGAAGTTCATTGGTTCGATCGGCCTCAGGAGCAACAGGATGAAGCAGCTCAGGTCATCGCAGATTTCATGAAAAATTTAGGTTATAAGAGAGTCAAGGTATCCTTCATCATCATAGACAGAACAGCCTTTTACGATTTCAAATAAGAAGAGCCTAAGGTCAGAAGCTTCTCAGGAAAAATGAGAGTTCTTTGACCTTAGGCTTTTTTTAATTTTAAACTAGTTTTACTTTCTCTTCAATTTGGGGTAAGAGTCCGCTCGTATGTAAATTGCGAATTAAGATAAGACTGGTCAGGCCGATGGCTAAACCGCTGATCGAACCGGCTATGATCAGAATTGGCATTAACTTAACAAGGGTAGTAATCTTTCTTCAATTTGGGGTAAGAGTCCGCTCGTATGTAAATTGCGAATTAAGATAAGTCTGGTCAGGCCGATGGCTAAACCGCTGATCGAACCGGCTATGATCAGAATTGGCATTAACTTAACAAGGGTAGTAATCTCTCTTCAATTTGGGGCAAGAGTCCGCTCTTATGTAAATTGCGAATTAGGATAAGACTGCTCGGGCCGATGGCTAAGCCGCTGATCGAACCGGCTATGATCAGAATTGGCATTAACTTAACAAGGGTAGTAATCTTTCTTCAATTTGGGGCAAGAGTCCGCTCTTGTGTAAATTGCGAATTAAGATAAGACCGGTCAGGCCGATGGCTAAGCCGCTGATCGAACCGGCTATGATCAGAATTGGCAGATAGATCAAGAGCCCTAAGGTTTCCATTAAAAAGATGGAGACCATGATTTGGCTGAAATTATGGACAATTGCCCCGACCATGCTGATCATTGGTAGGCTGAAATTGGCAGGAGAGAGATGAGAAAGAAACCAGATCAGATTGAAGCTGAAAAAGGCGCCGCTCAACGAGTAGAGAAAAGCGGAAAAACCACCTCCAAAAAAGGAAGCTAAGACACAGCGCAAAATAATCAAGGTAAGGCTTTCCTTATAGGAAAACCAAAAGATTGCACCTAAACTGATCAGATTGGCTAAGCCTAGTTTGACTCCGGGGAAAGGCAGAGCCGGTAAAGGCAGCATCCTTTCAATCACATGCAAGCTTAGGCCTAAACTCAAAGCCAGGCTTAAACGCAACATCTTCTGAGTATTCATCTTATTTCACCTCACCCCAATGGTAATTATCGTTTGTTATGATGAAGTTTTCCTTAAATTCATCCTTGCTCCAGAGGCTGTTATCCTTAGCTACCAGAAGGTAGTCGAGATTTTCATAATTATCCAAGAGAGCCATCCCCTTATCCTTGCCTAAGAGGAAGGCAACGGTGGAAAGACCATCGGCTAAAGCTCCTTGCTCTGAAATTATGGAAACAGCCCTTAAGTCGGAGTCGACCGGGTAGCCATTAGTAGCATCCAGGATATGATGATAGACTAGACCATCTTCAATGAAATAACGCTCGTAATCGCCGGAAGTAGCTACTGTAATGTTTTCTCCTGTGAAACTTCCGATGATATCGTTGCTCGCTCTTTCTGGATCGATCAAACCAATCCGCCAAGGAGAATCATTTGTATTCTGACCATAAACGGCTAAATTGCCATTAATAGAAATTAGAGCACCCTTTAAATTCTGTTGTCGACAGATCCTCAGAGCCTCTTGAGCGGCGTAGCCTTTGACGATGGCTCCTAGATCTAAGGACATAGCAGGCTGGAGGAAGGAAATAAAAGAGTCATCGCCTACTTCTTCTATGAGCAAATTCTCTTTGACTAATAAAGGCAAGAGCTCTTTGATCGAGTTATCTCCAGGCTTCTTGGCATCGCTGAAACCGATATTCCAGAGTTTTACCAAGGGTCCAACCAAAGGTGTAAATTTTCCTTCGCTCAACTCCTCCAAATCCCAAGCCAATTCGATCATGGCTTTGAAATTGTCGCTGATTTTTATCTTTTCTTGATAGGCCTCTTCAGTCAAGGTTGAAAGAAATGAATTTTGATCATTGGCACTGAATTCATCCTCTAATTCTTTTAAAAGCTGGCTGATCTCTTGAAATGCTAGTTCGGTACTTTCCTTTTCACCGATCAATTTATATTGAATAAGACCTCCTAAGGCAAAACCATTGGCCTCTTTTAAGGTGGTCTCATTGCTTTTGAAATTTGAGCAACCAGTGCCCAATAGTATAGTTATTAAAACAAAGAGGAAAATTATCCTATGCTTAGATTTCATCATGCCAGCTCCTTTTACTTAAGGATAGATTCGCTTTTCAGGCTGCACCTTCCTTTTAGCAATTTTTAAGTTAGAATAGAAAAATTATTCCGTCAATAGAAGGATTTTTACATGGCAATTGCCAATTAATATAAGAGACCGGTAAGTTCTTTAGCTTACCATAAAAAACAAAGGAGTGGAATATATGAGTCAAGTCAAAGTCACATCTCCAATTAGTTATTTTGGTCACCAACTGGGAGAGGATCGTAAGCTGGTCAGATGGGAAAAGATCGTCGACTATTTGGAGCTCTTAGCCAAAGAGAGCGACCGCATGATCCTCGAAAATATGGGACCTTCAACTGAGGGACATCCATTTTTAGTAGCCTATATATCTTCCCCTGAAAACTTAGCTAGGCTAGAAGAATTAAGGCTGATCAACAAGCAGATTACTGATCCTCGTGGAATTGAAGAAGAACGCTTAGATGAACTGGTTAAGGAAGGCAAAGCCATAGTAGTTCAGACTATGAGCTTGCACGCCAGCGAGGTTGGAGGCACCCAAATGGCGCCTGAGCTGGTCTATGATCTCTTGACTACTGAGAGTGAAGAGGGTTTAAGAATTTTAGATGAAACTATTTCCATCATAGTTCCTTGTTTTAACCCGGATGGCCAAATCATGGTCACCGACTGGTATAACAAATATTTGGGCACAGAATATGAAGGAGCAGGTTTGCCTTGGCTCTATCATAAGTATTGTGGTCACGACAACAATCGCGATGCTTTTGCTTGGAACTTGATCGAATCTCGCTATGTGGGAGAAATCATGTTCCAAAAATGGAATCCCCATGCTTTCCAAGATCATCATCATTTCGGCTCTTATGGTGCTCGCCTTTACATTTCCCCCTATAGTGACCCCATTCATCCCAATCCGGACCCATTAGTCTGGAGTGAGCTGCGCATGTATGGAGCTCACATGGGTTATCGCCTGGAAGAGGAAGGGAAAAGAGGCATCTTAAGCGGAGGTCAATTCCCTGCTTGGGGCCATATGGGCTTCCACTGGTTTACCAATCACCATAATATTGCCGGTATGTTGACTGAATCGGCCAATGTCAAGACGGCAAGCCCGATCTACATTGCTCCGGAGCAATTGCAAGGTGCTAATGATCGCACTTTCCCGGTACACCAACAACAGGTTGATTTTGTTCATCCTTGGCCCGGTGGCTGGTGGACCTTGAGAGATATCGTCGAGCAACAAAAGATTACTTCTTGGGCACTCTTAGATTGTGCAGCTCGAAACAAGGATATCATCCTGCGCAATGCCATTAAGAAGGCACAAAGACAGACCGAACTGGGCGAAATGGAAAAGCCTTATGGCTTCATCATTCCTGCTGATCTGCAAAACGATCCGGTTACGGCTTATAAATTGATTAAAGTTTTAGAACAACAGGGCTTCGAGTTGCATATTGCCGAAGAATGCGTCTCAAGCGGTTGTGAAACAGCCCCTGAAGGTTCCATCGTTATTTACGCGTCTCAGCCCAAGAGAGCAGCTATTCGCACCCTCTTAGCCAGAACATTCTTCAATGATAACTGGTTCAGCCGTCGCTTCAATAATGCTTCTAATATCTATGATACCACCACCGATACTTACGGCGAGTATATGGGTGTTTACATCATAGAAGCTGAAGATCCAATTGAGGGCAAAACAAAACTTCTGACCGAAGTTCCCCCCATGCAGGCAATTTTTGAAGAAGCCAATCAGCATGAAGCCTATGTCTTTGGTGGAAATCTCAATGCTTCTTTCCGTTTAGCCAATCGTCTCTTAGCTCAAGGTATTAAGGTCTGGCGAACCCGTTGCTGCGGCGATTTTGTTGCCGAAGCCCAAGGTCAGGAAATCTTAAAAGCCGGCGGCCAAGAGCTGGGTATTGATATAGTACCCTTCGAAGGCCCCTTAGCCGAAGCTGAAATTATTCCCTACGAAGCAAAGCGTCTGGCTCTTTATAAGCGCTATCTAGGCGGCTCTATGGACGAAGGTTGGACTCGTTTGGTCTTAGAACAATTTGAATTCCCTTACGTCAACATCATGGATGAAGAAGTTCAAAAGGGCAATTTAATCGACAAATACGATGTTATCTTTATTCCTGCCGATCGCAAAGGCATGCTCACCGATATCACCAAAGATCCCGCTTTCTCCAGGATGCGTCGCTTTATCGGAACCGTGCCTGAAGGTTATATGAGCGGTTTAAAGGCTGAAGGAGTTGCAGCTTTAAAGGAATTTGTTGAAGCTGGCGGACGTTTGGTAGCTCAAGCAGGTTCTTGTGATTGGGCAGTGGAAGCTTTAGAGTTAGGCTTGACTAATGTTGTTGAAGGAAAATCCATGGATGAGTTTTTCACCCAGGGAGCCACTTTACGCACCGAACATGCAGATCATCCCATCAATTGGGGTATGCCTGAGTTAGGCTTAACCTTGAACTTCAGCAGTCCTGCTTATATCATCACCGATACAGCTAAGGCTCAAAATTACACAGTTTTAGCCAGCTATCCGGAAAGAGAAATTTTACAAAGCGGTTTGCTCTACGGTGAAGAATTAATTGCCGGAAAAGCAGCTGCTATGCATGTTGAATATGGTCAAGGTGATGTAGTCCTTCTGGGCTATCACGCTCAATACAGAGCTCAGACAGACGGCACTTACAAACCCTTCTTCAATGCCTTGATGAAAGTAAAATAGATTCAAAGCCTTGGCTAAGGCAGTGAAATAGTTATAAAAAAAAGAGAGGATGATCTTTTTGTTGGATATTAAAATTACCCTAACCGAAAATCCTAAACCACGCCCCGATGAGGCTAATTTAGGATTTGGCAGACATTTTACCGATCACATGTTCGTCATGAACTACACCAGAGGAACAGGCTGGCATGATCCCAGAATCGTTCCTTATGGGCCCATCTCCATGGATCCGGCAGCAATGGTTTTGCACTATGCTCAAGAAACCTTTGAAGGCATGAAAGCCTACCGCCGTGACGATGGAAAGGTTCAATTGTTCAGACCCGAAGCCAATGGCGCTCGCATGCAGCGGAGTAATAGAAGAGTCTCCATGCCCGAAATACCGGTTGACGATTTTGTTCAGGCTGTCAAAGCAATTGTCGAAGTCGATCAGGACTGGGTCCCCCAAGCTAAAGATGCTTCTCTTTACATCAGGCCCATGTGTATAGCTACTCAGCCTTCTGTTGGCGTTTCAGCCTCCAGCACCTATCTCTTCATCGTTTTACTTTCACCTTCCGGCTCCTATTATCCTGAAGGAGTCAGTCCGGTCAAGATTTTTGTCGAAGACGAATACGTCAGAGCCATCAAAGGTGGAACTGGAGAAGCTAAAACAGGCGGTAACTATGCAGCCTCTTTGGCCGGTCAAGAAAAAGCCAGATCTTTAGGCTATTCTCAGGTCATGTGGTTGGATGGAATCCATCGCAAATATATAGAAGAAATTGGAACCACCAATGTCATCTTTAAAATTGACGGCGAAATCATCACCCCACCCCTAGAAGGAACAATTCTTCCCGGTATTACCCGCGATTCAGCACTTCACCTAATGCGCCATTGGGGCATGAAGGTCAGTGAACGCAATATCTCCATCGATGATTTAGTCGAAGCTCATGAAAATGGCACCTTGGAAGAAATCTTTGCTGTGGGAACTGCTGCAGTCGTTTCACCCGTCGGTGAACTCTTCTATAAAGGCAAAGTTCTGACCATCAATGATTTCAAAACAGGGGAAGTAACTCAAAAAGTCTATGATACATTGACCGGAATTCAATGGGGTAGACTGAAAGATGAATTCAATTGGATTCAGCAAGTCTAGAAGACTAGTTTAAAAAAACCGAGCCGGATTAATCGGCTCGGTTTTTTTGTTTTCAATCAAACTTTGATGAACAATTCCTTGCCCACCCCACAGATCGGGCATTTATAATCATCGGGCAGGTCTTCGAAGGGAATATCCCCGTCATACTCGTAATGACAGACAGTGCAGATGTATTTGTATTCCTTTTTTTCTGTCTTGATGATTTCAATGCTGCCTGTGTTCTTTAAATTGCGATACTGAGCATAGGTGATGGGTTCGTAATCGCTTTTGATTGCTGCTTCTTGGACAGCGATGATGAAGAGGCTGTGGCTGCCCACATCAATAGTCTGCTCAACCTCACCTGCAAAAAGAGCACAGATGTTGCCTTCAACACTGGGGCAACCATTGGAGCAGAAGAGGACGGGGAAACCCTCTAGCTTATCAATATCCCTGCCGCTTTTAGTTCCAAAATGGTTGAAGAAACTCATATCAGCTCTTTGATCAATGACAGCAACGGATAATTGCCCTGTTGCTTTGACCAGATCGTGAGTGTATGACCCTTTGTTCATGGCCAGCAAGAGACGCAGAGGCTCCGAGGTGATTTGAATCAAGGTATTGTTGATACATGCATTTTCTTTATTCTCTTTTTTAGCTCCAATCAAGTAAAGTCCATATGAAATTTTAAAGAGCGCTGCTAAATCTGTCATTGCTTTTAACCCCTTTGTCCTTGTTTTTTAAAAAGTTCGCTTTGTCTGGCAAGCATTCCTTTATTGTTCTCTAGCAGGAAATTTTTAGTCTATGGCGAAAGATAAGACTAATAAATAGTGAAGGAAAAGAAGCATGGAAGGTACCATTTTTAATATTAGGCGCTACAGTATCGAGGACGGTCCGGGTATTCGCACCACGGTTTTTTTCAAAGGCTGTCCTTTGAATTGTTGGTGGTGTCACAATCCTGAAAGCCAAGGTTTTTCTAAAGAGATTCTTTGGCAAGAAGAACTGTGTATCGATTGTCGTCGCTGTCTGGAAGTTTGCCCCCAAGGCTTAGAGCAAAGTGCAAATTGCTTGCTCTGCGGGCTTTGTGTTGATGCTTGTTTGACTCAAGCTCGGGTTTGGGTCGGTGAAACTAAAAGGGCTCAAGAAGTTCACGAGATCATTTTAAAGGATCGACTCTTTTATGATGAATCAGGTGGCGGAGTTACATTCTCCGGTGGTGAGCCTTTAAGTCAACCGGAATTTCTGTTGGAGTTGCTCAAATTGTCAGGCCAGGAGGGTATCCATCGAACTTTGGATACATCGGGCTACAGCCCTTGGCCAATCTTAGCAGACTTGGCTCCTCATATTGATCTATTTCTCTACGATTTGAAACATATGGCTGGCCGAGAACATGAGAAGTATACAGGTGTTGACAACACTCTGATTCTAAATAACTTGGCCAATTTGATCAGAGCAGGTTATGCCGGTATTGTTCGAATGCCTTTGATACCGGGAATCAACGATTCTAAAAAAAATCTCGATAGGATTATCGATTTTTTTAAGCAGTTTGAAAATCCTTGGCCCCTGGAGCTATTGCCCTATCACCATATGCAGATCAACAAATATGAAAAATTGAACCGAGAATATAAATTACCCCATATTGAAACACCAACGGAATCTGAGATGGACCGAGCCATAGACTATTTAAGAGCCGGTGGTCTCGAAGCCCGAAGAAACATAGAATGATCAGGAGGAATAAAATGACTGAACGAGTTGCCAGATTGCGTCAAGAGAGTCGAGAGGCTGTTGTAAAATTCAGTGCGGAAAGGGCCAAGCTGGTCACAGAATTTTATCGAGAGAATGATGGTAAATATTCGGTTCCCGTCATGCGAGCCAAGAATTTTTATCATTTCTGCGATCAGAAAGAAATCTATATCGGTCAAGGGGAATTGATCGTAGGGGAAAGAGGAAATGCTCCCGCAGTCGTCCCTTCTTTTCCGGAATTGACTTGTCATACTCTAGAGGATCTAGATGTTTTGGATACGAGGGAGATGGCAGGCTACAAGATCAGTTCGGAGGATAAGCTGATCTATGAAAAAGAAGTGATTCCTTATTGGCGGGGGCGCAGTATGCGGGATAAAGCTTTTGCCGAAATCGATGATACTTGGAAGAACCTCTACGAAGCAGGTTTGTTCACTGAATTTATGGAGCAAAGGGCTCCCGGACATACTGCCTTAGACGGTAGAATCTATCTTTACGGTATGGACGATTTCATTGAGCAAATAAAAGAACGGCAAAGCCAATTGGACTGGCTCAAGGACCCTGAAGCGGGCAATAAAAATGAGCAATATAAAGCTATGATGATTTCCGCTCAGGCACTGATTCGCTATGGTCAAAGACATGCTGAAAAAGCCCAAGCATTGGCCCAAGAGGAAGATAACCCTGAGCGTAAAGCCGAATTGTTGGATATAGCTGAGCGCTGTCGCCGCATTCCGGCTCAAGCTCCCCAGAGTTTTCATGATGCTCTTCAAATGTACTGGTTTGTCCATTTAGGCACCATCATGGAATTGAACGGCTGGGATTCTATGAGCCCAGGTCATTTAGATCAGCATTTAGCACCCTTTTATTTTAGAGAACTGGCTGCCAACACCTTGACCAGAAATCAAGCTAAGGAGCTCTTGAGCTGTTTATGGATAAAATTCAACAACCATCCGGCCCCACCCAAAGTCGGTGTGACCGCCTTGGAAAGCGGAACCTATAATGATTTCGTCAATATCAATATTGGTGGCCTGCAAAGAGATGGCAGTGATGGAGTCAGTGAAGTCTCATATCTCTTGTTGGAAGTTTTCGATGAGCTTCACTTATTGCAGCCTCAGTGTAATGTTCAGATCAGCGCAAAAACTCCGGAAAAATTCCTCCTAGAAGCAGCTGCCATTATCCGCAAGGGCTATGGTTATCCTTCCGTTTTCAATACGGATATGGTCATCATGGAACAGGTACGCTCAGGCAAAAGCGTTGAGGATGCCAGAGAAGGGGGAAACAGTGGCTGTATCGAGACAGGCTGTTTCGGCAAGGAAGCCTATTTGTTGACCGGCTATCTCAACGTGCCTAAAGTTTTGGAATTGACTTTAAACGATGGAGTTGACCCCTTGAGCGGTAAAAAAATCGGCTTGAGCACGGGCCGAGATTTTGAAAGTTTCGATGATCTCTACGCAGCTTTCCAAAAGCAATTGAGTTTCGTCGTCGACACCAAGATCAGAGTCAACAACTATTTAGAACATATGTTCAGAAAATATGCTCCGGCTCCTTTCCTCTCCGTGGTCATCGAAGGCTGTATTGAAAGTGGCAAAGATTACTACGACGGAGGTCCTAAATATAATACGACCTATATTCAATGCTGCGGTATAGGAACGGTGACGGACAGCCTTTCAGCTATCAAGACCCATGTCTATGATGAAAAGACTGTCCCGCTGGAGCAATTGCTACAAGCCTTGAGTGATAATTTCCAAGGTCATGAGCCGCTGCGACAAAAATTGCTCAATCAGACACCCTTCTATGGCAACGATGATGATCGGGCCGATAAAATTATGCAAAGGGTCTATCAATCCCTTTTAGATAATATTGAAGGGCGCCATAGCACTAAAGGGCCCACCTATCATCTGAATATGCTCTCCACAACCTGTCATGTTTATTTTGGCAAAATGCTGGGAGCAAGCGCCAATGGTCGTTTGGCTCATCTGCCGGAATCAGATGGGACTTCACCTTCTCACGGCGCTGATCGCAATGGTCCCACAGCAGTGATTAAATCCTTGGCTAAAATGGATCAAAGTTACTCCGGAGGCACCTTGCTCAATCAACGCTTCATGCCTTCGACTCTAGCAGGGGAGCAGGGTTTGAAAAAATTGGCTGCCTTGATTAGAACCTATTTTCGTTTAGGCGGTCACCACATCCAATTCAATGTGGTGGACACTGAGACACTGAGAAAAGCCCAGCAGAACCCAGCCGAATATAAAGATCTTTTAGTCAGAGTAGCCGGTTACAGCGATTATTTCGTTAATTTGGATAAATACCATCAAGAGGAGATCATCGCTCGAACTGCTCAAGAAGAATAAACAGCGATTTTTTGGCTGGGAATATTAAGAGAAAAAGATAATTTAGAGTTTTCAGCGATTATTGGGTCAATTTGGATAAATATGATCAAGAGAAAATCCTTGCAAGAACAGCCCAAGAGGATTAAACAGAAAATTTTTGTCGGGAAAATTTAAGGTAAGAAATTACAATTGTTAGAGTTTCTAAGTAAAAAAGCGCTATCTTTGATTGGAAGATAGCGCTTTTAATTTAGCGGTTTCTAGGTGCAATATGAATGGCTTTGCCATGAGTGCCATCTAAGGCTTCGCTGATCCCTTCGATAAAGGTGGGATGAGGTCGAATCACGGAGCCTAGGTCGGCCAAGGTAAGCTTGGCGACGATGGCTGTTGACATTTCGCTGATTAAATCGGTAGCTCTGCCGCACATCATTTGTGCACCGAGGATTACCTCTGTTTCACTATCAAAGACTAGTTTGATAAAACCTCGGTCTTCATCTTCGATGATTGATTTTGCATTGCCCGACATAGGGAATTTCCCTGTTTTAATTGAAAGCCCTTGGGCCTTGGCTTGGTCTGCAGAAAGACCCACAGAGGCAATTTCCGGTTCAGTGTAGATGCAGGAGGGTATTGTGTTGAGGTCGACGGGGGAAGGATTGCCTATCATATGAGATACAGCGGTTATTCCTTGTGCTGAAGCCAGATGAGCCAGCTGGATGCCATCAGAAATAACATCTCCAATGGCATAGATACCAGGGATGTTGGTTTGGAAATGCTCGTTAACAACGATTCCCCGTTCAGTCTTTATATTGAGGTTTTCTGAGAATAATCCATCAACATTTGGTTTTCGCCCGATGGCCACGAGCACTGCTTGTGCTTCAGCAACTTTAGAGGTTTCTTTTTGGGTATAATGGCAGATCAAGCCCTCTTCTGTTTGCTCGATTTTGTTTACCCTTGCCCTCGTATTTATAGTTACACCCCGCCTCCTCATGATCATACTCAAATTTTGAGCGATTTCTCTATCCATGGTTGACAAAATACGGTCCATCGCCTCAATGACGGTGACTTTGCAACCGAAAGATGAAAATATTCCGGCGAATTCCATGCCTATAACGCCTCCGCCGATGATGATGAGACTTTGGCAGCCGGGTCCTTGCTGCTGATTCAGTAATTCATCGCTGGTCATGACCCCTGGTAAATCCAAGCCCGGAATAGGAGGTCGAGCAGGAGAGGAACCGGTGGCAATGAGTATATTCTTAGCTTTAATCTCTCTGTCCTTTGTTTTTATTGTGTTTTGGTCTGTAACCAGGCCTCTGCTTCTGATGATTTCAATTTGATTAGCTGATATGAGAAACTCAACTCCACTGCGTAACTTTGATACAACCTCGTCTTTTCGTGAATAGATTTTTTCCATATCGTATTTTAGGTCTGTGGCTTCAATACCGAAGAGATCGCTACGGCTAATTTGGCGGTAAAGATTGGCGGAATGCATCAGCGCTTTGGTGGGAACGCATCCTCTGTTTAAACAAGTGCCACCAATTTCTCTTTCTTCAATGAGTGCAACCTTCATGCCTGACTGAGCTCCTCTAATGGCAGCTACATAGCCCCCAGGCCCTGCACCAATTACCGCAAGATCGAATTCATTTTGCATATTATTGGCTCCTTTTCTTTATAATCAACTTTTATTTCCTTTGGCTTGATTCAGAAAGCACAAAATCCTTAAGCTCTGCCTCTCTCTGCCGCTTTTAGCCTAACTTGTAAAACTTTCGGCTCAGCTCTTTAGGGGAAGTGCCTTGTTACCGATCAAGTCTTCTTTTCCTATTTTAACCTTGAGCAAATAGCCTCTAAAGGGTGTGGCTTTGGCTCCAGCTGTAAGATGGCAGTCGTATAAAGGTGTTTTGTGCTCCATACTCTCTTCACTCTTTCTTGATTTCGTAGCTAAAGCTCATAAAAAAAGACAGAGGCACTACGATATTTCGTGCGCCTCCGTCTTATAACCTGAAAGATTCCCCGAAAAGATCCTTTAGTTTAAAGGTCTCTGCGGATTGCTTCTTCGGTGCCAAGACATCCATCTGGTAGTCTGGCTTTCCGGAGTGGTCGTCCGATTTCGATCCTTTTGCCTGAGAGTTTCCCGCGCGGGCCCCTTCGGCGTCGAAAAGCTATTGCCTTTCGCACTCTCTCGAAATCATCATGCAACCAGTATTTAATTAATCTATAAACCCTAGGTGTAAAGTTTACACTTGCATTATAACGAAATTCATTTTATTGTCAAGCCCTGATTCTAAAGCTTGTTCATGATTAAGATGAAGATGGGCATAGTAATCAAGGATAAGAAGGTAGTAAAGAAGACTATCTTAGCTGCTGGCACATCGTCGCCATCGTGATTAAAGTTTGTTCATGATTAAGATGAAGATGGGCACAGTGATCAAGGATAAAAATGTAGTAAAGAAGACTATTTTAGCTGCTAGCACATCATCGCCATCATGTTGGGCTGCTAAAATAGCAGTTGTCGCTCCGGCTGGCATGGCTACCAATAGAGTTGAGATGACTGTGACCATGGTGGGTAAATTCAAAGCAGAACAAATTGCTAAGACGGCTGCCGGAATCAAAATGAGGCGAACAGTTGTATACCAGAGGATAGTTTTGTTGATCAAGGATTTAAAGGAAATATCGGCTAGAAGGTTGCCGATCAAGACCATGGAAATAGGGGTGACACTATTGCTTCCATGTTGCAGAACCTTGACCAAAGCACTGGGGAGTTTAATCTGGGCCAGCATCAAAACAAGGCCGACAATGACCGCTAAAATGCAGGGGTGAAAGAGGATCTGCTTGAACATCTTCTTGCCCCTATTGCCGGTGAAATAGGAGACCCCCAGAGACCAGACAACAATTCGTTGAGGAATTAAAAATATAGAGGCATAGAGCAGACCTTGACTGCCATAAAGAGCCAGAGCCATGGGGTTACCCAAATAGCCGGCATTGGAAACGACGGTGCCATAGCGTAAGACTGCTAGCTCTTTGCCTTCGGATCCGGGATAGATATATTTGCCTAGAAGAGGCGTTATCATCTGAATACAGGCAGAGACAATCAGTATGACCAAACCTTCTTTGAGGATCTGTAAATTGAATTCCATCAAAAAGGAGATGATGATATTACTGGGTAAAATAAAATAAACCAAGAGATCGGCTAAGGTTTTTCCTGATTCCTTGTTTATAATTTTACTTTTGGTCAGCAGATAGCCGATCATGATCAGAATGAAAAGGGTTATCTGCAGGTCGATTAAAGATTTAAAACTCACCATGAAATTATTGCTCCTGTATTTTAAAATATCCAAACAAAAAGAGTAAAGCCGCAGCTAAAAGCTAAGCGGCTTAGATTCAATTATATTCTATATTAATTTTTAAATCAATTGATCCGATAAGCTCGGATGATCAGGTAAGCACTTTGTAGAAGCTGTTCGCTACTGTTCAACTGCAAGAGTAAAACCCCGCCTTCATTTGCTTTGTCAGCCTGATTGACCATGAAATCTTCAGCCATTTCTTCTAAGAAAACGGCTTCAGAAGGTAAATTCAAGCGGATATTTAAAGTTGCTCCAGAAAAATCTACTGTGGCTAAATTGCGCAAACGAGCCCAGATTATCTCGTTTTCCTTGACCAGAACCCGTAAATCATCGCCTAGACCGGTCAGAAGGTTTTTGAATTCCTGATACAATTGTTTTTGTCTGGGAGTAGCTTGACTGAGCAGTTCGTCGATTCTAGGCTGGTAGGGATTGAGACGTTGCAAAAGCCGCGGTAGATTTAAACGATTGACCGCTAAGAGGTTTTCATCGTGGAAACGACAATTTAAAAGTTCAATATCGACTGAAGTCAAAGAAGCAGTGCTGATTTCCGTGTCGTTGAAATGGTCACTGAGACAGATCAGACGAGCCTGGTTGAGATTCAGTTTCAGCGTCTCTTTCTCGCCTAAATGGTGCATGACCAAAAGCCTGATTTCGCTCAAATGGCCTTGTAACCAAGCCATGGCATTTAAGCCTCTGTTGACAGGAGAATGGAGCGGATCCTTGCGAAACATTAGAATGACCGGACTTCCGTTGCTGTCCAAAGCCAAAGTATCGATGACATCCTGGTCCATAGGATAATCTCTGACTACAAATTTCATACCAAATAAAACAGAAAGATTTTTTTCAATCAACACTTTTTGCTCTGAGCTAATTAGAGTTTCATCGGGTAAAAGTTCTTCAAACTGCTCTTCGTCGAGCCAAAACAATTTGACATTGCTCATTTATCTCTCTCCTCAATTTGGCATATTTTGAACTAATTTCGTCATCTATATACTTTTTCCTCTATTGGTTTGGAATAAATAGTGAAATCTATTAAATTTAAGGCGATTGAAAAAAACGAATGGATCAGGTTCTTGGTCAGGTCAGTATGTTGAGCAATAAGAGGACCAGGGGCACATTGAATAAATCACCTAAAAAACCACCCCCTAAGGGCACTAACAGAGAGGCATCTCCAGCCGGTCCGTGGCGGGAGGTGATGGCTTCCATATTGGCAATGGCAGTGGGCGAGGCTCCTAAGGAATGACCTACCATGCCGGCAGCGATGACAGAGGAATTATAGTCTCCGCCCATCAGAGGGAAGGTTATATAGATATTGAAGATGACGGTGAACAGA
>JAAYKD010000002.1 GCA_012522585.1 Bacillota bacterium | reverse complement strand
CAGTACCTTCCTTGCAGAAAGGACAGGCTATATCCAATTTGACCGTCAAATTCTTTGTATTCTTACACTCGGGATAACCGGGACAAGCCAAGAAGGAACCGAACCTTCCCCGCTTGATCACCATATTACGCCCACACAATTCGCAAATTTCATCGGTGACTTCATCTTCCACCTCTTTGACAGGGATATTCTTCTCTGCCTCAGCCAATAATTCAGCAAAAGGAAGGTAGAAATCATCGATAGCTTTGATCCAGTTTAATTTGCCTGCTTCGACTAAGTCCAATTGTTCTTCCAACTGGGCTGTAAAATCCGTATCGATTAAATCAGAAAAGTATTCCCGTAAGAGGTCGGTTACCGAATGACCTAATTCGGTGGGATAAAACCTTCTTTCCTGACGATTGACGTATTCTCTTTTTTGAATCGTGTCGATGGTGGGGGCATATGTGGAAGGTCGGCCAATGCCTAAGTCTTCCATGGTTTTGATCAGTTGAGCTTCGCTGTAGCGATTTGGTGGCTGAGTAAAATGCTGTTTGGGCAGCCATTCCTCAACTTTTAAGCTCTGGCCAACTTCTAAAATCGGTAAGAAGCCTAAATCCTCTTCCTGATCTTTATCTTCAGTGCGCAAGACCTTTAAAAATCCGGGGAACTTTTCCACACTTCCGTTCAAGCGGAAAACTGCTTCTTTGTTCTTTAAATCGGCTGTGACATAATCGAAAATTGCCGCTGCCATCTGGGAGGCCAAAAATCTCTCCCAAATCAATCTATACAATCTCAATTGATCTCGACTCAGTTGACTCTTCAGATTATCAGGAGTTCGGAAAATATCCGTCGGTCTGATCGCCTCATGAGCTTCCTGAACATTTCTGCCGGAACTAAATTTTCTTTTGGTCTTGAGACCATATTCATTGCCAAAATTTGCGCTGATATATTCCTGAGCTTGCTGATAAGCACTGTCAGCTATATTGACCGAGTCGGTACGCATATAGGTGATCAAACCCACGGCTCCCTCTTTGGCTAACTCTATTCCTTCATAGAGCTGTTGAGCCAACATCATGGTTTTTCTGGCTGTAAAGCCTAAACGTCTGGAAGCATCCTGCTGTAAAGTACTGGTTATATAAGGAGGTTGAGGAAGTCTTCTTCTTTCGCCCTTTTTAAAAGATAGAACTCGGCAAGCCGGATCAAAAGAAGCGATGAGACCATTGACCTGAGTTTCACTTTTTAAATCAGGCTTAGCTCCCTCAAGTTCGATTAATTTAGCTTTTAAGGCTCCGTTATCCCCTTGACAACTGACTTCTAGGGTCCAGTATTCTTCGGAAACAAAACCTTCAATCTCCCTTTCCCGGTCACAGATCAAGGCAACCGCCACCGACTGAACTCTTCCGGCACTCAAACCATAGCGCAGCTTGCGCCACAGCAAGGGACTCAATTTATAGCCAACGATTCTATCCAGAACTCTTCGGGCTTGTTGAGCATCGACGAAATCCTGATCGATTGGCCTGGGGTTTTTTATGGCTTCTTTGACAGCTGCAGCCGTGATTTCTCTAAATTCAATCCGATTGGCACTGCCTTTTTCCAATTTCAAAGCCTCTGCTAAATGCCAGGAGATAGCTTCCCCTTCTCGATCCGGGTCAGTTGCCAAATATACTTTTTTAGCTTTTTTGGCAGCCGTCCTCAGTTCCTTTAAAAGCTCACCTTTACCTCTGATCGTTATATATTTGGGCTCGTAATCCTTATCCAAATCTATACCAAACTGGCTTTTGGGCAAATCTCTGACATGTCCTAAAGAAGCTTTTATCTGATATCTTCCCGACAAAAATCTGGAAATTGTTCGTGCCTTAGTCGGAGATTCGACTATTATCAAGGTATCAGCCATTTTAATCAACTCCGTCTCTTGGCTTATTATTGATACATTTGCTCTTGGGTTTAGATACTATAATAACCTCCCGGGTGCGCTTTGACAAGCCCCATGATCTCCATCTGGGTTAATTCAGCCAATAAAACTCCCAAACCGAAGTTCAATTGCAGGGCTAAAACATCCAGGTGCAGAGGCTCAGCTTGCAAATATTGCATGATCTTCTGTTGGACCAAACTCAATTCAACAATATCTTTTTCTGCAGCTGCTTTTCCCTGTTCCCCCAGATTCAAATACTGAAACTCGTCCAAAATATCCTCAATGCCTTCGACTAATTTTGCTCCTTGTTTGATCAGACCGTGACAACCTCGACTGTTCTCAGAGAAGATATTGCCCGGCACTGCAAAGATCTCCCTGTTCTGTTCAGCTGCTAAACCTGCAGTGATCAAGGAACCACTAGTCCCTCTAGCCTCGACTACCAGGGTCCCCAGAGAAAGCCCGGAGATAATCCGATTCCTGGCTGGAAAGTAGGCCGGAAAAGGCCTGATGAAATAGGGATACTCCCCTATCAAGGCCCCTTCTTGACAGATTCTATCGGCCAATTCCCTATTTTCCTTAGGATACATGAAACTGTGACCAAAGGCTAAAATGCCATAGCTCAAGCCCTGGTCCAAAGCGCCCCAGTGAGCCTGAGAGTCAATGCCTTTAGCCAAACCGCTGACAATGACAAAACCACAAGCAGCCAATTGAGAGGCCAATTCTCTGGCTACTCGCTTGCCGTATTGGCTGGCCGACCTTGAACCGACGATGGCCAAACAGGGTTTTAAAGGCTGAATTTGACCTTTAAGATAAAGACAAAGGGGCGGTTTTTCAATTTCAGCAAGTAAGGGAGGATAATCCTGGTCACCCAGAAAAATTGTCTTTACTTGCAAGCTGGTCAGCTTTTTCTCGATTTCCAAGAGGTTCAAAGCTCTATACTCTTCTCTCAAGATTGCTAAATCATCAGTTTTAAAATTGACAAACTCCAGCCAAGCCCGAGGGCCTAAATTATAAACTTCCGACCAATCGCCTATATTTTCAAAAAGTATTTGTGCTTTCTGATCACTCAATTTGTTTAAAGATTTCAGTGCAGTGTAATGGATTCCTCTCAGCTCCATAGAGACACTCCTCTTTTTCTAT
>JAAYKD010000068.1 GCA_012522585.1 Bacillota bacterium | reverse complement strand
TTCTGTTCTGTTGTCTTGGAAGGATTTGTTTTTTTATGACTCTGCCGATGAATTTTAGCAATTGGCTGCTGGCTATAGCACCTGTCATAGTTTTGGTCACGGGAATATTGCTTTTTAAATGGGAAGCAGCTAAAATAGGAGCCTTCTCTTGGTTTGTAGCTGTTTTTATTTCTTATGTTTTTTTTGGCACCGACTTTAAAATGCTGGCTTTGGCCAATGCCAAAGGCTTGCAATTGAGTATCTATGTCCTGCTAATCATCTGGGGAGCGGTTTTCCTCTACAATATAGCCGACGAGGCAGGGGCAATTAAAGTCATAGGCAAAAATATGACCATGATCACCAGAAATAAGAGCATAATGGTCTTGCTCTTAGCTTGGTGCTTTACTTCTATGTTGCAGGGTATAACCGGTTTCGGCATACCCGTAGCGGTCGTGGCGCCGATCATGGCAATCATGGGCTTTGAGCCGGTTTCAGCCGTGGCTATTTGTTTGATCGGCCACTCCTGGGCTATTTCCTTTGGTTCCATGGGTTCATCTTACAATTCCATCCAATTGGTCACTGGCATTCCCGGTGAGGTGATCGGGCCATGGATGGCCATCATCTTCAGTGTGGGTATTTTGGCTACGGGTTTTGGCGTTGCTCATATTTATGGAGGCTGGCCCGAAGTTAGAAAGAGCGCCCCTCAGATTATTTCTGCCGGCTTGGTCATGTCTTTTGTCCAGTGGTTGATGAACATTATCGGCACGGCCCAGTTAGCCAGTTTGATGGCGGCAGCAGCCGGCACCCTAGTCTTGATTTTGTGGGCAATTTGGGGAAGAAAACAGATCAAGAGCAATGTGCCAAGAGCTGAAGGCGAAGTGGATAAGATGAGCTTTAACTTAGCCTTTGCTCCTTACTATACTTTGGTTGGCGTCTCCATTTTAACCCAGATAAAATTTATTAAAACAAAGTTGAGCTCACTTTATTGGGCCTTAGATTATCCGGCAACTAAGACCTCTTTTGGCTATCTGGTGGAAGCAGTCAAGGATTATTCTAAAATTGTGATATTTTCCCACCCTGCACCCATCCTATTGATCTCGACGGTGGTAGGATATTTCTTATATTGGAGATTGGACCTAGTCGATTTTTCTTCCCTGAAAAGAGCAGCTAAGAGCACTGTTGATCGCTGTATACCGACCAGCGTTGGTATTGCCACCATGGTCATGATGGCCCTTATCATGAGCGATTCTGGCATGACGCAAATCATAGCTCAAGGTGTGGCTGCAGTGTTTGGCGGTTATTTTCCTTTGGTTTCACCCTTTATTGGGGCATTGGGCTCTTTTATCATGGGAAGCAATACAAATTCCAATGTGATGTTTGGTGTCTTACAAACAAACACGGCCAAGGTCATTGGTAAATCAGGCGTCTTGATGGCAGCCGCTCAATCGGTTGGCGGCTCTTTAGGGGTTGCTATTACGCCTTCAACTATCATGACAGGGGCAGCCAATGTCAATTTAGGCGGACGAGAAAATGAGATCATGAAGATAACGATAAAGTATTGCTTGTTAAATGTAGCCTTGGTCGGCATCTTCGTCTATATTTTGAGCTTTTTTGTCATGATTTAAGAAAAAAGGAGTTGAAGCTCTATGAGCTGGAGAAAAAAACATCGAATGGATCTATTAAAACTCTCTTTTTTGCTCTTTATCCCAGGCTTCGTTCTGGCTTATCTAGGGGGAAATAGTGGCAACTCCTTACAGATAGGCTTATCATTTGCCTTTATTGGCCTCGGTTCTTTGATTGCTCTGCTGATTAAAAATTAAGGCTTTTATCGGAGTTTAAAGAGAATAAGTTTAAATTAATAGATGAGAATATGAGATTAGAAAAACAGGAGGAAAAAATGGATAAGAGTTTTCATATTGAAAATCGTCAGGACCTATACAAAAACTTTGAAGAAGGAACTATTTTATTGCTTTTTGCAGGCAACCCAATCCGGATGTCGGCTGATGCTTTCTACTCTTTTTATACCAATAGGAATTTCCTTTATCTGACAGGTTTATCTGGCAGCAACACCAAGGGCTTTATCTTTATGGCTCAGCTGAAGAAGACTGGCCCGGAGGAAAAAATTTATATCTTGCCACCCGATATGTTGGCCGAAAGATGGGACGGGATCAGGCTTAAAGAGGACGAGGTTAAGGAGCTGTCTGGCATCGAGAACATCTCTTTTATTGAGAATTTTGAAAAGGATTTTCATGCAGCTATGAATAGCGGGGCCTATCATACTGTCGGCCTGGATCTCTTCAAGCTAAAGCCCGGTGAATCAGATGACGTGGCCCACAGTTTCATAAAATATATAGACTATAACTATCCCTTTATGAAAACCTTAAATTTGTATCCTCAGATCAGAAGACAAAGGACCATTAAAAAGCCTTGCGAAGTAGAAGCCATGAGGAAGGCGATTGAAATTACAGGTCAGGCTATAGAAGCTATGATGAAGGCAGCCAAGCCTGGAATATACGAATATGAACTACGGGCCTGTTTTGATGACGTTTTAGCAAGGGATAGGGTTTTTATGCCAGGTTTCCCTCCCATCATATCCGTTGGTGAAAATAATTTCAGCATCCATTATGATGGTCGGATGGGCAGGGCAGAGGATGGGGATATGGTTTTAAATGATGTAGGTGCCCGCTATGATGAGGTTGGCTGTGATGTTTCTAGGGGCTGGCCTGTCAATGGAAAGTTCAGTGAAAAGCAGGCTCTTCTCTATCAAGCAGCCTATAATACATCGGAGCATATGTTTAAAATTATAAAACCTGGTATGCCTATGAAGGATGTGGATAGGCTGGCCAAGGAATATGTCTATGAAGAACTTAAGGAGATAGGCCTTTGTCAGAGTTGGGAGGATGTAAATAAATATATTTGGCATGGCGGCGCCCATCATGTTGGCTATGATACCCATGACGTAGTAGAGGCCCAGGGTGAGATCAGGCCTGGCATGATTTTCTGTGTTGATGTAGGGATTTATTGTCAGGAGTGGGGTATAGGTTTTAGATTGGAAGACAACTGTCTGGTTACTGAAGATGGTTGTGAAAACTTATCAAGAGATATTCCACGGACCATAGAAGAAATTGAAAGAGTGATGGCTAAATAGCCTTAAAAGTTGGCATATATTTGCATATAAAGTAACTTTCTTATTAGGATCCGAACTTTTTGATTATAAATCTGTCCAGTTTAGTTTAGCATTTACATTTCATTCTAGTAGAATTGTTTTGTCAAGTTCAGTTCTTTTTGACTTTTAATCTGTCCAGTTTAATTTAGCATTTACATTTCATTATAGTAGAATTGCTTTATTAAGCTCAGTACTTCAAGCTCTTAACTTTAGTTTTTAGATAAAAAAACAAAAAACCTCGAATTCTATTTCAGGATTCGAGGTTTTTTCAGTCTATTTTTAGATTTTGTGGTAAAGTATGCTAATAATAACAGTTTTTGATAAAGTCCATATAATTGTGTAAAAGTAAAAGGGGCCACAAAGTCCTGTATCTGAGTTATAATGTTAATTGCAAAATCAAACACACTCAGGAGGACAATATGACCCAAATGCATTTTACACTAAATCAAGAAGAATTACAAAGCTTAACTACTGATTTTGTAAATATTTTTTAATTTTTCAGCTGCATATTTTCTGCAGTAAATTTTTGAAAGGAAAGTTCAATTCTTGCTTAAGCTCAGACTTAAGTTGCACTTTTTTCGAAGCGGATATCTAAAACTGCTTGTTCAATAACTTTTAAAGGGTCGTAAATAGGCTCCAGCCAATTGTTCCATTCGCTTTTGGGCAAAATAACCGGCATGCGATGATGGATGTCTTTAATTGCCCCGGGTGCGTCTCGAGTTAAGATGACAAAGGAAGGTAGGCTGGGGTCACTTTCGAAGCGATAAAGGCCGGCCATACAGAAGAAGGTTTGCTCTTGGGGAAAGAGGGAGTATTTTTGCTTGTTTTTGCCTAGGTTCTGCCATTCATAGTATTTGTTGGCAGGGATCAGGCAGCGTCGATTGTAGAGGCTGTCTTTAAACATGGAGCGACTATCGACACTTTCGCTGCGGGCATTGATAATTAAATGACTCTTGCTCTTAAAGCCTTTGTAGCCCCATTTCATTAAGAAAGGGCGTTGGTTCATGTTTTTGCTGTTGGCAATGACTGCAGCCACTTGAGAGGGTGCGATTTCGCCGGTGGTTAGAAGGGGCAGCAGAGGAGATTGATCATAGCGTCGCCTGATTTCGGCTAAAATGCCCATCATCTCTAAAGCCGTGGCTTCCGGCTCTACATAATAACGACCACACATAATCTGACCTCCTTTGCTGAAAATTTTTAAGCATGTCTGGCTTCGACAAACCAACGACCCAACCTGTTGCCCTTAATTTCGGCACTGCGTTCAAAGAACAGATAGCTATAGTGATTGCCCAAACGAACCATGTAGCGATCACCCTGGCCGCCGCTCTTGGCTGAAAAAGCCGGTCTAATATCGAGGACTCGGTCGATATTGTATTCGGTGCCATCTTCCCAGACGATCAGCTTGGGCAAAAGTTGGCCATCGGCATCGAAGCTGGCAGTGACTTCTACATATATTCTTGATTTGCTCTTCATAGCAATTACCTCACTTTCTTTAAAAAATCGGAATTGGCTACAAAAGGTGGGTCGATGACTTTATAGCCCTTGCGTTTCAAGACTCTGAATTTAAAATCTAAAAGTTCGGGAGGCACTTGTAGGGCTGCCGCTGCTGCAAAAAATGAAATATCGTCGTTGAGTAAAGCCAAGACTTCGCTGTCGGTCATGAGCAGATCGGCGGCAAAGATATTGGCTTCAAACTCGTATTGAGAGGTTTCGTCGAACATGACGAAGTCGTGAAAAGCCCTGAGCCCGCTGACTTTTTTGTGTAAAACTGCGTGGCCCAATTCGTGAGCCATGATTATTTGTTGTAAACCTTCGGATAAATTGCTGTTGACCATGATGACTTGTTTGCGCGATTGGCTCAAATAAAAGCCCTTGCAAGCACCGTCGAAATCACCCATAGGATGGTATAAAACGGTGATGCCCATGGCTTTGCAGAGGCGAGCCACATCGGTTTCATCGTGCTTTTTTTGGATAGCTTGAACTTCTCGGCTGATACTGGCAATGGACATTTTATTCGCCGCCTTTGTCGCGCCGCCCAAATGTTTCTTTAGCCTCTTCTTTGCAAGTGACATAGGCGGTCATGATGGCCTGGAAGAAGGCGTCTTTGGCCTCTTGACTGAGGCTGCCTCCGGCGAAGAGAGCCCTGTTTTGTTGGAGCAGAGCATCGGCTTCTAAAACCCCTCTGTTACCGTAGAGGCTGCGAATATATTCCATAGAATGTTCGCGAACTATACCGGCTTGAGGGTCGTCGACCTCGTCGTTGCTTAAATATTCGACGGTGACATTTAAGACCTTAGCCAGCTTGCGCAAAGTAAAAGGGCGGGGAGTTGAGGCCCCTGTTTCGTAAGACGAAACGGAACGAACAGAGAGATCGGCGGCTTCTGCTAGGGCAGCTTGGCTCATGCCTGCATCGGCTCTGGCATCGCGTAGTTTTTGAGGGAATCTTTGCATAGGTGTCTCCTCCTTGGAATTTTAAAAAAATGAAAACTTCCTTGACAAGTTGCCGAACAACTGCTATATTCAACATGAAGTTTGTAGAAGTTAGCTTCATTATACTGCAAGTTAATGGGGTTGTCAATAGGTAAATCAGAGAAAAACAGAGAAAAATATAGAAGTTTAGCGGGTTAAATCTCGATACATCATTTTGACTTAGATTTATTGTCAATATAAAGGAAGGGGGGAGGCAAATGAAAAAACGTTTTATCCTACACAGCGATTTAAATGCCTTTTATGCCTCGGTAGAAATCATGAAGCAGCCTAGGTTAAAGGGTAAGCCCATGGTCGTCTGTGGCTCTGCTGATGATCGCCATGGGATCGTCTTGGCTAAATCAGAAGAAGCAAAGAAGGCTGGAGTAAAGACCGGAATGGCTAATTGGCAGGCTAAAAAGCTGATTCCAAATTTAATCTTGCTACCTCCTCATTTTCATGAGTACGTCAAATATTCACGAGCCGTCAGAGAGATCTATTATCGCTTTAGCCCTCTGGTCGAGCCCTATGGTATGGACGAATGCTGGCTCGATGTTTCCGGCAGCTGCTCAAGTTTTGAAGAGGCAGAAGCGATAGCCAATGAAATCAGGGCTTTAACCAAAAAAGAATTGGGTTTAAGCGTCAGTATCGGTGTTTCCTTCAATAAAATATTTGCTAAATTAGGCTCCGATATGAAAAAGCCCGATGCGGTTACCCTGATCCGCGACGACGATTATAAAGAAAAGGTTTGGCCCTTACCGGCCAATGAGCTCATCTTCGTGGGGCCTGCCACCACTAAAAAGCTGCAGGCGGTCAATATTCATACTATCGGTCAGTTGGCTCAGACAGAAGCCTGGCGTTTGCGCAGGCTTTTAGGGGTCAACGGCCTACAGTTGTGGACCTTTGCCAATGGTCTAGACAAAACTGAAGTTAAACCAATAGATTTTAAAGACGAGATTAAATCCATCGGTCACGGCATTACCTGTCGCACCGATTTGCTCAACAATAAAGAAGTCTGGCGAGTAGTCTGGCAGCTCAGTCAAGAGATCGGGCAAAGGCTGCGCAGCGAGGGCCTGATGGCCACCGGCGTGCAGATAAGTGCCAGAGACAGCTCGCTTTTGACCAGACAGTATCAGGGGCCCTTGGGTTTTGCCAGTCAGAGTTCGGCAGAAATAGCCAATTTAGCCAGGCAGCTTTTTGAAACTCAGTATCCTTGGCGGCTGCCCATTCGCTCGGTTTCTATCCGAGCTATCAATTTATACCCGGAGGAAAGCCCTTTGCAGCTGGATTTGCTCAATGATTATAAAAAAAGGCGCAAGCAACATCGCTTAGAGGCTACAATCGATAAGTTGCGCTATCGCTACGGCGACGATGCCATTACCTTCGCTTCTCTCTTAGGAGATTTGAAAATGCCCAAACATGCAGCCAATATAGTCTTGATGCCAGGCATGCAGGATGATTATTTTATTGAATAGTTAGAGTTAGGCCCTTGATTGTCAAGGGCTTTAATATTTGTCAAGGGTCAATTGAAAATTTAGCTTATAGATTTCTGACAATGAAAATTCAATCAAGCTTTTTAGATTTAAAACCAGCAGTCAAAGTTGATTATAAACTTAAAATTAAAAAATAGAGCCATACTTTATTAGTGTAATTATTTAGAGGGGAAATTGACTGGGCTAAATAGCCGTAGTCATGTTGACAATTCGCAAAATAGCTTTATACTTAAAACATCTATTTAAATACAAAAAAGCGAGGGCTGGATATGGCTATTTTAAAGGATCAAGACAAACTATATAAGACTAATGAGGATATCTGCACTCATCTAGGAGACGATTACGCTAAATTTCATGGGGCTATTGTTCCTCCAATTTTTCAAAACAGCCTTTTTGTCAAACCCACTCCAAATAATGGGGTAGTCACCGACTATGTTTATACGAGGGTTGCCAACCCCACCACAGAGATCGCTGAAAAGAAGATTGCTGCTATGGAAAAAGCCGAGGGAGCTCTTTGTTTTTCCTCAGGGATGGCCGCTATCACTTCAGCCATACTGCATTTTGTCAGATCCGATTCTCATGTGGTCTATGTTGCTTCGGGCTACGGTCCTACCCGCAATTTCCTGACTAAATATTGTGGTTCACGGCTCAATGTGAGTACCACAGCTGTTATTGGCACGACTTTAGATGAAATAGAAAAGGCCATTGAGCCTAATACCAAGCTGATTTATTTGGAAAGCCCCTCCAGCGGGGTCTTTAGAATGCAGGATATTGGGGCCATCGCTAAAATAGCTAAGGCCAGAGGTATTGGCACAGTCATCGACAATACTTACGCCACACCTTTATATCAAAACCCTTTATTACACGGTATCGATATTGTGGTGCATACTGCTTCCAAATACATGGGAGGTCACAGCGATATTGTGGCCGGTGCTCTTTGTGCCAATGCTGAAATTATCAAGAGCATTCAGCACAATGAAAGAGAATGGCTGGGTGGTATTATGGACCCCCACCAGAGCTGGCTTTTGACCAGGGGCTTGCGCACTTTTCCCTTAAGAGTAAAACAGCATGCAGAAAATGCCAAGATAATAGCTAAGTTTTTAGAAAATCATCCTAAAATAGCCAAGATTTATTATCCCGGCAGCGATACTTATGAGCAAAAAGAGCTTTTCGACAAATACATGACCGGGATGAATGGCTTGCTCAGCTTTATTCCCAAGGCTTCGGCAGAGGAGACCATGAATTTTATTTATAATTGCAAGGTCTTCCAATACGGAGTTGGTTGGGGCGGCTTCGAAAGTTTGATCATCAATCTGACGGTTGGCTTGACAGAAGAAGAAGCTAAAAATCAAGATTGCCCGGCCAATTTGGTCCGCATCCATTGCGGCTTGGAAGATCATCAAACTCTAATCGAAGATTTGTCTCAGGCTTTAGATAAAATGAAAGTACAGGAATAGATAATGCACAAAATTAAAGGTTTAATCGGCGATAAGGCTTTTTATCGCCGTCTTGTCTTGTTAGTATTGCCCATGATCTTGCAGCAAGGTATCAGCAGTGCGGTCAATCTCTTAGACAATGTCATGGTAGGCTCCTTAGGCACAGCAGCGATCAGCGGCGTTGCTATAGTCAATCAGTTTTTCTTCGTCTTTCATCTGACCATCTTTGGTGGTTTAGCCGGAGCTTCCATATTCTCATCCCAGTATCACGGCAGAGGAGATGTAGATGGAGTGCGCTACGCTTTCCGCTACAAGATTCTCTTCGGCTTAGTGGTCAGCACTTTTGCCTTCTTTTTGTTCAAGGTTTTTGGCAGTAATATCATCGGCCTTTATTTAAACAAGGAAACCACATCGGCAGCTGATTTAGCAGCAACCATGGCCATGGCCCAACAGTATTTAAAATATTTAGTTTGGGGCACCTTTCCTTTTATCATAACTCAATGTTTTAGCGGAACCTTAAGAGAAACAGGAAATACCTTTTACCCCATGATCTCTGGCATCATCTCCATGTTGGTCAATTTGGTCTTTAACTATATTTTGATTTTTGGCAAATTTGGTTTTCCTCAGATGGGAGTGGCCGGAGCCGCTTTAGCCACACTCTTGGCTCGACTCGTTGAAACTTCCTTTATCAGCTTGATGACCTATTATAATAGGGCTGACAATCCATTTATCATCGGAGCTTTTAAGTCTTTGAAAATTCCCATGGATATTTTTAAAAACATCTTGTTCAGAGGCTTACCTCTTTTAGCCAATGAGTTCATCTGGTCTTTTTCCACTTCGGCTGTAGCTCAAAGCTATGCCTACAGGGGAGTTGAAGTTCTGGCCGCCATGAATATCAGCCAGACCATCTCCCAGTTGTTCAATGTGTTTTTCTTTGCCATGGGCAACTCAGTGGCAATTATAGTGGGGCAAGAACTGGGTGCCGGCAATATTGAAGGAGCCAAGGATTTAGATAAAAAGATCATCGCCTTTAATGTCACTGTGACCATGATGGTCGGCCTTGCTCTGGCTTTAGCCGCTCCTTATGTGCCTCATATCTACAATACGGAGTTGGAAGTGCGCAATTTAGCCACCAGCTTTTTATTCGTTCAGGCATTCATGCTGCCTATCTATGCTTTTAATCACAGCACTTACTTTACCCTGCGAGCAGGAGGGCAGACTTATATCACCTTTCTCTTCGACAGTGTCTTTGCAGCACTGATCAGCTTCCCTTTAGCTTATTTTATCTCCCGCCACACGGCTTTAGGCATCATCACCATGTATATGATCGTCAGCGGTGCTGATTTTATCAAAGGAACTATCGGCTTTACTTTCTTGAGAAAAGGAAATTGGGCCAAAACTATAGTCTTATAAAGGAGTGTTTTTGTGAAGTATTTGATTCAAGTGGAGTCGACCCAGCAGTTTGAGGAATTAATCAGCCAACATAAAAAAGTTGGGCTTTATTTTGCCAACAGTACCTGACAGGTTTGCAACGATGTTTTGCCAAAGGTTTTGGCGGTAACCGATCAATATCAATTGCCTGTTTTAAAAATAGAAACCAAAAAGCACAAGACCTTAAGCGGTCAGTATTTAGTCTTTACAGTGCCCACCATTATTCTTTTGAATGAAGGTGAGGAGATTTTAAGAGAGAGTCGTTTTATCGACTTTGCTCAGCTAGACAGAATTCTCTCCTTTTTAGATTAGAAAAACAGAAAAGCCAAGGGTCAATCGATCCTTGGCTTTTATTTATACAGG
>JAAYKD010000067.1 GCA_012522585.1 Bacillota bacterium | reverse complement strand
CTTTTAGTTTTTTCGATAAAAGACTAATGCAGATGTCTTTCTTGAACTGAAGAATTACATGACATTATCGCCTTCGAGTATTCAGCTCGGAGGTTTATTTTTTTGGTGCCTCTTGTATGAATACAATCTAAGGTATAAGCCTCAAAGCCTTTCGGTGCTAGGATAGGGCAAAGTCTCAAAATCACAACGGTATCTGGAAGAGTTATTGTAAAATTTGACTTCTGCAATTGCTAGGCAGTTGATGAAGCATGGCAAGATTAAAAGGAGAAGTAGCCAATTTTCAGTTAAATGTTATTAATTATTTTATTTTAGTGGTTAAAAAAGAAATAAACAAACAAATAAATAGAGGGTAAAAAGAGTATACTATAGAAGAGTGAAAATAGTTGACTTTCTGCAAGGCTTATTAGACGCTTAACTAGTCTCCAGACAAATTATTAACCATTAACAAGGAGGAAAAATTATGAAACATTGGAAAGCACTTTTAGTTATTCTCATAGTCTCCTTGCTACTTACATAGTATATGGTTTAAAAGCATAGTGTGAAAAAAAATATTTCTTTTTAGTGTCCGGAAACACACTCTTTCTCCGTTTTCTATAATGAGGAGTAAATAACGTAAAAGGGCGATTTAGTTGAAAAGAATGCTTTTCAAAAGCATTAAGTGCTAATTTGAACTTGAAATTCTCGAAATAAAGTTAAATGATATTAATTGTATAAAATAGGAATATTCTCATTTATAGGTTGTGGCTCTTTTAAGAAGAGTTTAAAGAAAGGTGACGAGTAAACCCAAATTTAAACGCCTCATGGTCGCTCAGAATAAACAAACAAAAAAACAAGTATTCTTGATAAAACAGTATGAATTTAATGGCGGTAAGCAATGAGAAAATTAACAAGAAAAACAATTACCCTGATTTTGATACCTCTAATCGTTTTGATGTTATTTAGTGGCTGCAACAAGGAAATAGAAAAAGAGAGCGTGGCTCTACGAATAGGCACACAGTTTACTATTGTTGGTGGGAGCCCATGGTCACCTTTTGTCAATATTGGGCAAAATGGTCTACACCAGCTTATTTATGACTCATTATTCATTATAGATAAAAATGGTTTTCCTGAGCCGAGTATCGTAACAGAGTTGAGCCAAGACGACCTAACCTACAACCTAACTATAAAAGATGGTATCTTTTTCCACGATGGAAGGGAATTAACCTCGGTTGATGTGGCAGATACATTGCTGCGTCTCATTAAGCTACACAGCAAAAGTAACCCCGAAGCAGTTAAAAACTTTGTTAGCTTAGAAAGCATTGAGCTTTTAGGAAAGACTCAGCTTAAGCTTCAACTATCTGAACCTGATATGTTCTTTTTAAATGCTTTGACTTTTGGCATCACCCCGGCTTACAATCCCGATTCTTTAGAAATAACTGAATGGCCTGTTTTATTCTCAACTTCGGGAAGAGAGTTGGCTTGTTCACAATTGAGCGAAGACCTTGAAGAAAATAAAGTGATTGAAGAAACCTATACAAGAAATTCCCTAATAGGAAGTGGTCCCTGGAAGATAGATGAGAAGAGCTTGCAAGCGTACAATACTACCGATTCGCCAATGACTCTCGATTTAGTCGCAAATTCCGATTATTGGAAAGGTGCACCTAAGATAGAGAATATAAGTTTTAAGTCGATTGATACTTCCCAAGACTCTATGAACAGTTATCTGCTTGGTAAATCCATCGATATTGCAGATCCAAGAGCAGTTCAATTCAACGATTTGGATTCTATGCAGTATTATGAAAAATTCAAAAATGCTGAGCATTTGACTTTGGTTCCCCATCTATACGATTATCCCAACCAAATGATTCTATTTTATTATCCAGACAGCTCAATTACAAGCTTGAATGTGAGAAAAGCGATAGCCTATGCCATAGACAAAGAAGCTCTTTTAGAAGTGCAAAAAGAAGTAGATGACTCAGGTGGGCAAATAACAAGCCAGTATATTCTTCCTGAAAATGAATGGTACTATGAATGTGATAACGCTTACGAATACAACCCTGAGTTAGCCAAGGAGTTATTGATTGAAGCCGGTTACGAAGAAGGTATAACTGTAAGGTCCAATGGGTTTTATATTGATGACCCGGATTGGATTGAAGGGGAGGTCGCCAAAGAGATTCAAAGACAGCTTAATGAAGTAGGTATCCAAATAGATTGGGGGCCTTTTAGCTTAGAAGAAAAGCAAGAAGGGATAATTGATTTAAGCTTTAACACAGGTGTGCAAACGAGTCCTCAATTCTTTTACAACCTTATGTTGAACCCGGAAAAGGTCTATTATCCTTTGTATCCTCTTATGCATGAAAGTGATACTGAGTTTTCAAAAGCTATAAAAGCAATGATGGCGAGTCAGGATACAGAAGTACAAAAAGAAAATTATCATAAAGCTCTGCAAGAGTTAAACGACCAAGCGCATATTTTACCTTTAATTGCTAAATTCAATTATTTCGCCTATAACAGTAGTTTAACCGGAGTAGATCATTCAAATCCGAATCAGATTTTTGTGAAGCTTTGGCAGTCGTCTTTTGAGTAAGAGGTGAACAGGTATATTGTTCGAGAAAACGCCAAGAACTTGGATGTTCTTGGCGTTGTTTTAATGATTTTTCGTCTTTTTAAAGAATTTAAAAGAAAAACAAAGGAAATGCATTTATATAAAACAAAGGAAATGCATTTATATAAAACAAAGGAAATGCATTTATATAAAACAAAGGAAATGCATTTATATAAAACAAAGGAAATGTATTCGTTGGTAAAGAAAAGTATAATGATAGAACTGAGGAGTAAAAGAGGCAAGTAGATTGATAACCTATTAAAAGGTAAGCTGTTTCAAGCAAGTTCTCTTTTAATAAAGAAATATTTCTTACTTACTTAGTTTAGATTGTTTCTAAAGGGTTTTCAAAAAGGATTAGGAGGGTTCAACGATGAAAAAAGGAAAGATTTTCAAAGCTGCAGTCGCTTTTCTACTTTCTGCCGTAATACTTTTAGCAGGCTGTAATACTTTAGAAGTTCCAAATACAAAAACATCAATCTCTTTATATCAGATGAAGATAAATCAACCTTTCGATAACTTTTTTGGCCAAGACTATTACAAATTGGTTTATGACGGATTGTTTACTATCGACTATTCCGGGAATATTGTTCCCCAGTTAGTTGAAGAATACGAGTATTTAACAAATACTTTGTTAAGCATAAAAATTAGAGAAGGTGTAACTTTTCACGACGGAACCCCTTTAGAGGCATCAGATTGCGTTGATACATTACTTAGGCAGGCTCAAATAGTGCGTGAGGTATACAATCAAAAGTATTTCATTAATATTCTTAATGTGTATTATTTAGGCTCGTATCAATTCGAAATTGAGTTAGAAAAGCCTGATCCATATTTTTTACGGTATTTAACTTTTGGTATTACTAAAGCTCTTAATCCTAATAATCGTGAAGAAAAGCCTGAATCAGTTGAATTCGAGATGAGAGGATCAGGTGTAAAAACATTTTATGGGGATATTACTGATATAGATGATATAAAGTATCATAATTTAAGCCCAATTAGCGTTGGCAGTGGCCCTTATATGGTAAGCAGTGAAGTGACCGCTGCCGGAGTTGAACAAAAGCTGATTGCCTATGAAGACTACTGGCGTGGTAAGCCCCTGATAGACGAGATTATAGGCACAAGAGCAAAAAGTACAGATTACATTAGGGATGCAGAACATACCATAACCGGTTTAATCAATGGTGATTTTAGTTATTTTAACTCATACCTAAAGCCCACACGAGATGATATGTATGGGTCGATCAAAAAAAATGAAGCTGAACTGAAGTCCGACCCTGCTTTGCAATACTTAGAAACATATAATCAGATTTCATCTGTAAGATTAGCTCTGAATTTTAATAAAGCACCCTTAGATTCTCCAGATGTTAGAAAAGCCTTGGTTGCTGCTTTAAGCTCCGATAATATTATAGATACCCTTTCCTTTAAATATAGCTTTGGTGATTTTGCTTTTATTAGAAACGAGCATAGCCTGCTTAACCAAGATAACCCAGCTTACTTCAAAGCTGTTCAAACTCTACCAGCGCAAGAAGTGAGTGAGTTACTATCTAAAGCCGGTTTAACCGAGGGTATTACATTGAGTTTTATTGCTGATGAATACTCTTCAGAGATTAGCCAAGCCATAGCTGATGAGTTTGCTAAAAATAGGATTTATCTTGAACCAAGCACCGATAGTGATGCTCATCTAATATTGAAACGCAACCACTTTTCTTCTAATATTATGGGTTATCAGGATTATTTAGATGATTTTGTTACTCTTGATCGCATCGGTGATCTCAAGTCCTTTTATTACAGCTACTTAGAATCTGGTGGAGAAGACACAAGACTGTTAAACCTGATTGAACAGTTAAGAAGCACAACAGAACAAGAACAAAGAGATAATTTAGCTGTAGAAGCGGTGCTTTTAATTCAAAACGAAGTGTACGAGATACCTGTTTTAAACGAGGTGTTTTTGTGGCCATATCACGAAAGTATTAAGGAGCTCGCTTTAGATTCAGGTATTAATTTAGCTGAAGAAATTTTTGGCATCCCTTAAGCTTTTTTTATAAGCTAAAATTTAGGCGATTAATGGCAATCCTTTCTCCTTTAGGCTGAAATATGATAACAGGTATAAACCACACTAATAAACCGAACTTACCGCTAAGCATTCCTTTTAGCGGTTAGTTCGGTTTAATATTTTATTGACAGTTTGTTAAAATTTTATATGTGCTCAAAGCCTATTCATTTTTTGTCGTTCTTTTCTTTTTATATAGTTGTTGATAATCCTGTTGATTCTCAGCATAATCAGCTCAGAGACGCTTAATCCTCCGGCTATTGAAAGAGTTGCCGAAATGACGGTGATAACTCCTTGAATTGAAGCTGCCGAATCTCCTTCGATGGCATAACGCAAAGCGTTGTAGGAAGCAATACCGGGAACTAAGACTATGATGGCAGGAATAATCACAGTTGTCACAGGCTCTTGAATGCGAGGAGCTGCTAAATAAGCGATGATGCCTATGGTAAAAGCAGCTATAGCTATGGCAAAAACTGGTTGTGCAATCCAGAAGTTCGAAATCATCCAGGCAATCGAGCCGGCAAAGCCTGCAATTAGGGTTGATTTTATCGGCACATTGAAAAGATAGGCATAACAGATGACAGCGCCGAAAGAGAAGAGCAAGTCTAATTCCATGCGTTAAACCTCCCTTGTAAGATGGTAAAGGCGGTATAAACACCGGCTGCTATGGTAATCAAGGTGATCAGGGTCTCGGCTAGGCGAGCGGTGCCGCTGATCAAGTCCCCGTTGGTCAATTCTCTTATAGTTGTGGAAAGAGGGACACCCGGTAAAATTAAGAATAGAGCAGCTAAAAGAACTCGGTCTGCATCTAAGTGTGAGGCTATGGGGTAAAATAGGGTTAGGCTAGCTAAGAGAAAGCCTGTAACGAATGTTGTTAAGTATTCAGGCCAGCCTTTTGTGCTGAAGAAATCAACAAAAATACTGGCTAAAGATCCGTTTAAGGTGGCAAGAATGAGAGGCAATGGGTTTCTTAGACCAAAAAGCAGAGAAAAGCAAAGGGCACCCAGACCGGCAGCCAAAGCTTTTTTAAGGGATGAAGAGTGCGTGGGTGATGCATCTATTAAATTCAATTCTTTTTGTGCTTGCTCAAAAGTAAGATTGCCAGAGCAAAACTCTCTTGAAACATGATTGACTTTGGCTATAAGACTTAAGCCCGTTCGACGATTACGAATGCGCCGTATGTAAGTATAAACTTCATCGTCAGCGGTGAAACTGGCCTGAATTCCCGATAAAACTGCCATGACATCAACTCTTTGGGCTCCTAAGGCTAGGGCCATCCGTTCTATAGTTTGTTCCACTCTAAAAATCTCAGCACCATTTTTCAATAGAATTTCCCCTGCCAGCATAGGCAGTTGGAAGCGGTCTTTTCCCATAATTTATTGTCACCATCTTTAGCTTTATTCTCATTATTGTTGCTTATTTCCTTAGGACTGTCAAGAGCGGAAGTTTTTCAGGGTAAGAACCTTTAAAAACAACAAGAGAGCAAGCTTAAGGGCAAAAAATGATGATTTTAACTTGCATAAATGCTCCTATGTGGTAAGATAAATTATCGGCACAATTATTTTCTAAGGAGTGAAGAGATGAATGCTTTGGGCATGTTGATTTTAGCTTTCTTGTTGAGAAAAAAATATTTAGACGTTGATCACAAGCCACAGGGCAGGCCATTACAGAAAATGCCGGGAAGAAGCAGGCTCAGTGGCCCTCACTTTCCTTCAGGTGATAATAGACCTTTGGCCAAAACGGGATATTCCGGCTACAGAGACCTTGGTAATACTTTGAGCGAAGAGGGCATACAGGCGTCCTTAAAGCTTTTGGCCCATTATCAGACTCTCAATGAAAGCCAGCGCAAAGTTTTAGAAGATAAGATGGCACCTCCGGTTAAAGCCCAATACCTACATTTGGTCAATTCTGTTTGGCAAATGACGCCTTTTCAACAGGAAGAATATATAAGGCAACAGAGCAAAAATGGGCTTTACGGGCAAGTCGGAATTTTTGCTTTACGCTATTATAGTTAAACTTTATAGGAGAAGATGGTATTGAATTTACTTTTTTGGGAAAAGATTTTGCTTTATTTGATTTCCTTTCCCTTTATATCAAAACTTTTGCGTTTTGTATATTCATGGCCTTTGACCACCTTATTCATTCCTTTTTATATAAAAATATTTTCTTGCAATCAAAGAGAAATGCTCAAACCTTGGTGGTCCTACCCTAGTTTGAGAAGCTTTTTTTCCAGAGAAATAAATCTGTCAGAGCGTTTTTGGGATAAAAGGAAAGAGAGTTTTATCTGTCCTGTCGATGGTAAAATTGCTAGCTCAGGGCAAATTAAAAAGGGCAGATTGATGCAGGTCAAAGGGCAAGAATACTCCTTAGAGGAGTTTCTAGACGATTCTGAAAAAGCTGAAAGATATGAAGGGGGTTCATATCTTTCTATATATATGTCACCGGGAGACTATCATCGTATTCATGCACCCATAGATGCCAAAGTGATTTCGGTTAAAACACTGAGGGGCAGGAGATATCCGGTCAATCATTATAGTCGTTTGCGTATTCCTGCTATTTATCAAAAGAATGCCAGAACGATTGTAACGATGAGTCAAGGAAATCACGAGTTCACCTTGGTTTTCGTTGGATCTTGCCAGGTTGGTTCAATAAAAACACTTTTTAACCCTGCAGAGTTAAAGGGGCAAAGTCAAATAAACAAAGGACAGCAAATCGGTTATTTTGATTTTGGCTCCACTGTAATTTTACTCTGGCCACCGGGAGGATTCCAATTTGAAAATAAATTTGAAGCTAATAATAAACTGAAAATGGGCCAAATTTTAGGAAGTTTAGACCCCTAAAATTCAGTCTATGGAAGGATTTTTGTTAATGACGGTGAACTAATAAAAGGTAATTAAATTTTAGGAGGACCATAAAAATGAAGTATGACTTTAACCAATTACCCAATCGTTTGCTCAGCAATTCTGCCAAATGGCGTAACAACACAAGAGCATATGAGAAGGGCGATTTAATTCCCATGCCTGTTGCAGACAGCGACTTTCCCACCAGTCCTGAGGTTATAGCAGCCATCAGAGAGTTTGTCGATCAGGGAGCATACGGCTACAGTATGGATAGACCGACCTTGGTTCCGGCTATTCAATCTTGGCTGAAAGACCGTTTTGGCTGGGAAGTGGAAGCCGAGTGGATTGATTTTAACTCAGGCGTCATGGATGGCTTTTTCAGCATTCTTTCAGTTGTAACAGAACCGGGGGACGGAGTCATTATTCAAAACCCTGTCTATCCTCCTTTCTTTAATTATACTAAAAATGGCGATCGTCAGATTGTTTTAAACCCCTTACATTGGGACGGTGAGCGCTATGTTATGGATTTCGAGAATCTAGAAAGTTTGTTTGCCGGACCGGGCCCTAAGCCCAAAGCCTTTGTTTTGTGTTCACCCCATAATGCTACCGGCAGAGTTTGGGATCTGGACGAATTGAAACGTTTGACTGAAATACTTCTGAAAAACGATTGCTTTATTATTTCTGATGAAATTCACTTCGATATCCTGCGTAAAGGTGTCAAACATACAACCTTAGGCCTATTAGGTAAAGAAGTAGAGCAGAATATGGTTTTGATTACAGCTGCTTCCAAGACCTTCAATATTGCCGGTTTGCGCACCAGTTATATAGTAATTCCTAATGATGAAATTAGGGAAGCTTATAAAGCTTTTAGAATCGGTCGCTCCAGTGCTAATTTTATTGGAAAAATTGCTACCGAAACAGCTTATACTCAAGGTGTTCAATGGCTGGAAGAGATGAACGAACATATTGAGAAAAATGCTCGTTATATGGTGGAAAGATTAAGTCAAGAAGCTGCACCTATCAAAGCCTATGTGCCTGAGGGTACATATCTCTTGTGGGTAGACTGCCGTGGCTTGAATATGGAGCAGGAAGATTTAATGAAATGGTTTGTAGAAGATCTGAAATTGAGCTTCAATGACGGCGCCACTTTTGGCGAAGGTGGAGTAGGGTTTATCAGAGTGAACGTAGCGACTTCATTTGCTTTGGTGGAAGAGGCAACTCAGCGTATCATTGACGGCGTTGCCGCATTGCAAAAATAATCAAAAGCCGCTGTGAAAACAGCGGCTTAAAACTTTTTTGGAGTTGTTTATGGATTATCAAATTAAATCAAAAGAAACTATTGTCAAAACTCCTATTCTTGATGTTCAGGGCTTAACTGTTCTCAACCCTCAAAAATATGAACTCAAGCGAATAGTTGTAAAAAAGCCCGGTGCTGTTGTTGTTGTACCTATTACTCAAGACAATCAAGTTGTTTTGGTCAAGCAATGGAGAGCTGGTACAGAAAAGTATATGTTAGAGTTACCAGCAGGAGTTATCGATCCGGGAGAAAGCCCGGAAATTACAGCCCAGAGGGAGTTAAGAGAAGAAATTGGCTACAAAAGCGAAAATCTTGTTTTCCTGGGGCAGTCCTATGTCAGCCCAGGATATCTGACTGAAAAATTTCATTTCTTTTTAGCTCGTAATCTCGAATACTCACCATTGCCTCCTGATGAACACGAAGATTTAGAAATACTCACCATGGATTTTCAGCAGGCATTGAATAGTCACCAAGTCAAAGAAGATGTTAAAAGTTGGTTAGGGCTTTTGGCAGCAGAAAAGCACCTGAAAATTTAGAATTCGTGGGGAACAATTTGAAAACCCTTATAAAGATAAGTGTTTTCGTTTTTCTCGACTTGGCTCATACTCAAATATATGCCCCAAAGGCTCAAATCTCTGTGCCAACGAAAACCAGCGTTTTTTAATTCTCCTCTGATGGCATAGGTGTTTCGAGCTGATGCTTTAAAGAGGAGAAGCCTCTGGTCTTCCGGCGTGTTTTTAAAATCATTGATCAAAGCCATAATGACTTGGGCTGTGGCCCTAGTATCGCTTAAAGCCCGGTGTGCTTGTTCGTTGATGATTTCGTAATGTTGGCAGAGAGCATTTAAACCAAAGCTGCTTTGGTCTGCTAAAACACTGCGTGCTAAAGCTACTGAGTCGTACAATTTGTTGGGCAAAGGGTAGCCAAGAGCATTTTGAATGAAGGCAAAATCAAAATTGGCGTTGTGAGCAATCAAGGGTATTTCTTCAACAAAATACTCAAAGCGAGCGAGGCCTTCATCGATGCTTAAAGCAGAAACAACGTCGTCGTCATAGAGACCGTGAATTTTACTGGTTACAGCTGGAATGGGTATGCCTGGGTTGAGTAAAAGGCTTAATTCTCCAACGATTCTGTTTTCTGAAACTATAACAGAGGCGATTTCTATGATTTTTTCTGTAGCAGGGTCGAGTCCTGTAGTTTCTATATCGACCACAGCAAAACGTTGCAGCTGAACAAATTCCTGTGGCAAATTGATTTTAGGTTTTAAATCTGGAAGCATATAATCACCGTTTTCCAATAATTTTTGCAAAGTTTCGACAAAAAAGCTAGTTTATCCTTTAAATTTTGCAAAATATCGGTTATATTACTTTGAATTACCTGGCTAAGGAGGGGTTATGAAAAGAATACTGAAATTTAAACCGGCTTTAGCCGGCTTGATATCAGCACTTTATATAGCATTTTCTTTAGTCTTGCAGCCCCTGTATTTTGGCCCCTTACAGTTTAGAGTATCAGAAGTTTTTGCGATTATGCCAATTATTTTTCCGGAAGGAATTTGGGGTCTGACTTTAGGTTGTTTTTTTACCAATTTGAACAGTCCTTTTGGAATTTTAGATTGGGGATTGGGCACAGTAGCAACATTGATTGGTGCTTTATTAACCCGTTATTTTCGCCGAAATATTAAATTAGCACTACTCATGCCTGTTTTGAGCAATGCTATTATAGTCAGTTTATATGTTTCTAAGTTGACTTCATTGCCCTATGCAATAACAGCTCTTTATATTGGTATTTCAGAGGCCATAGTCATCTATCTTTTAGGCTGGCCTTTGCTTAAATTTATCGAACGCAATCCTATGTTTTCTGGGTTTAAAGATTAAGAGACGAGAATTTCAAATTCAAGTTAGCAGCTAGGGATTGTTAAAAAAACAGTCCTATGATTTATTTGATTTAAGAAAGATAAAAAAATAGTAGAAATGAGGAAGGTCAATTTGTTAAAACTTTTTAAAAATTTTAGAGTTTACGCACCAGAAGATCTTGGTATAAAGGATGTATTGGTTGCAGACGGCAGAATTGCCGAGATAGCCGATAATATACCCGAACCGCAAGGCCTTACTTCTCTTCAGGTGATATCCGGAGAAGGTAGAATTTTAATGCCTGGCTTTATCGACGGTCATGTTCATATTCTAGGTGGAGGCGGTGAAGGGGGACCTGCTACCAGAACACCTGAAATAACTCTTTCTGAGATTACCCGTTGGGGAGTGACCACTGTCATAGGGGTTTTGGGTACAGATGGAACCACTCGCAGTTTAGAATCTCTGATAACCAAAGCCAAAGCTTTGGAATTAGAGGGAATTACCACCTATTGTTATACAGGTGCCTACGAGGTACCAACACCCACCATCACTAAAAACGTCAGAGACGATGTCATTTTAATCGAGAAATTTATTGGTGTGGGTGAAGTGGCCATTTCCGATCACCGCTCCAGCATGCCCAGTTTAGCCGAATTAGGTCGTTTAGCTATGGAAGCCCGAGTTGGGGGACTTTTGGGTGGTAAAGCCGGAATTGCTCACTTTCATGTCGGCCCAGGAGAAGAAGGAATCAACCCTCTCTTTGATCTTTTAGCTCAAAGTGATGTTCCCATTCAGAACTTATTACCCACTCACATGGCTAGAAGCAAGATGCTTTTAGATCAGGGTGTTTGTTTAGCCAAAATGGGTGGTCATATGGATATTACCGCCGGTTCTAAAGCAACGGAAGCCATACTTTACTGCTTAAAAGAAGGAGCTCCTTTGGAAAGAATAACCATCAGTTCCGACGGTAACGGATCTTTGCCCAGGTTTGACGAAAAAGGCAATTACATCGGTTTGGGAGTAGGCTCCGTGGAAACGGTCTATCGCAATTTTGTTGAGTTGGTTCAAGCCGGCTTGAGCATCAGCGAAGCATTGCATATTGTCGGACACAATCAGGCCAGATTCTTTGGCTGGGCTGATCAAAAAGGCTCCATCAAAGCAGGCGCGGATGCAGATATTTTAATCATGGATGAGAATCTACAGATTGATCAAGTCTGGGCCAAAGGAAGAAAAATGGTAGATAAAGGCCGCCCCATAGTTTTTGGCACCTTTGAAAAACCTTAAAGCTCAACCGGATTAAAAAAAGCCCTAATCTGGGCTTATAATTAGATGCATTATGTTAATACCCAGGAAATTCCTAGCTTTACAATAATTTAACTAAAACTATTGGTTGATCAACTGTATTATTTGAAAAATAATAAACCCTATCAACCAAGGGTTTTTAAAAATAGCTAATAACTGATTTAGATTGGGTCTATATTGAAGCCAAAACTCTTTAATATAGGCCCTATTTTTTATTCCTTTAGCAGTATAATAGATAAAGCATAATATCGTTAATAATAGTAAGGTAGAGCTTATCAGTGAATCAACTGTAATCCTTTGATTTTTAATAATGAAAACCAATTCATCGTGATCAGAAACATACGATAGAAAAAAACTAAATGCATTGCTTAACGCATGCAATAAAATAGACCACTTAATCCCATACTTATAAGCTGCATACGAATAAACAAAACCTGCAAAGAAGGCATTGACTATAACCATCGGATTTTCCAAATGCGGTAGAGAAAAAATCAGAGAACTGACTATGAATGCAAAAGATGTACCAAAGGGCAATAATCCGTGTAAAGCTATACCTCTACAATAGACTTCTTCCACAACTGGTGCAACAAAAAACAAAAGGTAAAATTGTTCCCACAAAGAGAACGGATTATCACTAATGGTTAAATCCACCGGGAAAAATATATTTATAACAACAGCTAATAAAGCCGCTAAATTTTTGGCAAGCCAACTAAATATGATGATTTCTACGACATTTTTAAATGAAGGACGTTGTTTATTTAGAAATATCTCAGGGGATTTTTTTCTCAATAGAATGAATATTAAAGCAGTGGTGATGCTATATAGAAAAAAACGAAGAATTACATTGTTGATAAAAATAAAACTCGAAAGAAGTCCATACATAGGATAAAATAGAAACCAGAATTTTTTTACGATAGATGAAACAGTCTTTTGCATTAATTAACCTCCTAGTGTGTTTAAATTCCAGTATATTTACAAGATAAGAGAATCAATATAATGAATTAATCCAATTTTATATTAACATACTTGCGTAGATAGCAATCAATAATAAGCTACTAATTTACCAACTAAAGATTTGAATTTATTCATGCAGTGTAAAATAAAATTTTTTTATCAGCTGGGCTAGCGTTGAAATACTTTAAATGATTGATTCGATATTGAAAAACGAAACCTTGATAAAACGGCATTGTCTCGACCACAACAATGTTCTGTAGGGAGCGTCCATTGGGCGCTCCGTTATGATAACGCCGACATGTGCGTAATATGAAATACGAAACCGTTACGATTTTTGTTTGTGGCTCAAATGAAAAATGTAATTCCACCTTGTAAGACTAAATTCCACAGTTATGTACTGGAGGGTGGAACTTACTTTGGGAATTAACCATTTTTAGAATAATTTAAATAATTTAAATAGTTATTTATTGACATTATTTTTGGTTGCTATATAATTATAATAAAGGAGGTGAAATAATCCATATAGACCTAATACTAAATTCTTTTATAGTGTTTTAAAATTATTAGACCACTGAATTCGAACATTATGGACATGGACCGATTGTGTTACGCGAAACTTTTTTGCAGCTACTCCGTTTTAAAGGCGATCAATATCGCAATCTTTGAGACTAAGTTAAAAGAGAATATTGTCAATAAGTTTTTATTAGATTTGTTCATCAAAAAATGTAAATAGGGGGAACAATCATGAAAAAATTTAAGAAAGCAATAGCTTTAATGTTGGTTATGTTATTAGCTTTAAATCTACCACTAGGTATAGAAGCACATAATTCGTGTCAAATTTCAGATCCGAAGCTTGCACCTTATATAAATTCTATTAGTGTTGATGAGGAGCTAACTCAATTATTAACCCAATTCGACGTGGAAACGGATTATTCTACATTTTCAAAAGCAATTAATGAATTGTACCCAAATGCTGTGATTCTTGATAAGGAAGCTCTTAGCAAATTGGCATCTGTCAAAGATATTCAAGAGATGATACTTGAAAAAAGTGAAGGTAAAATTAAAACTGTTGAACAGGTTATGATTGATGAAGCTTATTTGAGACACTTAATTACACTTGGGAAATCTAGCATTGGTGATATATATGTAATTATAAATTATGATTCCATAACGAATAATCTAATCGAGAGCGTCGCAAGTTTTTGCGAACACTGTGTGTGTTGGGTTGTTTTAAGAGTAATTGTTAAAAGTTTGGGTTATGCTATTAATCCAGTTTTAATGTTTTTAATAGAGTATATAGTAAGTGAATATTTCTGTCCGTTATGCTTAGCTTTAATAAATTCTGTGCAAGATGAAATATATGTTATGCCAGTACCTATTTGCGGTAATTGTGGACAATATTTTTCATGGGTAAATCAAAACTGGTACTGTTACAATTGCCAAGTGTGGGATTAGCCATGGACAATTTAATGAATGAAAAGCTAAAAAGATTTTTGCCTTTTACTTTTATACCATATAATAACAAAAAACTAGAAGAATATTTGTCTTATATGTCTAACAATGGTTACATGCTAATAAATGATCATAATAATTTTCGATTAATATTTGAAAAAAATGAAAAACCTCGGCAGATCTATCGAATTCTGATTGACAGGGATAAAATAGATTCAGAGTGTATGACTAAAATTGAAGATAATCATTGGGTTTTAGTAAAAAAGATTAATCAACGAACTTTTTCAAGTAAAGTTATCTTTAGTATTTATACAAATAAAGATCTAAATGCTGATGATACAGCAATAATGAAGCATAATGAAAGAGTTGCTGCTAATTACTGTCCTAAGAAAAGCTTCATTTTTAACTTTCTTGCCATTTTAGTGATTTTGCTAATCATGACAATTCTAATACATGTATTAAATCCTGGTAATTTACATGACAAGAAATTTTTAATTTCAGCACAAATTGGCGTTGCGACGTATATGACTCTTTTCTATAAGAATTTTTATAAAGCGCAAGCTGGGTTTGTTAAAAGAAATAATTATTTTGATCAAAAACAACCAATCGAAAAAAACGAATGGGGGGAATACTTCAAATATTTCGAAAAAAAAGATTTTATTTATACTTTGATCAGCATTGGAGTCGCAGTAATTTCAGAGCTGGGTTTGCGATGTATTATATGAGCTATTTAGAGTTAAACTAAACAATTGCTATACGAAAACTTAACAGGTGCACCCGGATAAAATCTTAAAGCCAAGCTTCTCTTGACAGAGGTTGGGCTTTAAGCTATAATTTACCTTGTTGATCTTCCACAATAGCTCAATGGTAGAGCAACCGGCTGTTAACCGGTAGGTTGTAGGTTCGAATCCTACTTGTGGAGCCAAGAATATTTTTAACCCGCTAGACTCTTAAAGCTAGCGGGTTTTTCAATATATATTGGGCATCAGGGCAATTTCATCCTATTTGGTTTTATTTTAAATTTTTTCCACATCTTTTTTGTTGCCAGAAAAGGAGAAAACTATGAAATATGAACAAAAGAACTCTATTAAAAAAGAAAATCTCCTTTGGAACGAAGAAAAATGCCAAGACAAAGGCTTACAAAGAGGGAATTTTTATGCTTATACTCCTGCCTGCCTATCTGATTTTTTTGTTGATAAATACAGCAAAAAAGGTGATTTAGTAGTCGATCTCTTTGCCGGTCGTGGTACTACCGGTATATCGGCGATGGAACAAGGCAGAAGAGCAGTCGTAAACGATTTAAATCCTTTAACTTGCCTGTTTGCTCAGGCTAAAAGAGTAGTGGCTTCACAAGCTGACTTCGTAGAAGTTTTGCATGATGGTCTTGACCCAAAAAAATATACAGACTCTTTCCATAGTTTAAACTTTTTCGAAATGCCATCTTTTATTCAACCTCAAACAGATATTGCATTAATCAATCTGGCAGAGCATTTAAACACATTCAGAGATGGGGATGAAGAAATCAAAAAGGCTATTCTTTGGGCTCGCTATCTTTTGACAGAAATTGTACTAGGAAAGGGAGACAGTTTTTATTTTACCTCGAGAAGAATTTTAGCCCAGAGGAAGACTTATTTAAAAAGGAATTGTTCGAAAGAAAATGCCCCTCAATTTCTATTTGAAAAGATGTTGCAAAGTTTTAAATACTATCAACCTTTTATGCAGGCTAAAGAAAAAGAATTGATCTGTCAAAAGGAAGGTGCGGCTTTTTGGTCTAATCCTTGTAAACAAGAAGTTCAATTGTTTTTAACAGTACCTCCGGAGCTTATCACCCAAGTATATGTGAGCAACAATGCTTTAAAGCTTTGGCTCTCGGGCTATTCTAATGAGGAATTTAAAAAGACATTGCCTTTGTTGGATAACCTAGACACATGGACTTTATATATGGGTAGAGTTTTAGGGCAACAAAGAAAGTTTTTATCGCAGCAAGGTGATAATATTTGGTTGTTATCCGACGGGGATAATACTCAAAAAACATTACAGCCGGCTTTGCTGGCCCAAGCGGAACTTAATGGTTATCATTTGGTCAAAAAATATAATATCAGTATTGACACAAAAGCCAATAAGATTAGCAGTAAGATGAAGATTATTGCTTTTATCTTTAAACAGAAAGCTGAAATTTTATAAATTCTCGAGGGGTGATCTCGGGCCTCTTCAATGGGGCTAGGGCCTTGGGTATGTGTTTAGGCCCGCTATTCTCTGGCTTAGTTTTCACTTTTGACCCTACTTTTCCCTTTAAGACATCGTCTTTTGTCTTTCTCTTAGCCGCTTTTTTATCCTTTTATAATTATTTTCAATATAAAAAACAGAGGGCTTCTCTCATGTGAAAGAGGTGAGAAATCTGGAAAAAAAATAGTGCTCAATCGTCAAAAAACGGTAAAAATTTTACTCAGTGTTTTTGTTGTTCTTTGGTTGGGTTTTATATTTTATTTGTCCGCTCAGCCAAATTATGTCTCATCTAAAAAAAGTTTTCAGATCAGTCAGCAGATCTTAGAGTTAATTGAAGAAGACCCACCTATCCAAAAGATAAAACGCTTCGATTACTTTTTAAGAAATAGTGCCCATTTTTCAGTTTTCTTTGTGCTTTCTCTCAGCCTTTTTCTTTTAACTCGATTTTATCGTCTGCAAAGACCCTATGTGTTCACCCTTTTATTTTCTTCTCTATATGCTCTCAGCGATGAAATTCATCAGATTTTCGTACCGGGCAGAGCTTTTGAATTTTCAGATTTAGTTCTTGATATCGCTGGAGTTGGTTTAGGTTTGTTTTTGTGGTGGTTGTTTATATTTGTTTATTCTTCCTTTGAAAAAGGAAAAAGCACTTCCTAGTGAATGATTCTTTAGGAAGTGCTTTTTTAGTTTTTTACAACTCAGTTGAGGCTTCCGCCTTCGGCATCGATATCCCCCTTAGCATAATCGATGGCGGCTGTTACGGCAGCTTCGAGACCTGCAACCAAGGTGGAAAGTGCCATGCTGGCGCGGCCTCGTTTACCTGCTGCTTGTTCTGGCAGGAAGGGGATATGGATGAATCCGGTAATGATTTGAGGATAACGGGTTGCTGCCAGATAAGCCACTCCATACATGGCATGATTGCATAAATAGGTCCCGGCTGAGTTAGAGATTGTAGCCGGCACTCCTGCTTCGTTCATCATTTTTACCATTGCTTTAATGGGCAGTGTAGAAAAGTAAGCATCAGGTCCATCGTCGAAAACCTTTTCTCCTATGGGCTGGTTGCCTTCGTTGTCTGGGATTGAGTAGTCATCACAATTGACTCCGACACGTTCAACCCGCATTTCCATGGCTCCTCCGGCTTGCCCCACGTTGATGACAATCTCAGGCTCGTAGAGTAGAATCAATTTTTCAGTCTCTTCCAGAGCCTTGTATCTGACCACGGGAATCTCGCCTGTGACAATTTCATAATCTCGTATCTTCATTCCACTGAGTTCGCGGACAGAAACCCAAGCAGGGTTGATGGTTTCACCGCCAAAAGGTTGAAATCCGGTTAATAGCACCCTTTTCATAATAACCTCCTCTTAGAGTTTTTGATTTTTTTGAATTTGATCCAATAGGATCTCGACTATTTGCAAATCGGAAAGATTTACATTGTTCTCAAATCCGCTGGCTAAATGGATGTTCTGTTTGTTGCTGCCGTGATAGTCGGAGCCTCCGGTAGCTAAGAGATTGAAATCTTTGCTGCACTGATAATAAAAATCTTGCATTTCAAAGGGATGCTCACTGTGCCAGACCTCTATACCTTCAAGGCCTGCATTCTTCAGCTCTTGAAAGAGTCTGAGGCTCTTTTCTTTAGATTTTTCTAAAAGATAAGGGTGAGCTATGACAGGAACGCCACCAGCCTTTCTGATGGCCTGGAAACATTCACCATAATGAGGTGCTTTTTTTGTGGCAAAGGCAGGTTTACCTTCACCTAAATACAGAGCCCAGGCATCTCGGCGAGATTGTACCAGATTCATTTCATACATAGTCAGGGCTATATGAGGTCTTGAAACAATAGTAGTGTCCTGGCAGCGTTGGAGAACATCATCCATAGTGATAGCAAAGCCCAATTGATTGAGCTTGCTTATTATGCTGAGATTGCGTTCTTCCCGTGCCTTGACCATGGTGTTGAGAAAAGCCTCAAAATCAGGCGTCAGCTGGACTCCATAGCCGAGAATATGCAACTCTTTTCCTTCATATTCAGTACCCAGCTCGATTCCTTGAATAAAGCCAATGTTCAAGTTTTGAGCAACCGCAAATGCTTCGGGAATTCCGGCCATGGTATCATGGTCGGTCAGTGCCATGAAACAAATGTCAGCTGCGGCTGCTTTGTGGACTAATTCGCTGGGGCTGTCTGTGCCATCTGAAGCTGTGCTGTGGGTATGCAGGTCAATCCATTTTCTTGACATAATTTCCTCCTATGAGCAGGTGCAAAGATGAAAATCAATCTACTGGGTTAAATTTTTGGAACCAATCCACAATATGTTGTAATCTTTCCAGACGATGCTGAGGTTGGCCGGAACGGGAGAGATCATGATTTTCATTGGGGAAGCGAATGAAAATGACTTCTTTTTTCAGATATTTCAAGGCTGTGAAGAGCTGTTCACCTTGCTCAATGGGGCAGCGATAGTCCTGCTCGCTGTGAATGATCATCAAAGGAGTTTCAATGTTTTCTACATACATGATGGGGGAGCGCTCCAGATAATGTTGATAGTTTATCCAGGGCTTGCCATCAAATTCAAAATTGCCATTGTTGTAGCCTACATCGGATGTGCCAAACATGGAGAAGCGATTGCTGGTGGAACGCTGAGTGACCGCTACTTTGAACATGTTGGAATGGCCGATGATCCAGTTGGTCATATAACCACCATAAGAGCCTCCTGTCACTCCCAGACGTTCGGGGTCGATGAAAGGCCATTTTTCTAAGGCTACTTCGACACCTTTCATGACGTCACGGTAATCCTGTCCACCCCAATCGTGGTGAGTTTGGTCGTTGAATTCTTGACCATAGCCAGCGGACCCTTGTGGATTGAGGTAGAGAACAGCATAGCCTAAAGAGCTTAAGACTTGCATTTCGTGGTTAAAAGTCAGACCGTAAGCAACATGGGGTCCACCGTGTATTTCCAGAATCATTGGATATTTTTTGTTTTCGTCAAAATTGTAGGGTTTTAAGAGCCAACCCTCAACTTCTGCTCCATTGTCGGCTTGGTAGCTAAATTGCTCCGGTAAGCTGATGGCAACTTCTTCGTACCAAGAGTCGTTGACTGCTGTCAATCTTTTCTCGTTGAGATTGCTCAGGTTGTAGAGATAGAGATCGCCCATATTGTCGGGTTGGTTGAAGGTTAATACGACTTGATTTGAATAAGCATTGTAGCTAAAGCCATAGAGCACTCGTTCGCCGAAAGTTTGAGCCTCAGGCACTCCTCCTTGAGCTGAAACTTTGTAAAGGTGACAGACTCCGCCGGTAGTTGCGCTGAAGAGGACATGCTTTTGGTCTTCCGTCCAAACAGGTTTCATTGCACTGGCTGCAGTCATGTCAGAACCTACGGCGTTGCCTACAGAAAAATCAAAATCCTGCCAGAGCAATTGGGCCTGGCCACCTTCGGCAGAAATCTTATATAATTTGGGCAGGGTAGAGGGGCCCTTTTCGAAAAAATGACCATAGAAGGCGATCCACTGACCGTCCGGGCTGAAATTAAGGTTGGTGTACTGGCCACTTATTTCGCTTATTTTTTTCAGCTTTTGGTCGACTAGGTCATAGGAATAAAGATCATTATAATTGACGTGGTCCGGTTCTTCGTAGCGTTTGGCTGAAAAGACTACAAAGCGTCCGTCAGGTGAAAAGGTAGCATTGCCATGATCATAAGCACCGTCTGTAATCTGTTTGGCTTCTCCGTCTTGTATATTGACCAAGAATAAATGGGTGTTACGGTCATCATGGTAACCGGCACCGTTCATCTTGTAATGCATGCGGGTTATGACTTTGACATCGCTTTTTTCTTTCTTTTCTTCTTCAAAATCTTCAGGCTTACATTTGCTGGAAGCCAAAAGTTTGGTGCCATCAGGGCTCCAAGCAATCAGACTCAAGGGTCTTTTGAATTTAGTCAGCTGTCTGGCTTCGCCTTCGTCTCGAGGTAGAAGCCAAATTTGGTTGCTGCCAGAACGAGATGAATTAAAGGCAATTTGACTGTCATCAGGACTCCAACGAGGGGTAGAGTTTGTTTCGTTTTCTCCGGTCAATAATTTGGGTTGGGAATCCTCTTTGACCGACCAAATTTGAGTCAGATACTTGCTCTTTTCACTTGGATGAGCTCCTTTTAAAACGTATAGAACCTCACTGCTGTCGTGGGAAAATTGGGGGTCTGATACCCATTTAACTTTTTTCAAATCTTCAATTACTATGGGTCGTTTTGACATAGAGATTCCTCCTTTCATCTTCCTCTTTATTTCGTAAGTGCTAACTTGTTTTCCTGCTAATGTTTTTCTAAGTGCTTTATTTGATTACACAATTCGAATTTGTTCATAGTCTTATTGGAAGATTTTTAAAACCCTAGGTGCTAACTTAAATCTGAAATTATCGTTACAGTATTATTTCAAAAGAGATTAGAAAAAAGCCGAAGCTTAAGTTACAAGGTAGGGCCGGAAATCTAACACATATTTAATTTATAAAATCTTCCTATATTTTTTATTTAAAAAATCCTAGGTGTTAACTTAAACCTGAAATTATCGTAAAAGTCTTATTTAAAAAGTGAATAGAAAAAAGCCGAAGCTTAGGTTACAAGCTAGGACCGGAAATCTTACTCATATTTAATTTATAAAATCTTCCTATATTTTTTATTAAAAAACCCTAGGTGTTAACT
>JAAYKD010000066.1 GCA_012522585.1 Bacillota bacterium | reverse complement strand
TTAGATTATATGATTCAGCTTGATGCTTTCAGCACATACCGGGTTGCGGAACCTGCACACGATGTGTGCCTAAATTCCTTATAGACAGTCTAGGTTTTGCATTGCAGCTCCGGCTTTGCACGGTTTTGCATTATTTTAGGTTGTTGTAGAAGCGGGGGACTCTTTTGGAGATGACGGCGGTGATTTGATGGGGAATTTCGCCCACTTCTTCGGCTAACATGAGGGTTGAGCGTTTGGGTTGACTCTCGCCGAAAATGATAACTTCATCGCCACTTTGAGCCTGAGGAACTTGGCTCAGATCGATCATGGTTTGGTCCATACAAACTCGCCCGACCACCGGCACCAAGGTGCCCCTGACCCAAACTTGAGCTTTATTGCCAAAAGAACGACTCAATCCGTCGGCATAACCGATGGGCAAGGTGCCAATCAGGCTGTCTTTGGGAGCTATCCAAGTGCCGTCGTAGCTGATGGCTCTTCCCTTTTCCACTTCTTTGATATAGACAATAGAAGTTTTGAGAGTCATAACCGGGCGCAGATCCAGCGGGTCTTCGATGATCGAAGCTGGCATGGAACCATACATGCCGACCCCTAGGCGCACCATGTTGAAATGGCTTTCTTTGAAACGGAAGATGGCGGCTGTGTTGGCCATATGCAAGACGGGCGGACAGGCCCCTAATATTTTAAGCTGATCGCTGAAAATTTCGAATTTATGTAATTGTTGCAGAGCTAAGCTGGGGTTTTCTGTCTCGGCCAAGGAAAAATGACTGAACAGGCCTTCGAATTCTAGGTTTTCGTAAGTTTTTAAGCTTTTAGCAAAAAGAACATCCTGGTCACTGCCAGCTATGCCGATGCGGCTCATCCCCGTGTCAAGTTTTAAATGGATTTTGATGGTTTTGCCGGCACGAGCTGCCGCTGCCTGCAGAGCTTGGGCTTGCTCGGGCAAAAACACGGTGGCTGTTAGGTTTTCTCGGGCCACCTGCCAGGCGTCTTTGGGTGGAACAAAACCTAAAACCAGAATCGGCCCGCATATGCCGCTGGACCGTAACTCAGCAGCCTCTTCAATAGTGGCCACGCTCAAACTATCGGCGCCACCATTTAAGGCGGCGGCTGCTATTTGCCTGGCACCGTGGCCATAGGCATCTCCTTTGACCACACAATTGAGCAAGACATCGGGGCCTATATAATCTTTGACCTTGGCCACATTCTCGGCTAAGGCTGTTAAATTCACTTCTGCCCAGGTGGGCCGCATATTAATTCCTCTTTTCTTCTTTTATGGATACAAATAGGATGCAAATCGGGGACTGTCCCGGTTTTGCATGGCTTCTATAGAAGGAATGCGAATTGGGGACTGTTATGAGGAACTTAGGCAAATGAAGTTTGCCGGTTCCGTAACTCAGGCATGTGCTGAAAGCATCATGCTTGAGCAAACAAATCTAGGAATACTAATCAGGGACTGTTATAAGGAACTTAGGCACAACGTGCCGGTTCCACTCTCAGATTTAAAAATCATACTGAAGCGTGGTTGATCTACTTGTTCCGCAGTCTCCGAGATACAAATCGGGGACTGTCCCGGTTTTGCAAAGCTTCTATAAGTATTATGTTTTTGAAGCGATGACGACTGCAGCTGCTTTATCGCTTTCGTGGGTGATGCTGAGTAAGAAGGATTTTATTTCAAGTTCATCAGATTTCAGTTTAGCTTGGCCTTCAAGCTCTACATAGGGCTGACCCTTAGCGTCGGTAAAAACTTGCACCTGACGCCAAGTAATGCCCTGACTGAAGCCTGTGCCGAGGGCTTTCACTACCGCTTCCTTGGCAGCCCAACGACCGGCCAGAGATGCTGCATTTAAACCCTTTTCTTTTTCTTGCCATTGCTCGTATTCTTTTGCGGAGAACATTTTCTTGATATAATCGACGCCCCATTCATCTAGAGCTCTTTCAATTCGAGCTATGTCTACCACATCGACACCAACACTAGCCAAGGGCGGACTATGATTAGCCAAAACAGAAAAAAGAATTTTTTCGAAATCTTCCTCTTCGACTATAACAGCCAGGTTTTCGAGATTCTCATCTATTTCCTTTGAGTTTGAATTTTCTATGCAAATCGGGGACAGTCCCGGTTTTGCATCCTTTTTATGGTTTTGATTTGAATCGCTTTTAGGCATGTTATTAAAACCTCTTTCTCCGGAAATAAAACTGTTTGGGCAAAATGTTTCGTCGTATGCAAATCGGGGACTGTCCCGGTTTTGCAAAGCTTGAGCAACCAAAGCTTTAGAGGCTCATGCTCCAGCTTAGTGCCTTTGGCACAAGCAGGAGTTGCGGAACCGGCACGTTGTGCCTAAGTTCCTTATAACTGTCGCGGTTTTGCAAAGCTTCTATAGAAGGAATGCAAATTGGGGACTGTCCCCGATTTGCACGGTTTTGCATTGGCGCCTTTAGATTACTTATTCTTCTAATAATTGGCGTTCTTGGATGCTCAGCCTTTGTTTGTCTGGGTCGACTTTGCGGCAGCGGAAGGCTAGAAACAAAGGAATTTCGTCGCGGGCAGTGTCTTTGGCCAGCTTGTGGCGGCCTTCTTGCTCTTCTTTGTGGCTGGTCCACTCTTCCATATGTTCGACCAGCAAACCGGCGTTGGCCATGGTGTTGATATAGGCTTGCCAGGGGCGATGGAAGTGCTTGGCCAAAACAGGCTCGCCGCCATGAGCGGCTTGGCCCGGGTTGATCACTATATCTATTTCTTTACTGCTCAGATAATTCCAGACCAGGCGGCTCTGCCTCTTTTGTTTAGGCTGCAAGAGCCAATCGGAATGCTGGGGTATGCGATAATAAGGATGCATCATGACTGCAATGAAAACCCCATCAGGCTGGAGCAAACCGCTGACGCCCCGCCACAAAGCGGTGATGTAATCGATGTTTTGCAAAGCTAAAACCAAAGTGATTACATCGAAAGAATTAGGCTCTAGCTGGGGAACAAAATTGCCCTCCAAATCGACTAACTGAGTGATATCCATGACTTTGTATTGGGGTTTGTGAGTTAAGCCCTTGTTGTATTCTTCAGCTTTAACGATCAATTCTGGGGCTAAATCGAGGCCTAGCACCTCGGCTCCGCCCTTAGCCAAACGACGACACAAAACCCCTTGGCCACAGGCCAAATCGGCAATCTTCAAACCTTCGATTTGGCCAAAAGCGTTTTTAATCAGCCGCTCTACCCCGGGCAAAACGACTTGGCGGTGATACTCGCTGCCCTCTTGGCCGACTAAATTGTCGTACCACTTAGCCGGGCTGCTCCAAGCAGTATTTGCTTGAGCTTGGTCGGGCCTTGGCTCTCTCAGGCTAGCTGGCCTTGGCCTTCTTTGAGGTTTTTTATTGGAATCGCTGGGGCCTTTCTCGAATCTTCTTTGAGACAAAGGCTTTTTCGCAACTTTTCTTTTTGCTCTTTCTCTTGTTGGATTTACTCTATTTTTATTTGAACTGGATTTTGAATCTCTGCTCTCGCGTCTGTTTTTCATTAACAACCCTCTAAACTTCTAAATTTGATTATAAAAAAGAACTTCTGTTTGGCCTTTGAGCTTTCCTGCCTGAAAAATGCTTAGCTTGCAATATTTTACCTTGAATTTCCCTTTTTTACAAAGAAAAGAGCTCAATCTGACCCAAGATATCACAAATAAAGCAGGTAAAAAGAAGGTAGTTAGCGAAATAGAATAAACGCCTCAAGGCACAAAATTGTAATAAAAGCCTCAGTTTAGAAAGGAATTAAAATATGAAACCTCGCATTCCCAAACCGAAAAGGCCAATCATGTTTTACTACATGATTGTGCTCTTAGCAATGTTTGTTTTCAACTTGTTCGTCATGCCTTATATTATGAAGGTGCAGGTTGAAACGATAGAATACAGCACCTTTTTGCAATTGCTGGGCGAAGACAAAATAAGTGTGGTCAAGCTGGAAGAAAACCGCATCTATATTGAAGGCATAGAAGAAGCGGGTAGCAAAAAGCCCCTCTACGAGACGGGCTATATTCATGACCCGGGCCTGGTTGAACGCCTGAGCAAGAACAAAAACATCGTTTTCTATAGCGAAATACCCCAAGAAGCCTCCCCCATCGTCAACTTTATCGTCAGTTGGGTTTTGCCCATTGCCATATTCATCGCTTTAGGGCAAATTCTCTCGAGGCAGATGACCAAGCGAATGGGCGGCGGTGCCATGTCTTTTGCCAAGAGCAACGCCAAAATCTACGTGGAAGCCCAAACCGGCATCACCTTTGCCGACGTGGCCGGGCAAGAAGAAGCGAAAGATTCCCTTTGCGAAGTGGTAGACTTCTTGCATAACCCTAACAAATACGCCAGAGTCGGGGCCAGAGTGCCCAAGGGTGTGCTTTTGGTCGGCCCTCCCGGCACAGGAAAAACCCTGATGGCCAAAGCTGTTGCCGGAGAAGCGGGCGTGCCCTTCTTTTCCATAACAGGTAGCGAATTTGTCGAGATGTTCGTGGGAATGGGCGCTGCCCGAGTGCGAGATTTGTTTAAACAAGCACAGGAAAAGGCACCTTGCATAGTTTTTATCGATGAAATAGACACAATCGGAAAGCGCCGAGACGGCTTTGGTTTTGGCGGCAACGATGAAAGAGAACAGACCTTGAACCAGCTGCTCTCGGAAATGGACGGGTTTGACACCTCTAAGGGTGTCATCATCTTGGCGGCAACCAACCGACCGGAGATATTGGACAGAGCCCTGCTAAGACCGGGCCGCTTCGACAGGCGGGTTCCGGTAGAGCTACCCGATTTAAACGGCAGAGAAGCCATCTTGCAAGTGCATTTACGCAGAGTCAAATCAGAAGAAGGCATCGACCTTTCTTCCATTGCCAGAGCTACTTCGGGCGCATCCGGTGCCGATTTAGCCAATATTGTCAACGAAGCTGCCCTTCGCACGGTCAGACAGGGCCGCGACTTTGTAACCCAAGGCGATTTGGAAGAAGCCGTGGAAACAACCTTAGCCGGCGAAGAGCGCAAGAGTGCAGTGATTTCACCTAAGGAAAAAGCGATAATCGCCACCCACGAAATCGGCCACGCCATTGTAGCGGCTTTTGCCGACGAAAAACAGTTGGTGCACAAGATAACCATTGTGCCGCGAACATCCGGAGCATTGGGCTACACCATGCAGTTGCCGGAAGAAGAGCAAGTGCTGATCAGCCGCACCGACACCTTGGCCAGGATAACCGTCTTGACCGGCGGCAGAGCAGCCGAAGAAATTGTTTACAACGAGATTACATCTGGAGCCGCCAACGATATTGAACAGGCGACGCGATTGGCTCGAGCCATGGTCACCCGCCTCGGGATGAGCGACAACTTTGGCATGATGGCCCTAGAAACTGCGACCAACCCCTATTTGGGCGGAGACAGCTCCCTCGCTTGCTCGGCTCAAACTGCATCGCAAATTGACGAAGAAGTAAAGCAGATCATCAACGACTGCCACGAAAAAGCAAGGCAAATACTGCGAGATAATCGAGATAAACTTGATGAACTAACCGAATTCTTATTAGAAGAAGAAACCATCACTGGCGAACAATTCCTAGAAAGAATGGGCCTCCAACCCGCCCAAGACGAACAACTGACGCTGGAAGCTGCAGATATTGTAGAGGCTGCAGAGACTGCGGAACAAGCGGAGACTGCGGAACAGGTAGATTAAGCCACGCTCCAGTATGATGCTCAAGCATGGTGCTAACAGCACATGCCTGAGTTGCGGAACCGGCAAACTTCGTTTGCCTAAGTTCCTTATAACAGTCCCTGTTTTGCATGCCTTCTATAGAAGTTTCATCCATTAGAGGATTTTAAACACTATTAGCTTTTAAGCTTAAGTAATAACCTAACAAAAACAGCTGAATAAAAAAAGCCGAGAAGCAAAACGTTTCTTGGCTGTTTTTTGTTTGAAGATTCTTTGTAAAGAAATCCCTCAGTTTGAGATTCCCTTCATGCAAATCCGGGACAGTCCCGGATTTGCAAAGCTTCTATAGAAATTGCTTGCTCCAGCATGATGCTTTCAGCACATACCGGAGTTACGGAACCGGCAAACTTCGTTTGCTTAAGTTCCTTATAACTGTCCCCGATTTGCATGACTCAGAGATTTATTGAAAGGTAGTAAAAAAACCAAGTATTCTTATTGAAAAGTAGGTGATTTGGTGGTATAATTCTATTGAAAAGTAGGAAGGGGTGATTTTATGCTGTTTCGCAAGGTAGAATCGGTTATTGAAGAACATCTTAAAACTGATCAGAAAAGAATTCTTTTAATAGACGGTGCTAGGCAAGTTGGCAAAACCTTTATAGTTCGCCATGTTGGTATGAAGCTGTTTGAAAACTTCATTGAAATCAACCTAATTGAAGATTCCTTAGGCCAAGGATTATTTGCCAATGTAAGAACAACAGAAGATTTCTATCTCCAGGTAAGCATGTTAGCTGGCAGCAAGATGAAAGAAAAAACTAACACGCTAATATTCCTAGACGAAATACAGGCCTACCCTCACCTTTTGACTTTACTGAAATTCTTGGCTCAAGATGATAGATTCACATACATTGCCAGTGGTTCTCTTTTAGGAGTCACGCTAGCTGAAACTTCTTCTATACCGATGGGTAGCATCCGCAAGATACGAATGTTTCCACTAGACTTCGAAGAATTTTTATATGCCAATGGTTTCAACGAAATGGCCATCGATACTTTACAGAAGAAGTTTGCAGCAAAAGAAACCTTAGATGAGCCAACTCACAACAGACTGATGGATTTATTTAAAAAATATCTGCTAGTAGGAGGCATGCCCGATGCTGTGAATGCTTTTATTGAAGACAAAAACATAAACACTGTGCGGGAAATTCAAAGAGAAATACACGAATATTACGCAGCCGATGCCAGCAAATATGATCTGGAAAAGAAACTGAAAATAAGGCGAGTCTTCGGATTAATACCATCTAACATGGAAAACAAAAAGAAAAGAGTCGTAGCCAAAGCAATCGAGAACAAAAAAGGCAAAGGCTTTAAAGATTATCAAGATGAATTTGAATATTTGATTGGGGCCGGCGTCGCCTTGGCTGTTCAGGCTGTGGCCAACCCTGTCTTCCCTTTAATTGAGTCAAGCGGAAAAAATTTGCTAAAGCTGTATTTGAATGATGTGGGCATACTCACCAGTCTTCTATATGGAAATAATATAAGGGCGATTTTGGATGATGAAAAAAGCATAAACCTGGGCTCTGTTTACGAAACTGTTGTAGCCAGTGAGTTGATTGCCCACGACTTTAAACTATTTTATTACGATAATCGCAACCGAGGCGAGGTCGATTATTTGATCGATGACTATGAAACTTTGTCGGCAGTGCCAATCGAAGTAAAATCAGGGAAAGATTACACAGTGCACAGTGCTTTGAACAATTTGCTCAAGAACAAAGATTACAATGTTAAAAAAGCTTATGTGTTATCGAACGAACGAGTAATCAGCGAAAAAGGAAACATAATTTACATGCCAATCTATAACATAATGTTTTTCAAAAGATGATGGGTGAGTGGAGCTACTCCGGTCAACCATGCAAAACCGGGACAGTTATAAGGAACCTAGGCACAACGTGCCGGTTCCGCAACTCCGGCTTGTGCCAAAGGCATCAAGCTGGAGCATATGTAGAAACTGTATAGCAGATGCAAAACCGGGACAGTCCCAGTTTCGCATATCTTTGTCGTTTCTTTGCAAAGTAGGGATTTGGCGAGGATAAACTATTGAAAAGTAGTATATTTAGGGCTATAATCCTATTGAAAAGTAGTAAAAATAGAAATTATCGAATGTTTGCTATAAATCACCGCGATAGGACCAACAATAATTAAAAGCACGAAACAAAAAATAGCCGAGAAGCATAACGTTTCTCGGCTATTTTTATTGGGGAATTTATGAAAATTCGAAAATGATTAAATTGTCAGCTCAAGCAAAAGCTTACATAAAAGTTGTTCGTTTGTTTACTCCAGCATGATTTTTCAGCACATACCGGAATTACGGAACCGGCAACTTCGTTTGCCTAAGTTCCTTATAATGCAAATCGGGGACTGTCCCGGTTTTGCATGAGCAACCAAATTACGGTAGCTGTTCGGAGTTGATAATGAGAAGAACGGTTTGTTCTTCTTGGCCATAATCGCCATCTGGATCGCCTTGCCACTCAATGGTCAGGGTATAACCGTGAACGATCTTTTGATTTATCCCTAAAATTGACCAGCCAGATGGGTCGTTGGCGAAGTTACCATTAGGGGTTAGTTTCTTTTCGAAAGGGATGTCGCCTAGAGGCGAGACATCTGTTTCTATACGGTAGCGCAACATCACATTGTTGATTTCTTCGTCACCATTGAAATTGCGAATATCAAAATGGTAGATCAACTTGTCGCCAGGCTTAACATCGCTAAAGGTCATCCCAGAGGGGCTTGCACCAACACTTTCGTCGTTGAAAGTGGCATCTTTACCTACATAAAGGATGATCGGATTGGCCACATCATCGAAATAATCAGGATCGGTAATGACAGCATATCTGGAAAAAGAGACACCCGTCACGATGAGCGCAACAAGTATGACATACACCAAGTATGCGTTTGACATTCTGCCCATTACTTCACCACCAATTATTTTTGTAAAATTCATTAGAAACTTCTATAGAGGCTTTGCAAAACGGGGACTGTCCCCGATTTGCATGCTGGAGCAACTATTTAGAGATTTAAAAAGCACGTATTAGCAATACGTTGTATTTAAAGGACCGATTCCGCTCTACTACCTAGAAATCAAGCAAGTACCAGCATACAAAGTATGCTTCTATAGAAGCTTTGCAAAACGGGGACTGTC
>JAAYKD010000065.1 GCA_012522585.1 Bacillota bacterium | reverse complement strand
CCTTTACAGCCGAAAAAATTTACACAGTTGATCAAGCAGGCCTGCTAAAAAATGGCATCATGCTGGTTGAAAACGATAAAATCGTAGCAATTGGCCAAAACATCGATGTTCCTTCCGATTATACGCTAGTCGATTTTGGCAGCAACAACATCATGCCCGGTATGGTGGAAGCCCACAGTCACCTGATCGCCCACGATTGGAATCAGGCTGAAGACGCCTACGAGAGCGGAGGCTCCGGTGGGGGTTTAGGTAGAGCTTGCGTTCCTGCTGCCGATTATTATTATCATTTCGACCCCAAACATCGCCATCTAGACGATGCTTTGGCAGGAGGCGTAACAACCGCCAATATTTTACCCGGTAGTGGCAAAATCATCACCGGAACCGGTTTTGTTGCCAAGATGCACGGTAAAACCAGAACTCGCGAAGATCTGGTCATCGTGCGCAACAGTGGCGTCAAAATGGCTTTAGGCGAGAACCCCAAAAGAGCCATCGGCTCAACCGGTGCTATTCCCAAAACCAGAATGGGCTCAGCAGCAGTTTTAAGAAACGCTCTCTTTAAAGCTCAAGAATATATGGAGAAAAAAGAAAAAGCTGCTCAAGAAGGTAAGGATTTCAAAATCAATATGGAATTGGAACCCTTGATTCCTTTGCTGAAACGAGAAGTGCCCTGTCGTGTTCATGCCCACAGATCCGACGACATGATGACAGCCATGCGCATTGGTGATGAATTCAATATCATCGTCATCTTAGAGCATACAACTTCCGGTCACCTGATCGCCGAAGAAATAGCCAAACGCAAAATCATGTGCACCTTAGGCCCCACCATGGGCTCAAGAAGCAAACAGGAAGTCCATGCCAAAGGCTATAACACAGCCAAAGTCTTGGAAGATGCGGGTATTACCTTCGCCTTGACCACAGATGCTTCAGTCTTAGCTATTGAGCTTCTGCGCTTAGCCGGCTCATTAGCCTGGCGCGAAGGCCTCTCAGAAGAAGGAACCTTCAAATCAGTGACCATCAACGGTGCTAAGCTCATCGGTTTAGAAGACCGCCTGGGCTCATTAGCCGTAGGTAAAGACGCCGACTTTGCCGTCTACGATGGCCATCCCCTATCTTTGCGCAGCAGCGTCTTAGAAACTTGGGTCAACGGCGTCAAAGCTTGGGATAGAAAAACCTGGTTGGAGCCCTGGCAAAGAAAGATCTAAAGCCTTAGCCTTGGGTCAATCCATAGTTAAGAGGCATTTAAGCCTTAGGATTAAAGTTTTAGCTTGATCCTTAGCACAGAAGCATCTAAGTTTGGAATGGTATGTCTGGGCTGCAACCACAGCATAGAAAAATATCTAAGCTTACGCTTCTTAGGCTCACCCTGTGCAGACAGAGAATATGTCACTAACTGTAGAAAGTCTTGACAAAATTTACTCTACAAATATAATAAACTTAATAAAATTTAACGAAGCGGGAATTTTTCCCGCTTCGTTGTATTTCTCTAGGATTAAATCCGTTTTTAGGCCAGTTTAATTCCCTCTTTTTTTCATTCTAAATCGAAAGGACTGTCTGTCTATGGATAGTAAAACATCCCGCCAAGAACAAAGGCGCAACATGATGCTGACCACACCAATAGCTAAAGTCATTCCCCAAATGGCTATTCCCACTATGGTCAGCATGTTGATCATGTCTATGTATAATATGGCGGATACTTATTTTGTCAGCTCTTTAGGAATCGAAGCAACGGGTGCCGTCGGTATCAATGCTTCTTTACAGAGCTTTATCCAAATGGCCGGTTCGGCTTTGGCAATCGGGGCCAACAGCTATATAGCCAGGCTTTTAGGAGCTAACAAAGATGAACAAGCTAGCCGAGTTTTATCTACAGCCTTTTTCTCTGCCATAATTACTGGCAGCCTGATGATGATTTTTGGTTTGACCTTCATGGACCCCTTGGTTCGCTTCTTAGGAGCCAAAGACCCCTTGGTCATCAAATATGGTAAGGATTATGCCAGCTTTATGCTCTATGCTGCCCCCTTCATGACATCCTCCTTTGTCATGAACCAGTGTTTGCGAGCCGAGGGCAGTGCCACCTTCTCCATGATCGGCATGGTTTCAGGGGCTATTTTAAATATCTTCTTAGACCCGCTCTTCATCTTCGTCTTCAACTGGGGAGTCGCCGGTGCGGCTATTGCCACAGCTATTTCAAAGGTAGTCAGCTTTTTGATTTTACTCTCCCCTTACTGGCGGGGTCATACCCTTTTGCATATAAGTTGGAAGAAATTCGGCTATACTAAGGATATTGCACAGGAAATCTCCAAAATGGGAGCACCTACCTTCTTCCGCTCTGGTTTGATGACCTTGGCTCAAATTATCACCAACAATTTAGCCAGTGGCTTCTCACCGGCTGCTTTAGCCGCTATTTCAGTAGTCAACCGAATCATGATGTTCATCACTTCAGCCATCTTAGGGTTTGGCCAAGGCTATCAACCTGTTGCAGGTTTCAATTGGGGAGCCAAGCGCTATGACAGGGTGCTGGAAGCCTTTAAATTCTCATCCATTGTGGGGGTCTCAGGGGTTTCCATCTTGGCCTTATTTGCCGGGATCTTTGCCCCCAATTTAATTGGTGTCTTTACCGACAACCCGGAGACTATCAGAATCGGTGTCTATGCCCTGCGCTTACAATGTGCCGTCATGCCCATCCAAGCTTGGGTCATGGTTGTCAATATGACCTACGCTGGTTTAGGCAAGGCCATGGGAGCTGCCGTCTTGAGTTTGTCCTGACAGGGCATCTTCTTCATACCGGCAGTCGCCATACTGTCTAAAGCCTACGGAGTCATGGGCTTGGCCACAGCCCAAGCCACGGCTGATTTACTGTCCTTATTCTTAGGCTTGCCCTTGGCCATTATAGTTTTACGCCAGCTCAAAGATTTGAATGCCGGCTTAAGCGGCGGTCTTGACCTCCAACCCCAATTGGACAAGTAAATATCAACAACACAACTCTTAGACCATCATTGGCAATCTCAGTTTTACGCCAGCTCAGAGATTTGAACATAGAATTTTCAAAGCAACCTGATAAACAAATTACATTGGCCCTGGACTGGCAGAAAGTAAACAGTTAAACAGCTGATGAGATCTGCCTGATAGGAAAGCAAAAACAGCAAATAAAAAAATCCCCCCGTTAAAAACGAGGGGATTTTTTATTTAGTTAATTTTTAGACGGCTTCTTTTAATAAAGCTTCGACTCTATTTAAACCTTCAATGATATTTTCCATGCTGTTGGCATAGGAGAAGCGCATGAAGCCCTCGGCTTCGAAAGCGATGCCGGGAACTACGGCAACTTTAGCTTCTTCTAAAATAACATTACAGAGATCTGTGCCGTTATTGATTTTTATACCACGGATGGTTTTACCGAAGAAATTGGTGATGTTGGCAAACACATAGAAGGCTCCGCCGGGGTTGTTGCAAGACAAGCCAGGAATGGAGTTAACTTTTTCAACCATGTAGTTACGGCGTTTTTCAAACTCAACACGCATAGCTTCGATGGAATCTTGAGGTCCGTTTAAAGCCATAACAGCAGCTTTTTGAGAGATGTTGCCAGCGTTAGAGGTCATATGACTTTGAATATCGCCCATGATTTTGGCTAATTCGACTGTCGAGGCTGTGTAGCCAATTCTCCAACCGGTCATGGCGTAGCTTTTAGAAACTCCGTTGACCACGATTGTTAAGTCTTTGATTTCATCACCAAATTCTGTGATGGAAACAAATTTTAAACCGTCATATAAAAGCGAAGCATAAATTTCGTCGGCGATAACATAGATACCATGTTTGACGCAGAGATCGGCAATGCCTTTTAGATTTTCGGCTGTGTAAACTCCACCAGTGGGATTAGAGGGTGAGTTCAGCATTAAAACTTTAGATTTAGGAGTGATGGCAGCTTCAAATTGATCAGCTGTCATAACGAAACCATTTTCTTCTTTAGCTTCAACGAATACAGGGACGCCACCTAAAAGTTTGATTTGCTCGGTATAGCTGACCCAGCAAGGGGTGGGTAAGATGACTTCGTCACCTTCGTCGATCAGAGCT